>NZ_JBHSBL010000005.1:454364-492033 GCF_042650585.1 Actinoplanes subglobosus
CCGCCGGCGCCGGAGCGGGATGCGGCGGCGCGGCCGTCGGAGGGGGCGGTCACAGGGTGCGGAGGGCGCCGCCGTCGACCGCGATCGCCACGCCGGTCATGTAACTCGCGGCCGGGGAGAGCAGGAAGGCGGCGGCCCGGCCGAACTCGGTGGGCTCCCCGATGCGGCGCAGGGGGATGCCGGACTCGACCGTCTCGGCGGCGGCGATCGGGTCGGCGGCCGCCGCGAAGAGCTCACGGCTGCGGTCGGTCATGAACCGGCCGGGCAGGATGCTCAGGACCCGGATGCCGCGCGGCCCGAACTCGTCGGCCATGTCCTTCGCCACCATCGCCAGGCCGGGACGGAAACCGTTGGAGAGACCGAGCCCGGCCAGCGGCGTCTTCACCGAGGTGGACAGCACCAGGCCGACCGCACCGCCCTCGGGCAGCGCCGACGCGAACGTCCGCGCCGCCCGCACCGACCCCAGGAACACCGTCTCGAACGCGCTCGTCCACTGGTCGTCGCTCATGCTCGCCGCGGTGCCGGGCGCCGGGCCGCCGACCGAGACCAGCGCGCCGTCGAGCCGCCCGAACCGCTCCTGCGCGGCGTGCACCAGCTCCCGCGGGGTGCTCGGGTCGGACAGATCGGCGGTCACACCGAGAACGTGCTCGGGGCCGCCGAGCGCGGTCACCGCCTCGTTGACCCGGTCGTCGTCACGTGCGGAGACGACCACCCTCGCACCGTCGCCGACGAGTGCCTGCGCGGTGGCGAACCCGAGCCCGCGCGAGGCCCCGGTGAGGATGTACACACGATCAGCGAGCCCAAGGTCCATGCCCCGATCCTGCCATCTCCCGGCGCAGCGCCGTCGCCGTGGCCGCGTCGGCGGGGAGGAACGCCTCGATGGCCAGTTCGGCGAGGGTCACGTCACGCGGGGTGCCGAGCACCGTCGTGATGCTGAAGAACCGCAGGTCCTGGTAGTGCAGCGGGACGACCAGACCGTCCGGGCCGGTGGCGACCTCACCGCCGGGGTAGGCGGCCAGTTCGGCCCGCAGCTCACGCAGCACCGGGTCGCCGGTGGCCGCGGCCTGCCGGTCCAGGCGGTGCAGGAGGTGCGTACGCCACTCGGCGAGATTGCCGATGCGGGGTGCCATCCCGGCCGGGTGCAGCGCCAGGCGCAGGACGTTGACCGGTGGTGCCAGCAGTTCCGGTGCGCATCCGGCGGTGAAACGGGCCACCCCGTCGTTGCCGTCGACCATCGTCCAGTGCCGGTCCACCAGGACGGCCGGGTTCGGTGAGTGCCCGGCGAGCACGGTGCGCAGCGCGGTCAGCACGTCGGCCAGCGGCGGGCCGTCGAGGGCCGACTCCGGGTAGGTGGGTGCGAACCCGCCGGCCAGGAGCAGCTCGTTGCGGGCCCGCAGCGGCACGTCCAGTTCGTCGGCCAGCCGCAGCAGCATCTGCCGGGTCGGGCGGGAGCGCCCGGTCTCCACGAACGACAGATGCCGGGTCGACACCCCGGCCCGCCCGGAGAGGTCGAGCTGGCTCATCCGCCGCGCGTCCCGCCAGCCGCGCAGCAACCTGCCCACGTCGCTCATGCCCGGCAGCGTAGGCGGGCCCGGCCGGCGACGGCCATTACCTCGGGGGTAGGCCGCGGCCGGGGGACCGGGTCAGTGGCGGCGGACGGCGTCCTCGACGACGTCGAGGACGGCGGCGAGCTCACCGGCGGGCCGGCCGGTGGCCAGGTGGAGGACGAGCCCGTCATACGCCAGCTCGAGGAACTGGGTGAGCACCTCGACCGGCACGTCCTCGCGGAGCACCCCGGCGTCCCGCTGGCGCTGGAGCCGCTCACGGGTCGCGTCGGCGATGGCGGCCGACCGCTGCGCCCACCGTTTGGCGAACGCCGGATCGGTACGCCGCCGGTGCGCCACCTCCAGCTGGGTGCCGAGCCAGCCGGCCGTGTCACCCTCGCTGTTGCCGGCGCGCTCGAGCAGGTCACGCATCACCTGGACGAGGCCGTTACGGGCGACGATCTCGGCCATCGTGGCGGCGTCGTCCTCGGCGACGGCGAGGAACAGATGTTCCTTGTCCCGGAAATGGTGGAAAATCGCGCCACGGGACATGCCGGTGGCCTCTTCGAGCCGGTGGACCGTCGCGCCGTTGTATCCGAACCGCGCGAAGCACGTGCGCGACGCGTTGAGGATCTCGTGACGTCGAGCATCGAGCTGGTCCTGACTCACCCTGGGCACGGGATTGATCGTGTCATGGGCCAGGACTTTCTTGCAATCCGTACGTACGGCTTACAAGAACCGGGCGTCCCTCGATCGGATGATGCGAATTGCGTCATGCTCTCAGCGTCTTGTTAACAGTTCTGGGCTGGTTGGTTCGCGTGATGCTCACGTAAAGTGCCCGCGTGCCTCTAGTCTTCCTCGCTCTGGACGACACCCTGCTCGACCGCAGTGGTGCGTTCCGGCTGTGGGCAAAGGGGTTCCTCGATGAGATCGGTGCTCCGCAGGACGATCTGGAGTGGCTCGTCGCGGTGGACGCGGACGGTCTGACCTCCCGCTGGGATCTCGCTGATCTGATTCGTGAGCGCTACCGTCTGCGGGTTTCCGCGATCGATCTGGTCGACGAGCTGAACGGTGGGCCACCCACCTACGAACGCCTCGACCCGATGGTCGGTTGCGCTCTGGAGATCGCCGGCGACGCCGGGTTGGTGCCGGTCGTGGTCACCAACGGGCAGGCCGAGCAGCAGGACGCCCGGATCCGGCGGACCGGGCTGGACCGTTATGTCGCCGATTGGGTGATCTCCGAGGAGTGCGGGGTCAGTAAGCCGAACCCGCGGATCTTCGCGCTGGCCGCCCAGCGGGTGCGGATGCGCCTGGCCGGCGCCTGGGTCGTCGGTGACAGCCCCGAGGCCGACATCGGCGGGGCCGCGGCGCTCGGTCTGCCCAGCGTGTGGCTGCACCGCGGGCGGGACTGGGTGGACAACCGGTTCGCGCCGACCCACGCGGTGGGCAACGTGATCCAGGGCCTGTCCGCGATCATGGCGACCCGCTGAGATAAATCGGTTGCGCGCCCCGCGGTGATCGGAAAGAGTGGGCGCGCCGGAAACGAACCGACGAGAGAGAAGGGGGTGGACCTCATGGCCGTCTTTGTGATGCCTGCTGTCCCCGCTTCCCCGAAAACTTCTTTCTCCGAGGAGAACCTCCAGTGCGCGAGCACGACTCTTACGGCTCCACCACCATGCGCGGCAAGCGCCGCAAGTTCGACGACGACGACCCGACTTTCGTAAAGCGCGGCCGGATCGAGCCGGCCCTCCAGGAGGACCCTGATCTGCCCGAGGAGGGTGATCGGTGGTCCACGTGGGACGGCGCTCTGCATGGTCCCGAGCCTCGCCCCGACTGGGTGCGTACCGAGTACGGTGCGGTCGACACCGAGCTGGGCATGCTCAAGACCGGCAAGGAAGCCGATGTCTTCCTGGTGCGCCGGGCCATCCCGGGCACCGACAAGATCAGCATGCTGGCCGCCAAGCGCTACCGCGACGGCGACCACCGGATGTTCCATCGGGACGCCGGTTATCTCGAAGGGCGCCGGGTTCGCCGGTCCCGGGAGATGCGGGCGATGACCAACCGGACATCCTTCGGCAAGGAGATGATCTCCGGGCAGTGGTCGGCGGCCGAGTTCGGCGCGCTCGGCCGGCTGTGGGAGATCGGGCAGGAGAGCGGCCTGGTCTGCGTGCCCTACCCGGTCCAGCTGATCGGCACCGAGCTGATGATGGAGTTCATCGGTGACTGGGAGACCGGCGAGGCCGCACCACGCCTGGCCCAGGTCCGGGTCGATCCGGATCAGCTGGCCGACCTGTGGCGGCAGATGACCGACGCGCTGTCGGTGCTGGCCCGGGCGCAGGTGGCGCACGGTGACCTGTCGCCGTACAACACGATGGTCCATGCCGGCCGGCTCGTCATGATCGACCTGCCGCAGATCGTCGACGTGATCGCCAACCCGCGCGGCGGCGAGTTCATCGCCCGCGACGTGCGGAACGTGGCGGGCTGGTTCCGGTCGCGGGGCCTGACGATCGACGAGGACGAGCTGATCGAGCGCCTCCACTTCGAGGCGGGGCTGCGCTGACGGCCGGTGGGAGCCGGGGCCGCACGGCCCCGGCTCATCTCACTGAATGCAGCCCTACTGAATGTAGCCCTCCACCTCGGCGGTGCTGTGGGCCTGCTCGGCGTCCGGATCGTGGCCGGCGTCACGGGCCGCCCGGCGGCGGCGCAGCAGGTCCCAGCACTGGTCGAGGGACTCCTCGAGATCTTTGAGACGGGAGTGCTCCTCGTCGGACGAGATGCTGCCCTCACTGAGCTGCCGGCGAAGCTTGTGTTCCTCGTCGACCAGCTCGGTGATCCGGCCCAGAACAGTCTTGTCATCCATTCCCGAAGCCTATTCATCACCGGCGGGGAGTCCACGCCGACACGTGGGAGGATCGCCGGGTGACGCTTGAAGAGCAGCGGCAGCACATTCTGTCCGGGGCCATGTACAACGATCTGACCAGCGAACTCGTCGAGGCTCGGGAGCGGACCGTGCTGCTGACCGACGAGTACAACTCCAGTTTCGGTAAGGCTCAGGCCGAGCGCGAGGTGATCCTGCGGCGGCTGCTGAAATCGGTGGGGGAGGGCTGCCATTTCGAGCCGACGTTCCGGTGTGAGTTCGGGTTCAACATCAGCATCGGGGACGGCTTCTACGGCAACTTCGACTGCGTGATGCTCGACGGCGGCGGGATCACCATCGGTGACCATGTGCTGTTCGGGCCGCGGGTCGGGATCTACACGTCCAACCACGCCATCGACGCCGCCGAGCGGGCCGCCGGGGCCTGCTACGCCAAACCGGTGACGATCGGTGACAACGTCTGGATCGGCGGCGGCGTCACCATCAACCAGGGCGTCACCATCGGTGACGGCGCGATTGTCGCCTCCGGCAGCGTGGTCACCAGACCGATCCCGGCCGGGGTGATCGCGGCCGGCGTCCCGGCCCGGGTGCTGCGCGAGATCACCGACGCCGACAAGACGGGCTTCCGACCATGATTCGGTACGGGGTGAGCGCCTCTTGCGCGCGGCGGGGGCGCGTCGGCCGTACCGAACAAAAGGAAAAGGCCCGCCTCCCGGAACCGGGAAGCGGGCCTTGACCAGCGGATATCAGCTGCGGAGCATCTTGCGCAGCACGTACTGCAGGATGCCGCCGTTGCGGTAGTAGTCGGCCTCGCCGGGCGTGTCGATGCGGACGACGGCGTCGAACTCGATGCCGCTGTCCGTCGTGACCTTGACCGTGCGCGGCGTGGTGCCGTCGTTGAGCTCGGTGACGCCGGTGAACGAGAAGGTCTCGGTGCCGGTGAGGCCCAGCGACGCGGCGTTCTGCCCCTGCGGGAACTGCAGCGGGAGCACGCCCATGCCGATCAGGTTGGAGCGGTGGATCCGCTCGTAGCTCTCGGCGATGACCGCGCGGACGCCGAGGAGCATGGTGCCCTTGGCCGCCCAGTCGCGGGACGAGCCCGAGCCGTACTCCTTGCCGGCGAGGATGACCAGCGGGACGCCGGCCTCCTGGTAGGCGACCGACGCGTCGAAGATCGTGGTCTGCTCGCCGGTCAGGTGATTGAGCGTGAAGCCACCCTCGACATCGTTCAGCAGCTGGTTGCGCAGCCGGATGTTGGCGAACGTGCCACGGATCATGACCTCGTGGTTGCCGCGGCGCGAGCCGTAGCTGTTGAACTCGGCGCGCGGGACGCCGTGCTCGGCGAGGTACTTACCGGCGGGCGAGTCCGGCTTGATCGAGCTGGCCGGGGAGATGTGGTCGGTGGTGACCGAGTCGCCCAGCTTGGCCAGCACGCGGGCGCCGGTGATGTCGGTCACCGGGCTCGGGTCGGCCTGCATGCCCTCGAAGTACGGAGGCTTGCGGACGTAGGTCGAGTCGTCGGACCACTCGAACGTCTTGCCGGTCGGCGTCGGCAGCGACTGCCACTGCTCGTCGCCGGCGAAGACGTCCTGGTAGGCGGTGCTGAAGCCCTCGGCACCGATCGCCTGCGCGATGGTCTCGTCGATCTCCGCGTTGGACGGCCAGATGTCGGTCAGGAAGACCGGCTCGCCGTCCGACCCGATGCCCAGCGGCTCGGTGGTGATGTCGATGTCCATCGAGCCGGCCAGCGCGTACGCCACCACCAGCGGCGGGGACGCCAGGTAGTTCATCTTGACGTCCGGGTTGATCCGGCCCTCGAAGTTACGGTTGCCGGAGAGCACGCTGACCGCGGTCAGGTCGGCCTCGTTGATGGCCGCCGAGACCTCCTCGGGCAGCGGGCCCGAGTTGCCGATGCAGGTGGTACAGCCGTAACCGACCAGGTTGAAACCGACCTTGTCCAGGTACGGCGTGAGGCCGGCCCGGTCGTAGTAGTCGGAGACGACCTTGGAACCGGGGGCCAGGGTGGTCTTCACCCACGGCTTGCGGGTCAGGCCGCGCTCGACGGCCTTCTTCGCGAGCAGGGCGGCACCGATCATGACCTGCGGGTTCGACGTGTTGGTGCAGGACGTGATGGCGGCGATGACGACCGCGCCGTGGTCCAGCTCGTACTCCACGCCGTCGTCGCCCTTGACCAGGGTCGGCTTCGACGCGCGGCCGGAGACCGCGGGCGGGTCGCTGGCCGGGAAGGACTCGAGGCCGGCCTCGTCCTCCTTCACGTAGGTCGGCAGGGCCGCGCGGAACGCGGACTTGGCCTCGCTGAGCAGCACCCGGTCCTGCGGGCGCTTCGGGCCGGCCAGCGACGGGACGATCGTCGACAGGTCGAGCTCGAGCTTCTCCGAGTAGTCCGGCTCGGCGGCCGGGTCGAGCCACAGGCCCTGCCGCTTCGCATACGCCTCGACGAGCGCGACCTGCTGCTCGGTCCGGCCGGTCAGCTTCAGGTAGTCGATGGTCTGCTCGTCGATCGGGAAGATCGCGACGGTCGAGCCGTACTCCGGCGACATGTTGCCGATGGTCGCGCGGTTGGCCAGCGGGACGGCGCTGACGCCCGGACCGTAGAACTCGACGAACTTGCTGACCACGCCGTGCTTGCGCAGCATCTCGGTGATGGTGAGCACCAGGTCGGTGGCGGTGGTGCCGGCCGGCGCCTCGCCGGAGAGCTTGAAGCCGACGACCCGCGGGATCAGCATGCTCACCGGCTGGCCGAGCATGGCGGCCTCGGCCTCGATGCCGCCGACGCCCCAGCCCAGCACGCCCAGGCCGTTGACCATGGTGGTGTGCGAGTCGGTGCCGACCACGGTGTCCGGGTACGCCTGGCCGTTGCGCTCCATGATGGTGCGGGCCAGGTACTCGATGTTGACCTGGTGCACGATGCCGGTACCCGGCGGGACGACCTTGAACTCGTTGAACGCGGTCTGGCCCCAGCGCAGGAACTGGTAGCGCTCACGGTTGCGCTGGTACTCCAGCTCCACGTTGCGCTGGAAGGCGTCCGCGCGGCCGAACAGGTCGGCGATGACCGAGTGGTCGATGACCATCTCGGCGGGCGAGAGCGGGTTCACCTTGGTCGGGTCGCCGCCCAGGTCCTTCACGGCCTCGCGCATGGTGGCCAGGTCGACCACGCAGGGGACGCCGGTGAAGTCCTGCATCAGCACCCGTGCCGGGGTGAACTGAATCTCGACGTTCGGCTGTGCGTCCTTGTCCCAGCTGCCGAGCGCGTTGATGTGGTCGGCGGTGATGTTCGCGCCGTCCTCAGTGCGCAGCAGGTTCTCCAGGAGGATCTTCAAGGAGTAGGGCAGGCGTTCGTGCCCCTTCACCTTGTCGATCGTGAAAATCTCGTAGCTCGCGTCTCCGACGCGCAGCTCGCTCTTCGCACCAAAGGTGTCGAGGCTGGCCACCGTCATCTCCTTCACACCCAGCGACTGGAAGTCAAGTCTTTCGCACCGAAAGGGCGACCTTCGGGTTAGGTTTGCCTAACTCTCGGTTGTGCGTCTTCGGTAAACCGTACGTCCGTCTTGCTAGACCCTGCAAGGCGGGTCCCACGCGACGATCCTCGCAGTCTGTAGCCGGGACGCCCGGAAAATGTCGTATCCCGCTGGGATGATGGGCCGGTGACGACGATGGAGATCATTTCGAGCGGTCCGGGCCAGCAGAGCAAGACCCGTTCGCAATGGCTGATCGTGCACTATCAGCGGCCCGACGGTGACTACGCCGACTGGGTCCTGCACGCCTGGGGCGACCTCGCGCCCGGTGCCGACACGCTCTATCCCGACGGCGTCCCGTTCGCCGGCGAGGACGCGTGGGGTCGTTTCGCCTGGGTGCGCCTCGCTGACAACGCACAGGAGATCGGTTTCCTGGTCCTCAACCGGCAGGGCGCGAAAGACGTCGAGATCGACCGCTGGGTCACGCTCAGTGAGGCCAGTGAGATCTGGGTCACCGCCGGCGACCGGCGGGTCTCGCACGTCCCGCCCGACCTGCCGGAGCCCGCCGCCGAGACCGTCGTCATCCACTACCGCCGGCCCGCCGGTGACTACGCCGGGTGGGGGCTGCACGCCTGGGAGGGCGTCCCGGTCACCGAGAAGACGCGGTGGGGCCGGCCGCACATGCCCACCCACTTCGACGCGTTCGGCGCGGTCTTCGAGGTGCGGGTCCGCCCCGACGCGGTCGGCCTGCGCTACGTGCTGCACCGTGCCGAGGAGAAGGATCTCCCCGACGACCAGCGCCTCGACCTCACCGTGGCACGCGAGGCCTGGATCACCGCCGGCGTCCGTCAACCGATCCGCCCCGACGTCGGCACGCTGGGCCCCGAGCTCGACCCGGCCCGCGCGCACGCCGTCTTCATCGACCGGGGGACCGTCGCGCTGCCGGAGTGGTTCGCCGCGCGGGCCGTGAGCTTCACCCTGGGCTCGCTGCCCCTGGTGCCCCGGCCCGGCGGCCTGTTCCAGGCACAGAGCCGCCGCTTCCCGCACCTGCGCGCCTACCGGGCCTTCGCGGTCCGTGAGCTCGGTGACGCGACCCTCGCCGAGATGCTGCGCGACCAGCTCCTGGTGACCGGCCGCGATGGTGCCGGCGAGGTGGTCGCGCTGACCGCCGTGCAGCTGCAGGGCGTTCTCGACGACCTCTACGGCGCCGCCGAGGGGGCCGAGCTCGGCCCGGTCGTCGACGACAAGGACCGGCCACGCCTGTCGGTCTGGGCGCCCACCGCCCGCACCGTGGAGCTGGAGCTCTTCCGCGAGCCCGGCGAGGAGCCGCGGGTCCTGCCGATGGAGCGCGACGACGAGACCGGCGTCTGGTCGATCACCGGCAAGCGCAAGTGGCTCAACCGGTGGTACAGGTTTCGCGTCCAGGTGTGGCAGCCGGCCGCGCAGCGGATTGTGACGACCAGCGTGACCGACCCCTACTCGGTGTCGCTCGCCACCGACTCCACTCACAGCCAGCTCGTCGACCTGTCCGACCCGGCGCTCTGCCCGCCCGGCTGGGCCGAGTCCGCCAAGCCGGCCGCGGTGCCACCGGCCCGGATGCAGATCACCGAGCTCTCGGTCCGTGACTTCTCGATCGCCGACACCACGGTGCCGCCCGCCGAGCGGGGCACCTATCTGGCGTTCACCCACGACGCGTCGGCCGGGATGCGCCACCTGCGCTCGCTCGCCGATGCCGGGCTCACCCATGTGCACCTGCTGCCGGTCAACGACTTCGCCACCGTGCCCGACCGGCGGGCCGACCAGTCGGCGCCGCTCTGCGACCTGGCGTCCTTCCCGCCCGACTCGCCCGAGCAGCAGCGGGCCGTCATGGCGGTGGCCGACTCCGACGGTTTCAACTGGGGCTACGACCCCTGGCACTGGACGACGCCGGAGGGCAGTTACGCCACCGACCCCGCCGGCACGGCCCGCATCGCCGAGCTGCGCGCGGCCGTGGTGGCGCTCAACGCGGCCGGGCTGCGCGTGGTCCTCGACGTCGTCTACAACCACACCATGGGCGACGGCCTCGACCGGTTCAGCGTCCTCGACCGGATCGTGCCGGGCTATTACCACCGGCTGCTCGCCGACGGCAGCACCGCCGAGTCGAGCTGCTGCCCCAACACGGCGACCGAGCACACCATGATGAGCCGGCTCGTGGTCGACTCCCTGGTCACCTGGGCCCGGGAGTACCGGATCGACGGCTTCCGGTTCGACCTGATGGGCCACCACCCGCGGGCCAACATCCTGCAGGCGCGGGATGCGCTCGCCAGGGTCAGCCCCGACATCACGCTCTACGGCGAGGGGTGGAATTTCGGCGAGGTCGCCTACGACGCACGATTCGCCCAGGCCACCCAGGTCAACATGGCCGGCAGCGGGGTCGGCTCGTTCAACGACCGGCTGCGCGACGCGATCCGTGGCGGCGGGGCCTTCGGCGACGACCCGGCGGTGCGCGGCTTCGCGACCGGTCTCGGTTCGGCCGTCCCGCTGTGGCTGCACGACCAGATCAAGGTGGGTCTGTCCGGGGCGCTGGCCACCTACCGGTTCCTGGCCCACGACGGCGCCGAGCGCAGCGGCGGGCAGATCGGCTACAACGGTTCACCGGCCGGGTATGCCCACTCGCCCGGCGAGGCGGTCAACTATGTGGACGCGCACGACAACGAGATCCTCTACGACGCGATGGCGTTCAAGCTGCCACCGGGCATCTCGCAGATCGACCGGGCGCGCATGCAGGTGCTCGCGCTGGCGCTGGTGGTGCTGAGCCAGGGCGCCGGTTTCGTGGCGCTCGGCACCGAGCGGCTCCGGTCCAAGTCGCTGGACCGTAACTCGTTCAACTCCGGTGACTGGTTCAACCAGATCCGGTGGGACCCGGCTCTCGGCAACGGGTTCGGCGTGGGCCTGCCGCCGGAGGGCGACAACGGCGACAAGTGGGACTGGGCACGGCCCCTGCTCGGTGACCCGTCGCTGGTCCCGGCGCCCGACGTGATCGAGCTGGCCGCCGAGCGCTATCGGGAGCTGCTGCGGATCCGCCGGTCGTCGCCGGTCTTCGGCCTGCCGACCGCCGAGGAGGTGCAGCGGCGGCTGTCGTTCCCTCCGGGCGGGCCGTCCGACCAGCCCGGCGTGATCGTGATGAGCCTGGACGGCACCGGCCTCGACGCCCGCTGGTCCCGGCTGGTCGTGGTGTTCAACGCCACCGACAGCACGGTCCACCCACAGGTCCCCGCGCCGGAGAGGTTGCGGCCGCACCCGGAGCTGGCCGGCTCGGCCGACCCGGTGCTGCGGGCGGCCACCCCCTTCGACGTCCCGGCCCGGTCCGCCGCGGTGTTCGTGGAGGAGATCCCCTGAGGGAGGTCGGCCTGAGAGCGGTCGGCCTGAGAGCGGTCGGCCCCGGCCGTCGCGGTGAGCGTGGCTGCGCTACATTGCGCCGCGTGAGGCGTCGAGCGGAGGTCGTGGTGCGGGTAGAGCGTGCCCTGTGCGCGTTGGTGTTGGCCGGGCTCGTCGGTGGCTGCACCTCGTCCGGAGACGAGAAACCGGTCATCCAGGAGCCGAGCGCCCCGGCCACCGCCGCGTCGGCGCCGGCCTGGACCGAGCCGGCCGCCTACAGCTTCACGCTGACCCGCGGGTGCGAGTCGACGCCCATCGGTGAGTACCGGGCGGCCGTGAAGGACGGTGTGCTGAGCACTGCCGAGCGGGTCGGCGCGGTGTCCGTGGTGCCGTCCTCGTCGGCCGAGGTCGAGCTCGGCCCGGTCACCGAGGGCCAGCAGGGCGAGGAGATCGACGTGCCGACCCTCGGCGAGCTGCTGGCCATGGCGGCGACCGCCGGTGAGGACGGCGCCACCGTGGAGACCAAGTTCGACACCGCCGACGGCCACCCGGTCCAGGTGAAGATCAACGTCGAGGACGATCCGGCCGCCGCCGAGTGCTGGAACGTGACGGAGTTCAAGCCGGCGTCCTGACCCGGCCCGAGAAGCGCCGGGTCGTGGAGCGCCGGGTCGTGGAGCGCCGGGCCCGTGGATCGCCGGACCGTGGGTCGCCGGGCCGAGGAGCGAGCGGCTCACCGACCCGCCGGGCCCGGGGATCGCCGGGCCGAGGAGCGTGCGGCTCACCGACCCGCCGGGCCCGGGATCGACGGGTTCAGCGGATCAGGGGTGCAGCGCGTCGCGGAGGAAATCGCCGCCCTGACGGGTGGCGGCCCGCGCGGCGTGCGTGTCCTTGAGGGCGTTGAGCAGCACGAAGTCGTGGACGATGCCCTGATAACGGACGGCCGTCACGTCGACTCCGGCAGCGCGCAGCTTGGCCGCGTACGCCTCGCCCTCGTCCCGCAGCACGTCCGCCTCGGCCACGATGACCAGTGCCTTCGGCAGCCCGGCCAGGTCCTCGGTGGTGGCCCGCAGCGGTGACGCGGTGATCTGCGCCCGCTCCGCCTCGTCGGTCGTGTACTGGTCCCAGAACCACTGCATGCCGTCGCGGCGCAGGAAGTAGCCCTCGGCGAACTGGTGGTACGAGTCGGTGTCGAAGCTCGCGTCGGTCACCGGGTAGAACAGCAGTTGCGCGGTGATGGCCGGGCCGGACCGCTGCTTCGCCAGGATGGTCAGGGCGGCGGTCATGTTGCCGCCGACCGAGTCTCCGGCGACCGCGATGCGGGTGGCGTCCAGGCCGTGCCCGGCGCCGTGCGTGGCCACCCACTCCAGGGTGGCGTAGACCTGCTCGACGGCGACCGGGTAGCGGGCCTCGGGGGAGCGGTCGTACTCGACGAAGACGGTGGCGGCGTTCGCCCGGACGGTCAGCTCACGGACCAGCCGGTCATGGGTGTTCGCGTCGCCGAAGACCCAGCCCGCGCCGTGGGTGTAGATCAGCACCGGCAGCGGCCCGGTCACCCCGGCCGGTCGCAGGATGCGCACCTTCACCTCGCCGGTCGGTCCGCCCGCGAAGGTCAGGTCCTGCACGTCGGCGGCGGGCGTGTCGACACCGGTGCCGTCCTGCACCGACTCGACGGCCTTGCGGCCCTCCTCGGGACCCAGGTCGAACAGGTACGGCGGGTTCGCGGTCGCCTCGACGAAAGCCTGCGCGGCCGGTTCGAGGACGGGCTTCGGGTAGCTCATCTGATCCTCCTGGAGATCGGTCGAGGATCAGCCAACCGGAGTTCAGTGCGTGATCAGTGCATTTCCGATGCACTCGTGATCCGGTCCACGACGGCGACGAACCGGTCCACCTCCTTGCCGCCCAGCGCCTGCCGGTAGGCGGGGCCGTGCCGGCTCATCAGATCACGGAAGACGTCACACGCGGCCCGCGCCTGCTCGTGGTCGCCGAGCCGGTCGCTGGCCTCGGCCAGGAAGGCGTAGATCGGGAGCCGGATGTGGATCTCGCCGGGCGGGACGTGCTCGGCCGCCCATCGCGCCATCGCCGCGGCCTGCCGGTGGTCGCCGGTCAGCAGCGAGGTCTCGGCCAGGCGGGTCGCCGCGTTGGTCCGTAGCTCGTCGAGGCCGGTGGCCAGGGCGATGTCGAACGCCTCCCGGGCGAGCGTGACCGACTCGGCGGTCTGCCCGGCCTCCTGGAGGATCCGGGCCAGCGCGTCGATGGAGTACACGAGAACGGTCGGCTCGCCGGTCATCCGGGCCGCCCGCACCGACCGCCGCAGGTGGACGAGAGCCGCTGTCTGGTCGTCGCGGGCGACGAGCAGGCCCAGGTTGCGCAGCAGGTGCGCCTCGCCGATCACGTCACCGGCCCGCTCCGCGATGTCGAGCGCGCGGCGCAGCAGCATCCGGGCGACCGTCGGATCGGTGCGGCTCTCGATGAGGGCGGCCTCACGCAGCAGACCCGCCTCCAGCACCGGTTCGCCGAGATCGCCGGCCACGGCCAGGACCCGCATGGTCTGCTCGCGGGAGTCGGCGTACGGTTCGAGCCGGGCCGACCGGACCGCCCGCAGGTACAGCACCATCAGCACCGCCTCCCGGTGGTGGCCGTGCAGCAGGGCCAGGTCGATGACACAGGCGAGCGCGGCCTGCTCCTGGGCGTACCACCGGAGGGTGTCGTTGAAGGCGGCCATCGGAGTGGGTGTCATGCCCGGTGAGGCGGGCCCGAGCGGCGCGATCTCGGGTCGGCCGAACGCCAGATAGGCGGCCCGCGCGTCCCGCAGGCAGTGCTCGACCAGCCGCCGGACCGCCTCGGCCCGCTCGTCGCCGAGCAGCTCCCCGGCGTACGCCCGGAGCAGGTCGTGCAACGTGTACCGCTGGCGGCCGGCCTCGGTGATCATGTTGGCCGCGCTCAGCTCGGCGAGCGCCGCACGCACGGCCGGGCCCGTCCCGGTGATGCTGGCCGCCGCCTCGACCGGGATCTCCGGGCCGGAGTGCACCGAGATCAACCGGAACAGCCGGGCGGCGGCCGGGCTCAGCGCCAGGTAGGACCAGGACAGCGCGGACCGGACGTCGTCGTGCGCCTCGCCGGTGGTGAGCGCGTCCAGCCGTGCCTGCGAGGTCAGCTCCTCGACCAGGTCGGCGAGTTTCAGCCCGGGCCGGACCGCGGCGTGGGCGGCGGTGATCGACAGCGCCAGCGGCAGCCCGGCACAGAACCGGACGAGGTCGGCCGCCGCAGCCGGTTCCGCGGCCAGCCGGGACCCGCCGATCCGCTTCGCGAGCAGCTCACGTGCACCGGCGTCGCCGAGCCGGCCGACCGGGGCCGCCCGGGCGCCCTCGTGTGCCACCAGGCCGGCGAGCCGGTTGCGGCTGGTCACCAGCACCAGACAGCCGGGCGCGCCGGGCAGCAGCGGGCGCACCTGCTCGGAGTCACGCGCGTTGTCCAGCAGGATGATCATGCGCCGGTCGGCGACCGCGGAGCGGAACCGGGCCGACCGCGCGTCGACGTCGCCCGGCAGCTCGGCCGGGCCGACACCGACCGACTCGAGCAGCGTCGCCAGCGCATCCGACGGGGTCACCACACGGCCGCTCGGATCGAAGCCGCGCAGGTTGAGGTAGAGCTGCCCGTCCGGATAGCGCGGGGCCAGGCGGTGCGCCCAGTCGACCGCGAGGACGGTCTTGCCGATCCCGCCCATGCCGCTGAGCACCACGATGCCGGCGCTGGGATCGGGCAGATCACCGCGGTCGACGAAACCCGCCACCCGGCGGGGCAGCTGCGCCGGCCGATGGGCCGGCGCGGGCTCCGGCTCGTCGTCGGTGAGCGCCGCCAGATGGGCCGCCCGCAGCTCGGCACCCGGGTCGGCGCCCAGCTCGTCGGCGAGCAGACGGCGGGTCGTGTCGAAGAGGACCAGCGCCTCGGCCCGGCGGCCGGCCGACGTCAGCAGGCGGATCACCCGGGCCTGGAGCGGCTCGTGCAGCGGCGCCGACGCGGCGATCCGCTGGAGCAGGGGGAGCAGGCGTGGCCCGGCCAGATCGGCTGCCTCGACCGCGATCTGGATCCGCTCCTGCTCCAGGGCCACGAAGGCCGGATGGGTGAGCACCTCGGCGTCCAGCCCGGCGAACGCAGGCTCCTGGGCGATCTCCAGCGCTCGGGGTGCCGCTCCGGGGGTGTCCAGCAGCGCGCGCACCGCCATCAGGTCGCAGCTCCGCGCATCGGTGAGAAGACGGTACCCCTGGCCGGCCGGGAACACCCAGCTCCCGGTGGCGCGGCTGGCCAGCTCCGGCTCGAACAGCCGCCGGGCCTGCCCGACCAGCCGGTGCAGCTGGTTGACCGCGCTGGGCGAAGGCTCGGCGCCCCAGATCAGCTCGATCAGGGTGTCCACGCCGACCGTACCGCCGCGGGCCGCGAGCAGTGCCGCCAGCAGGATCCGCAGCCGCGGCGCCCCGATGTCGACCTCGGCACCGGAACGCCACATGCGGAGCCCGCCGTAGGAACGCAGCCGCACGGCGGGCTCGGTGGTGCTCATGTCACGATCCTGCCGGACGGTCAGCCGGGCAGGCGAGGACCCGCCTCACGCTGCGACGCAAGCCACTGCTCGACCTCGCCGGAGGCTCGCGGCAGGCCGGCCGACAGGTTGCGGCAGCCGTCCGCCGTCACCAGCACGTCGTCCTCGATCCGGACGCCGAGACCGCGCAGCTCCTCGGGGACCAGCTCGTCCTCGGCCTGGAAGTAGAGGCCCGGCTCGACGGTGAGCACGTAGCCCTCCTTGAGCGTGCCCTCCCGGTACGTCTCGTTGCGCGCCGCGGAACAGTCGTGCACGTCGATGCCGAGCATGTGCCCGAACCCGTGCAGCGTCCACCGCCGGTAGACGGTGCTGTCGTCGGCCATCGCCTCGTCCACGCTCACCGGCAGCAGGCCCAGGTCGTGCAGACCCTCGGCGAGCACCCGCATGCAGACCTTGTGCACGTCCCGGAAGACCACACCCGGCCTGATCGCGTCCATCCCGGCCTGCTGAGACGCATACACGATGTCGTAGACCTGCCGCTGCAGCGGCGTGAAAGTGCCGTTCACCGGAACCGTCCGGGTCACGTCGGCGGTGTAGAGGTTGTCGCCCTCCACTCCCATGTCCATCAGCAGCAGCTCACCGGGCTTCGTCACGCCGGTGTTGCGCACCCAGTGCAGGATCGTCGCGTGCTGGCCGGCGCCGACGATCGACGTGTAGCCGACGTCGTTGCCGTCGTGCCGGGCCCGCAGCCCGAACACGCCCTCCAGCAGGCGCTCCTTGACACCACGGTCGGCCGGCAGGATGCGTGCCACATCCTCGAAGCCCAGCACCGTCGCGTCGATCGCGGCCTGCAGCTGCGCGATCTCCCACTCGTCCTTGACCAGCTTGAGCTCGGAGATCACCGCGGCCAGCGCGCGGTCACGCGGCTTCGTGCGATCCGGCTCGTAGGCCAGGACGGCCCGGTCCACATTGGCGTCCAGGCCGCGCAGCACCCGGGTCCGGCCCGGCGCCGAACCGGCCAGCGCCGCACCCAGGTCGCCCAGCGGCGCCGTGGCCACGCCCAGCTCCGTCGACTTCTCCGACAGCGTGTGCGTGCGGCCCACCCACAACTCACCGTTGCGGTCCCGGAAGAAGCGGTCGGTGTCCTTCGAGTTGCGCTGCCGGGTGTAGACCACCGCGTCGTGACCCGAGCCGCTCGGGTGCAGCACGAGCACACTGTCCGGGTCGCGGTCACCGGTCAGGTAGAAGAAGTCACTGCCCGGGCGGAAGTGGTAGTCGGTGTCGTTGGCGCGCACCTTCTCGTTGCCGCTCGGGATGATCAGCGTCTCGCCGGGGAACGCCTCGGAGAGGTCGTTGCGACGTTTCGCGTAGTTGGGCACCTCGGGCAGGGGCGTCACGGCCAGCGGATCCTCCCGCCAGCCCTGGCGCATGAAGCTCAGGAACGCCTCGGGGAAGTCGGGGTCGTGCGACTCCGTCTTCGGTGCGGGCTGGGCGCCGCTGTTCTCGGCCATGGGGGTGCCTCCGTTCTCGGTGCCCCCGACGTTACCGCCGAAGCCCCGGCCCTGGCAGGGCCGGGCCCGGCGGCCCGCTGATCAGCCCCGGGTCAGGCACGCCAGCCGTGCCCCCGCCATGCCGGCCTGACCCGGCCCGGTGTGCGTGTGCTCGGCGTGCAGCACCAGCGACCGCGGCTGCCGGTCGTCGGTGAACGTCCAGTCCTGCGCGCTGACCGCCCGGCCGACACCGTTGCGGTCGGCGATGAAGTCCAGCCACACCTCGTTGCGGGGATTGGCGTAGGCCGGGTCGGACGACGGCTTGCCCGGTCCGGCGGCGGGGTCGAGGCGGTGCTGGTAGTGCGGGCCGGCGTCGGCCGGATCCTTGCCGCACGGGTTGGTGTGCAGGTGGGCGCCGTACGGCCGGCCCGGCTTCAGTCCGGTCGCGAGCAGGTTCACCCGTACCCCGTCATGGTTTTGGATGATCGTGACCGTGGCCCGCGCGCCTGCCGGGACCACCGCGGTGTCGTAGGTCACGGCGCGGGCCCCGTCGCGCCAGGTCTTGAAGGTCCCCTCCGCGACGGGAGCCGGCGCGAGCAGCAGCGGCGTGACCATCGCCAGCACTAACGTATTCATCTGCCGATTGTCGCAAATTTACAGAAATAGGCCTGATGATCGGATAAGTCTGGCCTGCTTGGGACCCTCCGCCCCGGGATGAGAGGGTGGCAGCGTGGGCTACGCGATGGTGATGGGCGAGGCGCTGATCGACCTGCTCGAAGCGGACCTCGACGGCGAACAGGTCTACCGGCAGGCGATCGGCGGGGCACCCCTCAACGTCGCCGTCGGCGTCGCCCGGCTCGGCGGCGACGCCCGGTTCGCGGGCAGCCTCAGCACCGACGTCCTCGGCGACCGGATGGCCGCCTTCCTGCGCGCGGCCGGAGTCGACGGGCAGGGCGTGCGCCGGGTCGCCGTCCCCACCACGCTCGCGGTCACCACTTTCGAGGGCGCCGAGCCGACGTTCACGTTCTACGGGGAGCCGCCGTCCTACGCGCTCCTCACACCGGCCGACATCGACCTGCCGGCGGTCGGCGGGGCGGCGGTCCTCTACACCGGGTCCATCAGCCTGCTCCGCGAGCCGTTCCTCAGCGCCGCCCGCGCCGCCTGGACCCACGCCACCGCATCCTCCGGCCCGCTGCGGGTCTTCGATCCCAACGCGCGGCCCACCCTGCTGCCCGACACCGCCGCGGTCGACGCCCTCCGCGACCTCGCCGAGGAATTCTTCAGTACCGCCGACCTGGTAAAACTCAGCTCGGCCGATGCGATCGTCCTCTACGGCGACCACGATCCGGCGTCCGCGGCGGCCCGCATCCTCGCCCTCGGCGCGGGAGCGGTCGTCGTCACCTGCGGCTCCCGCGGCGCGCACGTCGCCGCCCCCGACGGTGCGACCGACATCCCGGCGCCCCTGGTCAAGGCCATCGACGCGACCGGTGCCGGCGACTCGGTGATGGCCGCCCTGATCAGCCGCCTCCTCACCGGCGGACGTCCCGCGGACCTGGCAGGCTGGTCGGAGCACGTCCGCTTCGCACTCTCGGTGGCCGGCCTGGTCTGCGAACGACAGGGCGGTGCCACCGCGATGCCGACCCCGTCCGACTTGCGGGACCGCTGGGGAGATCTCTGATTCGGTACGGCCACGAAAAGTCCCCTGACCACACCGCGACGCAGGCGAAACACCGGACCGTCCGGCGACCGCCGGGCTGGGGGCCGCTGGTCACCGTCACCCCACCTTCCGCGGTCGAGGTCTGCCGTCCGGTCAAGGCCAGTTAGCGACGGCCCGCGAACTGACCGTGACCACGGAACCTGTCCAGCTGCGGCAATGCGGGTGCGACCTGGCCGCGAAGTGGTCGTCATCAGGCCAGTCGCCGGGGACTCCAGCAGGCAACGCACCGGGCCACGTCGTCGACGATCGCGTAGCGGGCCGGTCATACCCACGCGCTATCGTCCGGCCGTGACTGAGATCGACTGGTCGGACGTCCGGCCTCGCCTCGCCGCTCTCGCCGGCGGCGCGGAGGTCGTCGGCGACGGGCTTCATCGTCCGCTGGAGCCGCCGCTGACCGGTGACGAGCTCGCCGAGCTGGAGACCCAGATCGGCGTCGCCCTCCCCGAGGACTATCGGGCCTTTCTACGGCAGGCCGGCCGGGGCGGCGCCGGTCCCTGCTACGGGCTGTTCCCGCCGCGTCGCGTCGCCGGCCGCTGGACCTGGGAGGGATCACCGACGAGGCCGGAGACCCTGGCCCGCCCGTTCGCCCGCATCCGCGGCTTCGTCCCTGACGACTACCGGCGGGAACGCCCGCTCCATGAGGGGATTCCCGACCTCTGGGGTGAGGTGCCGGCGGACCTGCCGGAGGACGCCGTCCACTCCGACGGCCTGCTCTACCTGTGCGACATGGGTTGCGCCGCGTGGGTGACGCTGGTGGTGAGCGGCCCGTCCCGTGGCCAGATCTGGACGGATTTCTGCGCCGACGGCGAGGGCTTCCAGCCCGAACAGAACGCGGACGGCAGCCGGATGACCTTCACCGACTGGTACCGAGGCTGGCTCCGCATGTAGCCCGGCCCGAGTTCCGCCGGCCATCGGATCACCCCGCCCGTAGCCGGGAGCAGCGGCCCGCCGACCGAACTGTCGGCCGCCGTCGGCGCACCCGGCCGCGGAGGTCAGTCGCCGAGGGCGCGGGCGATGAACAGTTGGCGGTCGACGACGATGCGTTCGATACGGACCTCGGCCACCAGGGTCTCGCCGTCGTTGACGGTCACCTCGAAGAGAAGCCTCGGCCCGTCCACCTTGGTCAGGGTGGCCTGCGCGGCGACCCGCCGCCCGACCGGCACGGGTGTCCGGTGGTCGACGTCGGCCCGGCTGCCGACGGTGGTGACGCCGCCGGGGATCGTCCGGGCGGTGGCGGCGACTGTCGCGGCCTCGGCTAGGGCCAGCAGCCGGGGCGTGCCGAGAACGGGCACGTCGCCGGAGCCGAAGTACTGGGCGGTATCAGCGTCGGTGACCGTCAACTCGACCCGGGCGCTGAGACCGGGCGCGAACTCCGGAAGCTCCATCGCCAAAGCTTAAGACTGTTCGGGCCGCTGCCAGTACGTCTCGTCGACGGTCTCGCCGAACGGTGGGTCAACCGCGCCCGGCGGTACCACCCCAGGCCCCCCGAAGCCGGGCGAAACCACCCCGGCCGCCGAGCCACCGGGCCCAGCCACCCCAGGCGGCACAGCGCTGGGCGTCGCGAGGCCTGGAGTGCCGAGACCCGGTGGGACGGAAACTGGCGGGTTGTGGGCCAGGGCGGCCCGCGCCTGGCGGGAGCGGGTCGCCAGCTGGTCGGCGATCGCGTAGGCCTCGGTCAGGTCGCGGTCCCGGGCCTCGCCCGCGCGGCCGCCCGCGGTGTCGGCGTAGACGGTGGCCAGGCCGAGACGGCGCTGCAACGGGCCCTGGACGACGCGGACGCTCTGCAGCCGCGCATACGGCACCAGGGTCATCTCCCTGGTGAGCCGCCCGGACCGGCTGACGAAGACCTGGTCGGCCAGCCCGGCGCCGTAGAAACGCAGGCCGAACGGGTGCAGCCACTTCGCCCGGAGTGGTGGTGGGGACGTGGCCAGGCCGATCAGGTCCACACCGGGGAGGGCGGCGGCGACCAGGGCGCGGGCCGCTGCCACGTCACCGACCGGCATGAGGCGGTCGGACGCGTGGTCGTCGCCCGGTTCGGGGCCGGAGACCCCGGCGATGTCGAGCGTCAGGTGCAGCCATTGCTTGGCCCGCCACAGCAGCGGCCAGGTGACCCGGACGGTCTGGACCCGGTGCGGCGGGACCACCTGGCTGCGGGTCTCGGTGAGCCCGTAGTGCAGGACGAGCCGATCGCCGCGGAACAGCCGGAAGTCCCAGTCGCGCAGCACCCGCCGGATGGGCTGCAACAGCACACCGGCCATCGCGGTGACGGTGCTGGCGATGCCGATGAAGGTCCAGGTGCCCTCCATCACGAACTGGGTGATCACCCAGGCGACGCCGAACGGCAGGAAGAACGCCTGCGGGGTGAGCAGCTGACTGATCAGCAGATCCTGATTGCGGACCTGGTAGAGCGGCACCTCCCGGACGCCGGCGGCCGCGGGGGTGGCGACCGCGGGAGCCTTGCCGGACAGCGACAGCAGCCGCTCCCGGAGCGCCCCGGCGTCGCGGACGGTGAGATAGGCGAGTGGGGCCTCGGTCTTGCTGCCGCCGACCACCTCCAGCCGCAACTCGGCGAGGCCGGTGAGCTGGGCCAGCAGCGGCCGCCGCACCTCGACGGCCTGGAGCCGGTCGAGCGGGATGGCCCGGTTGCGGCGCCAGATGAGTCCCTCGGTGATCCGCAGTTCCCGTCCGACGACGTGATAGCCGGTGTTCCACCAGCCGATCGCCGAGAAGATCACCACGGCCACGGCGACCGCCAGCACGATCAGTGCGAAGTCGGTTGCCCCGACCTCGCCGAGCGTGTTCCACGACAGGGCCGCGACGATCACGGCGATGCTCTTGGCGCCCTTCAGCAGAGGGCTGAGCGGATGCAGCCGCTGCCGAGCCTCACCCTCGGGCGGACCGGGGACCGCTGAGATCGTCCCCACCTGCTGCGCAGCGCCGCCGGCCGGTGGAAGGCTGCCGGAGGAAAAGCTGGAAGCCGAAGGGGTGGCGGGCGAAGGGCTCGCCGGCGGAGGGGTGCCCGGGAGCGGGTCGCCCGGGGTCGCCTGCGGCGGGTGGGGGAATCCGGCGCTGGTCACAGGCCCTCGGCCCGGTCCTCGCCGAGGGCGGTCAGCCGGTCGCGGAGCCGGGACGCCTCGTCCGGGGGCAGGCCCGGGACCCGTGCGTTGCTGGCCGCGGCGGCGGTGTGCAGCTGTACCGTGGCCAGGCCGAAGGCGCGCTCCAACGGGCCGGCGGTGACGTCGACGTACTGCATCCGCGCATACGGCACGATGGACAGGTGCCGGACCAGCAGGCCGTGCCGGACGAGCAGGTCCTTGTCGCGCTCGGCGTAACCCCAGGCGCGCACGGCGCGGGCGGCGACGACGGCCCGCCAGACGGCCAGGACCAGCACCGCACCCATCCCCCAGAACCACCACGAGCCGCCGACGATCAGGTGGCCGGCGATCAGCCCGCCGAGGAGCACCGCGGCCCAGACGGCGATGCCGATGAGGTGGACGATGATCAGCCGGCTGGAGACGGGGCGCCACACCACGGTGCCGGGCCAGGGCTCTAGGGCATCGACGACGGTCGGCGCGGACGGCTCACTCACAACTAGAGCCTAGGAGACGACCGCACCGTCCGACGAGGCGAAGGGAGTGACCTCACGCAGGAATCCGCGGGCTTCGAGGAACGAGCTGAGGGAAGCACGATGATCGGTGCAGGCCAGCCACGTCTTCCGCCGGTCCGGCGTGTGGATTTTCGGATTGTTCCAGAGGAGCTGCCACTCGGCGGACGCCCGGCAGCCCTTGGAGGAGCACTGGGGCGGGAAGTCCTCGACCATGCCGTAACCCTACGGCTGGGAGAAAAAGTTTGAGCGCCGGGCGACCACGGGGGAAGTCGCCCGGCGACGGCTCAAATGCTACACGCATCCCAAGGTCGCGTGAGTACCCGGTGACGGTGCCCGATCCGGCGGATCGCGCAGAAAGATCCACACCTTTGGCCAATGGCATTCTGGGCTGCGAAGACGAGCGGATCCGGCGATGATGACGCCCGGATGACGACACGGCTCCCTATGCTGCCGTGCAGTGCCGCTGCGGGGGCTCTTAGGAACCTCCCAGCCGTGTGCTGTTGTCTGTCGTGTAAGTCTTGACCGTCGGCGTCGAAGAGCCGGCGCATCTCGACAGTTGTGGAGGACCGGTGGCGCAGCCGAGCACGTCTGAGACCGAGACCAGCGCCGACGCCGGCGTGCCGGTGCCGCCCGCGCAGGACGCGTCGCAGCTCGAGCGCGCCATGTTCGAGGTCAAGCGGGTCATCGTGGGCCAGGACCGGATGGTCGAGCGGATGTTCGTGGCCCTGCTGGCCCGTGGCCACTGCCTGCTGGAGGGCGTGCCCGGGGTGGCGAAGACGCTCGCCGTGGAGACGCTGGCCAAGGTGGTCGGCGGCACGTTCTCCCGGGTGCAGTTCACTCCGGACCTGGTGCCCGCGGACATCGTCGGTACCCGGATCTACCGGCAGTCGACCGAGCAGTTCGATGTGGAGCTCGGCCCGGTCTTCGTCAACTTCCTGCTGGCCGACGAGATCAACCGGGCTCCGGCCAAGGTGCAGTCGGCGCTGCTCGAGGTGATGGCCGAGCACCAGGTGTCGATCGGCGGCAAGAGCTACGACGTGCCCGACCCGTTCCTGGTGATGGCCACGCAGAACCCGATCGAGCAGGAGGGTGTCTACCCGCTGCCCGAGGCGCAGCGGGACCGCTTCCTCATGAAGATCGTGGTCGGCTATCCGACCGACGCCGAGGAGCGGGAGATCGTCTACCGGATGGGGGTGAGCGCCCCCGAGCCGAAGCAGATCTTCACCCCGGCCGACCTGCTGGCCCTGCAGCGCCGCGCCGACCAGGTGTTCGTCCACAACGCCCTGGTCGACTACACGGTCCGCCTGGTGCTGGCGACCCGCGCCCCGGCGCAGCACGGCATGCCCGACGTGGCACAGCTGATCCAGTACGGCGCGAGTCCCCGCGCCTCGCTCGGCATCGTCCGGGCGACGCGTGCCCTGGCCCTGCTGCGTGGCCGTGACTACGCGCTCCCGCAGGACGTGCAGGACATCGCGCCCGACATCCTGCGGCACCGCCTCGTGCTCAGCTACGACGCGCTGGCCGACGACATCCCGGCCGACCACATCGTGGCCCGGATCATGCAGATGGTGCCGCCGCCGCAGGTGTCGTCGCGTCAGAGCTCGCCCAACGGACAGCCCACGCCGCCCGTCTTCGGCCAGCCGGGCCAGCCCGGGCAGCCAGGCCAGCCGGTCTTCGGCCACCCGGGCCACCCCGGTCAGCCCGGGGCGCCGGTCCCGGCGCACCCCGGCCCGCTGACTCCGGTCGCCTCCGGCCAGCCACCGGTCGCGCAGTTCGTGGCGGGCCCGGGCGGCCCGGGCGCCGCCGGCCCGGCCGGTGTGCAGCCGACCAGCGGGGTCCCGGCGGCGACCTTCGACAGCCGGCCCCCGCAGCCGGGCACCGGCGCCTGGCCGAGCCAGTCATGACCCCTCCGGGCGCCGCGATGCCCGTCGCCCCGGAGGAGGCGGCCCGGGCCGAGGCGGTCCTCGGCCGGCTCCAGCTGCTCGTCACGCGCAAGCTGGACGGCCTGCTCCAGGGCGACTACGCGGGTCTGCTGCCGGGGCCGGGCAGTGAGGCCGGTGAGTCCCGGGAGTACCGGCCGGGCGACGACGTACGCCGGATGGACTGGCCGGTGACGGCACGCACCACGATGCCGCACGTGCGCCGGACGGTGGCCGACCGCGAGCTGGAGACGTGGCTGGCGGTGGACCTGTCGGCGAGTCTCGACTTCGGCACCGCCAAGTGGCTGAAACGGGATCTCGTGATCGCGGCCGCCACGGCCATGGCCCATCTGACAGTCCGGGGCGGCAACCGGATCGGCGCTGTGGTGGGCACCGGGTCCGGCGTACCGGAGAAGGGGTCTGACGGGAAGTGGTGGCGCCGTAAGGCGGCCGCGAAGGCCGAGCCGCCGCCCTCGTCCCCGGTGTTGCGACTGCCGGCGCGGCCCGGCCGCAAGGAGGCGCAGGGCCTGCTGCGGGCGATCGCCGGGACGCGGATCCGGCCGGGCCGGGCCGATCTCGGTGAGTTGATCGACATGCTGAACCGGCCACCCCGGCGGCGTGGCGTGGCCGTGGTGATCTCCGACTTCCTGGCGCCGGTGGAGAGCTGGGCCCGCCCGGTGAAGAAGCTGGGGGTGCGCCACGACGTGCTGGCCATCGAGGTGGTCGACCCGCGTGAGCTGGAGCTTCCGGATGTCGGGGTGCTGACCCTGGCCGATCCGGAGTCCGGGGCGCTGCACGAGGTGCAGACGTCGGATGCGAAACTGCGCCATCGGTATGCCGAGGCGGCCGGCCAGCAGCGTGCCGCGATCGCCCGCGCGCTGCGTGCGGCCGGTGCCGCCCATCTGCGGCTGCGCACCGACACCGACTGGCTGCTCGACATGGTCCGCTTCGTGGCCGCTCAGCGCCACGCCCGTACCCGAGGGACCACACGATGATCCGTTTCCTGGAGCCGTGGTGGCTGCTGACCCTGCTACCGGTCCTGGCGATGGCCGGGGCCTATGTCTGGCGGCAGTTCCGCAAGCGGCAGTACGCGATGCGGTTCACCAACGTCGACCTGTTGCGCACCCTGGCGCCGAAAGGGCTGGGCTGGCGCAAGCACGTGTCGGCGGCCGCGTTCCTGCTGATGCTGGGTGCGCTGGCGGCGGCGACGGCCCGCCCGTCGGTCGACACCGAGGAGCCGCTCGAGCGGGCCACGGTGATGCTCGCCATCGACGTGTCGCTGTCGATGCAGGCCGAGGACGTGGAGCCGAGCCGGATCGAGGCGGCACAGGAGGCGGCCAAGTCGTTCGTGAGCGAGCTGCCACCGACGTACAACCTGGGTCTGGTGTCCTTCGCGAAGGCGGCGAACGTGCTGGTCGCGCCGACGAAGGACCGGTCCGCGGTGATCTCCGCGATCGACGGTCTGACGCTGGCCGAGGCGACCGCGACCGGTGAGGCGGTGTTCACCTCGCTGGACGCGATCCGGATGGTGCCGTCGGACGGGGCGGACGGTGCTCCGCCGGCCCGGATCGTGCTGCTCTCCGACGGTTACCGCACGTCAGGGCGTTCGGTCGAGGACGCGGCGGCCGCGGCGGCGCAGGCCAACGTGCCGGTGTCGACGATCGCGTTCGGTACCGACACGGGTGTGGTCGACATCCGCGGCTCGGTGCAGCGGGTGCCGGTGGACAGGCTGTCGCTGCAGGACCTGGCAGAGCAGACGAAGGGCTACTTCTACGAGGCGGCGTCGGTCAGTGAGCTGAAGCAGGTCTACGAGGACATGGGCAGCTCGATCGGGCATCGCACCGAGCCACGCGAGGTGACGCAGTGGTATGCGGCGGTCGGCCTGCTGCTGGGGCTGGCCGGTGCCGCGATGAGCCTGCTCTGGACATCGAGGCTGCCCTGATCGGCTACGGGGTGTTGTGGGCGAGCACGAAGAGCACGACGACCCACGCCGAGAGCAGGGTGAAACCGAGGGGCGCGACGAAGTTACGCATGGTTGAACCGTCTTCCGCTGGCGACTGAGCAAAGGGCGCTGTGGTCGGTCGCGGCCGGAAACCATCGCACACGGAGAAGCCGGCGCAGAGCCGGTAGGCGTATGAGATGGGGGTCTTCTGGTCAGCGGTCAGAAACGCTGACGAGCGTCCCGGCCACGACTAGGAGGATCGCTATCTCGCACAGCGATCACCTCCGTAGCTCGTCGGGCCTGGGAACCGGTTGGGAGCGTACTCCTTAATCGCAACTTAAGAAAATCGGCCCGCACTGAACGGGGTGTAAGTCGGCGGGCCCGTCCCTCCGGGGTGGGACGGCGGGCCGATAGTCTCGCTCTTCAGGGGCCGGTTGTGACCCTGAGTGAGTGACGCCTGTCGAATGGAGTGTGTTGTGGCTCGCACCGTTCTGGTGACCGGAGGAAACCGCGGTATCGGCCTGGCCATCGCCCAGGCGTTCGCGAAGCAGGGCGACCGGGTGGCGGTCACCCACCGTGGTTCCGGCGCGCCCGAGGGCCTGTTCGGTGTGCAGTGCGACATCACCGACTCGGACGCTGTCGACGCCGCGTTCACGACCGTGGAGAACGAGCTCGGGCCGGTCGAGGTGGTCGTCGCGAATGCCGGCATCACCGACGACACGCTGCTGCTGCGGATGAGCGAGGAGCAGTTCGAGCGGGTCATCGACACCAACCTGACGGGCGCGTTCCGGGTGGCGAAGCGGGCCAGCTCCAAGATGCTGCGCGCCAAGTGGGGCCGGATCATCTTCATCTCGTCGGTGGTCGGCCTGTACGGCGGGCCCGGCCAGGTGAACTACGCGGCGAGCAAGGCCGGCCTGGTCGGCATGGCCCGTAGCATCACGCGTGAGCTGGGCGGCCGCAACATCACGGCGAACGTGGTGGCGCCCGGCTTCATCGAGACGGAGATGACCGCCGTCCTGTCGGACACCCGCAAGGCCGAGATCATCAAGGCCGTCCCGGCCGGTCGTCTCGCCTCCACCGACGAGGTCGCCGCGGCGGTCACCTTCCTGGCAAGCGACAGTGCGGCTTACATCTCGGGCGCCGTGCTGCCGGTCGACGGTGGTCTCGGAATGGGCCACTGAAGTCCCGGGTAATTTTTTCAGGAGAGTAATTCAAGTGTCTGGACTGCTGGCCGGAAAACGGCTGCTCATCACGGGTGTCATCACCGACGCCTCGATCGCCTTCTCGGCGGCGAAGATCGCCCAGGAGCAGGGGGCGACGGTCGTGCTGACCGGCTTCGGCCGCCTGTCCCTGGTGGAGCGGATCGCCAAGCGGCTGCCGGAGCCGGCGCCGGTCATCGAACTGGACGTGACGAACGAGGAGCACCTCGCCGGCCTGGCCGACAAGGTCCGCGAGCACGTCGACGGGCTGGACGGCGTGGTCCACTCGATCGGCTTCGCTCCGCCGTCCTGCCTCGGCGGCGGCTTCATGGACGCGCCGTGGGAGGACGTGGCCACCGCTGTCCACGTCTCCACGTACTCGTACAAGTCGCTGGCCAGGGCGGCCCTGCCGCTGATGTCGTCGGGCGGCAGCGTGGTCGGCCTGACCTTCGACGCCACCAGCGCGTGGCCGGTCTACGACTGGATGGGCGTGGCCAAGGCCGGTCTCGAGTCCGCCTCCCGTTACCTCGCGCTGCACCTGGGCAAGCAGGGCATCCGCAGCAACCTGGTGGCGGCCGGCCCGCTGCGCACCATCGCCGCCAAGTCGATCCCGGGCTTCGAGCAGTTCGAGGACGCGTGGGCGGAGCGGGCGCCGCTCGGCTGGGATCTGCACGACACCAGTGCCGCGGGCAAGGCGATCTGTGCCCTTCTGTCCGACTGGTTCCCGGCGACCACTGGTGAGGTTGTGCACGTTGACGGGGGTTACCACGCGATCGGGGCATAGTCCGGTGGCAGGATGGACGGGTGGTTTACGACGCGTTCGTCCTGCTCTCCTTCGGCGGCCCTGAGAAGCCCGATGACGTGATGCCGTTCCTGCGTAACGTGGTTCGCGGGCGCGGCGTTCCGGACGAGCGCCTCGCCGAGGTGGCTGAGCACTACATGCACTTCGGCGGGGTGTCCCCGATCAATCAGCAATGCCGTGACCTGCTCGCGGCGATCGATGCCGAGTTCGCGGCACACGAGACCGGCCTGCCCACGTACTGGGGCAATCGCAACTGGCATCCGATGCTCGCCGACACCGTGGCGCAGATGCGCGACGACGGTGTCGAGCACGCTCTCGGCTTCGCCACCAGCGCCTACGGCGGGTATTCCTCCTGCAAGCAGTATTGGGAGGACATCGCCGCGGCCCGGGCCCACGTCGGCCCGCGCGCTCCCCGGATCGCCAAGCTGCGGCAGTTCCACGACGATCCCGGTTTCGTCGGCCCGCACACCGAGGCGGTGACCGCGGCGCTGGCCCGGCTCGACCCGGACCGCCGGGCCAGCACCCGGCTGGTCTTCACCGCCCACTCCATCCCGGTGAGCATGGCCGAGACGGCCGGCCCGACCGGTGGCCGTTACAACGCCCAGCTGGAGGAGACCGCGCGCCTGGTGCACGCGGCCGCCGCCGCCGACCTGCCCTACGACCTGGTCTGGCAGAGCCGGTCCGGCCCGCCGCAGGTGCCGTGGCTGGAGCCGGACATCAACGACCACCTGGAAGCGCTCGCCGCCAAGGGCGTGACCGATGTCGTGGTCAGCCCGATCGGCTTCGTCTCCGACCACCTCGAGGTCATCTGGGACCTGGACAACGAGGCCAAGGACACCGCGGACCGGCTCGGCCTCGGTTACGAGCGGGCCCTGACGCCCGGCGTCCACCCGGAGTTCGTGTCGATGATCCGCCGGCTGGTACAGGAGCGGACCGGTGACCGGTCGCGGGAGTCGCTCGGTACGCTCCCGATCTGGGATGTCTGCCCCGCGGACTGCTGTCCCCCACCCGCGCGACGAAAGGCGTCCTGATGAAGGAGCGCAAGGCGATCGAGAGCTGGCTCACCGACATGGACGGTGTGCTCGTCCACGAGGGTGAGCCGGTGCCGGGCGCACCCGAGTTCGTCAACCGGATGAAGGAGAGCGGCAAGCCGTTCCTCATCCTCACCAACAACTCCATCTACACGCCCCGTGACCTGCAGGCCCGCCTCTTCCGGATGGGTTTCGACGTCGACGAGCAGTCGATCTGGACGGCCGCGCTGGCGACCGCGCAGTTCCTGGCCGACCAGCGGCCCGGCGGCACCGCCTACGTGATCGGCGAGGCCGGCCTGACCACGGCCATGCACGCGGCCGGCTACATCCTCACCGAGTTCGAGCCGGACTACGTGGTCCTCGGCGAGACCCGCACCTACAGCTTCGAGGCGATCACCAAGGCGATCCGGCTGATCAGCGCCGGGTCCCGGTTCATCTGCACCAACCCGGACGCGACCGGACCGTCCAACGAGGGCCTGCTCCCGGCGGCCGGCTCGGTCGCGGCGATGATCTCCCAGGCGACCGGCGTGAAGCCGTACTTCGTCGGCAAACCCAACCCGATGATGATGCGCTCGGCGCTCAACGCGATCGGCGCGCACAGCGAGACCACCGCGATGATCGGCGACCGGATGGACACCGACGTCCTCTGCGGTCTCGAGGCCGGGCTGGAGACGATCCTCGTGCTGACCGGCATCAGCAGCCGGCTGGAGAGCGAGACCTACCCCTACCGGCCGTCCCGCATCATCAACTCGGTCGCCGATCTGATCGACGAGATCTAAACCACCACCACCCGAGGGGTACGGCCAGAGCCAGCGCCGTCAGTACGAGGTTCAGGTACCGGCCCTCGATCCACCAGAGCACCGGCAGCCCGAGCCGGGGCGCACGCAGACGCCACACCCCGGTGACCGTCCCTTTCGGCACCGGGGCCGCGTCGGCGACCCGGTTCGCGTCCCCCCGGGTGACGAGCCGCCCGTCCCCGGTGGTCCCGACGATGCGGTGCAGCACGTACCGCCCGGGCCGGCGCGGGTCGTGGAACCGGATCACCAGCCCGTTCCGCAGCCGGTCCGCGGGGACCGGCGAGGTGACGACGACATCGCCCGCCTCGACGACCGGGCTCATCGAACCGGAGATCACCACCGACGTCGACCATCCGAACCGCGCCGGCACCGTGCCGCAGACCAGCAGCACACCCGCCGCGGCCAGGATCATCCGGATCACATCCCCCCGGTCGGCCGCAACGGTCCCCGGCTGAGCCCGGTAGCCTTCTGCAGTGCCGTGGGAAGAGTCGTACCTGGGGAAGTTACGGGCGATCACCGGAGCCGAGCCGGTCCTGATGACGATCGGGGCCAGGGCCGTGGTCCGCGACCCGGACGGGCGGGTCCTGCTGATCCAGCGCAACGACAACAGCCGCTGGGCGCTGCCGGCCGGCACCATGGAGCTCGGCCAGACGGTGCGTGACTGCGCGATCCGGGAGGTGTACGAAGAGACCGGCCTGACCGCGCACACCGTCACGCCGTTCGCCCTCTACTCCGGCGAGCACCTGCACACCAACGTGTTCGGGGCCACCTACCAGCACGTGTCGCTGGCCGTGCGGGTCGACTCGTGGTCCGGTGACCTGGTCCGGGTCACCGATGAGACCCTGGACGCCGGGTTCTTCGCCCTCGACGCCCTCCCGGCGGACCTGTCCGCCGCGGTGCCGGTCACCCTCGACCACCTGGCCCGTTTCGAGGCCGGCGACCCCTTCGTGCTCGCATGACCGCCGTCGACGTGGTCGTGGCGGCGGCCTGGGTGCACGTCCGGGACCGGCGGGTTCTCACCGTGCGGGCCGGCGACTCGGACGCGTTCTACCTGCCCGGCGGCAAACCCGAACCGGGCGAGACCGACGCCGAGGCCGCGGCCCGCGAGGTGCTGGAGGAGGTCGGTATCACCGTCGAACCGGCGGACCTGCGGCCGTTCGTCACCATCGACGCCCCGGCCCACGGACGCCCGCCCGGAACCCGCGTCCGGCTGGTCTGCTTCACCGGCGACTCGGACGGCATCCCGGCGCCGGCCGCCGAGATCACCGAACTGGGCTGGTTCACCTCAGCGGACGCCCCGCGCTGCGCCCCGGCCATCCGCCTCCTGCTCGACGAACTGGTCAAGGCCGACCTGATCGACTAGCCACGCGGTCGGCCGCTGGTCGTGAAGCCTTTCAAGATCACGCCGCTTCCCCGATCGCGCCCACGAGCGCACCCGGTCACCGTCGCGGGTGCGCTGACCGCCCTCAGCAGGGCGCGCCCGGTGTACCCGTTCCCGGTGCGGGTGCGCTGGCCGTCCCGCAGTAGGGCGCTCGGTGTGCCTGTTCCCGGTGCGGGTGCGCTGGCGGTCTCTCAGTAGGGCGCTCGTTGTACCTGTTCCCGGTGTGGGTGTGTTGGTGGCTCGTCAGGAGGGCGATCGGTGCGCCCGGTCGGTGGTTTGGGTTTGCCTGTCGGCTCTGGAGCGGCGGTGGGGGTCCTCGTTCCGGGCCTGGGTGCGCTGGTCGCCCTCAATAGGGTGCGCTCGGTGTACCCGTTCCGGGTGTGGGTGTGTTGGTCGCCCGTCAGAGGGCGGTTACAGACGCGCTGACGGGTTTCATGTTTCGGGGCCGACGCGGATTGGCTGCTCAGGTGCCCTATCGGCGAAGTATGCCGAGCGGAGATGGATCAATCGGCCCGCAACTGGACCTCCGGCTCGGGTCAGATGTGGCGGCTTCGCACGGCCATTCCCCGACTCGGTCGGATGAATTGGGCGAAAGTGCGCAAGTAGTGCGGTTAGAACTACCCAAATTATTCGTAACCACCATCTCAGGAGGGCGATTGGTGCGCCCGGTCGGTGGTTTGGGTTTGCCTGTCGCCTCTGGAGCGGCGGTGGGGGTCCTCGTTCCCGGCCTGGGTGTGTGGCCGTCCCTCGGTAAGGCGCTCGGTGTAGCCGTTCCGGGTGTGGGTGTGTTGGCCGTCCCTCAGTAAGGCGCTCGGTGTAGCCGTTCCGGGTGTGGGTGTGTTGGCCGTCCCTCAGTAGGGCGCTCGGTGTGCCTGTTGACGGTGCGGGTGTGTTGGGGGCTCGTCAGGGGGCGATCGGTGCGCTCGATCGGTGGTTTGGGTTTGCCTGTCGCCTCTGGAGGGGCGACGCATGCACCCGGCCCAGCAGTCGGGTGGGCTCGTCGCCCGTAACCCCCGAGGTCGGCCGCGGCCGGACTGGCATTCGGGTGCGCTGGGTGCACCGTGTCCGGACGAAGTGTCGGCAACGCGCGGCGGGCGCGGAGAGCGGGGTAGCGGGTAGCGGGGAAGGGAGAGCGGGGAAGGGAGAGCGGGGAACGGAGAGCGGGGAACGGTGAGCGGGGAACGGTGAGCGGAGGGCGGGGAAGGGGGAGCGGGGAACGGTGAGCGGAGAGCAAGGAACGGAGAGCGGGGAACGGAGAGCGGGGAACGGAGAGCGGGGAACGGAGGGCGGGGAACGGAGAGCGGAGGGCGGGGAACGGAGGGCGGGGTAGCGGAGAGCGGAGAGCGGGTAGCGGAGAGTAGGGAGTGGGTGGAGCTCTAGCGGCGGTCGGTGAACCAGCGTGTCGCGATCGTCGTGTGGATGCTGAAGCCCAGCTCTGTCGGGCCGTAGAGGACCTCGCGGCTCAACGTCTCGTCGTCGTCCGGCGGTGGGGGCGGCAGGTGGCCCGTGCTCGGCAACGCCGGCAACAGGCCGAACACCAGGATCGTTCCGTCGGGGGCACTGATCGTGTCGTACAGCCGTACCCCCGAGGGGTCTGCCTGAACGCCGGTCTCCTCGAACAGCTCGCGGACCGTGGCGGCCTGCCATGTCTCGCCGACGTCGATGAAGCCGCCCGGCAGGGCGAGCCGGCCGCGGGCCGGCGCGATGCCGCGCCGCACCGCCAGCAGTCCGTGACCGACCGGCTGGACGGCGACGGCGACGGGGCTCGGGTTGAGATAGCTGGTCTCGCCGCACCCGCCGCACCGGCGTGGCCAGGTCTGACCGGCCGGGAAACGGGCACCGCAGAACGTGCAGTGCGCGTAGCGGTCCTGCACGGGCGTCACGGGTGCAGCGGGGAGTTGCAGGCCGCGACGAGGGCCTGGCGGCACGCGGCGGTGAGCGGGCGCAGCGCCTCGTCACGCTGCTGGGCCTCGTAACCGTTGACGGCACCGCCGGGCGCGTTGGTCCCGGCGAGGGCCAGCACCTGGTCGAGGACGCTGGCGCGGGCGAACAGACGGCGTGACCGCGGGTCGAACCCGGGCGGCAGCGTCTCGGTGCTCTCCGGGCGGCGCAGGGCCTGCAGCGCGCCGGCGAGCTCCGGTTTCCACTGGGCCACGTCCAGTTTGGTGAGCCGGGTCGTCGCCTCGCCGAGGGCGGCGGTCAGCTGGGCCTCGGCCTCGGCGGCGCCCATCTGGAACACCGCCCGGTGCTCGGGCGCCGGCATCACCCGCCACAGCACCGTCTCGAACTCCACACCGGAACCCGACGTGTGCCGCCGCACCTCGGGCACCACCCCGAACCCCGGTGTCATCACGGCCTCGCCGGCCAGCAGTGCCGCGCCGGTCAGGTCGCCGGGGCCGGGCAGTCCGCGTGGGTCGCCGGGGACCGGCAGGACCAGGCGGATCTCGTCGGGCCGCAGCTTCGCGAAGATCGGCAGGCCCTGGCTGAGCGGGACGTCCGTCCAGGTGCCGGGGGCGTCGGCGACGAGGTGCTCCTCGTCCGCGGCGATCTCGTCGGCCAGCTCGTCGAACGGGACGAGGCCGGCACGCCAGGCGCGCACCCAGGCGACGAACCTGGTGGACCGGCGTGCGGTACGGGTGGCCGCATCGGCTGCGGGTGACATGCGAGCAAGGGTACGTGCCACCCATGACAGTTGTCTCGGCTCGGAGCGTCACCGAGGGTGTGTCCGTGATCGCGCATACAGTGCGGGGCATGTATGGGGAGGATGTGATGGCGGGCAACTGGCGCCGCCGCAAGGTGATACCGGAGGTGGAGGCCGAACCCGATCTGGTCGTCGAGGACGCCGACTCCGGGTTCTGCGGTGCGGTCGTCGGGTTCGAGCTGGGCGCTGTCGTGCTGGAGGACCGGTTCGGGAAACGCCGTAACTTCCCGCTCACGCCGGCCGCTTTCCTGCTCGACGGGGAGACGGTCACGCTGGTCAGACCCGTTGCGCGGCAGCAGCCGCAGCAGCGCCGGGTGACCGCGTCCGGATCGATCGCCGTCGCCGGGGTGAAGGCGCGGGTCGCGAAGGCCAGCCGGATCTGGGTCGAGGGCGTCCACGACGCGGCACTGGTCGAGCGGATCTGGGGTGACGACCTGCGCATCGAGGGGATCGTCGTGGAGCCGCTCGACGGCATCGACGACCTTGCCGCGGCGGTCGCCGAATTCCGTCCGAGTGGCCATCGCAGGCTTGGCGTTCTGGTCGACCACCTTGTCGCCGGGTCCAAGGAGAGCCGGATCGTCGCCGCCGTGACCGACCCGAACGTGCTGGTCACCGGTCACCCCTACGTGGACGTGTGGCAGGCGGTCAAGCCGGAGCGGGTCGGTCTGCGGGCCTGGCCGGTGATTCCGCCGGGCCGCCCGTGGAAGGAGGGCGTCTGCGAGGCGGCCGGCGTCCGGGAGCCCGCCGACATGTGGCGGCGCATCCTCGCGTCGGTCAGCTCCTACCGGGACGTCGAGACCCCGTTGATCAACTCGATGGAGCGGCTCATCGATTTCGTCACGGTCCTCGACGAACCCGCGGAGGACTGAGGGCGCGGCCCGCAGCCGGAGTGTCCAGGGCGCGGCCCGGAGGGCTGAGGGCGCGGCCGATCCGGGCGGCGGCCTCGGCGAGGCGGTCCGGCGGATGGGCGGCGTAGCCGATGACCAGGCCCGGCGGCCCGGGACGGCGACGATGCCAGGACAGCGGATGCACCTGTACGCCGGTGGCCGCGACCCGCCGCGCCAGGACGGTGTCGTCGGCCGTGCCCGGGAGCAGCACCAGCACGTGGAGCCCGGCCGCGACGCCGGCGACGCGGGCCTCCGGCAGATGCGCGCGCAGACCGGTGAGCAGTGCGTCACGGCGGGATCTCTGCCGGGTACGGACCCCGCGCAGATGCCGGTCGTGGTCCCCGGAGGACAGCAGCTGCGCCAGCACCAGCTGCGGCAGAGCCGGATTGCCCAGATCGGACGCGTGCTTGGCGGCGAGCAGTTCGGCCTGCATGCCGCGTGGCGCGATCAGCCAGCCGGTCCGCATCGCCGGGGCCAGCGACTTCGACACGCTGCCCAGATAGGCGACCCGCTCCGGTGCCGAACCCTGCAGGGCGGCGACGGGCGCCCGGTCGTACCGGTGCTCGGCGTCGTAGTCGTCCTCGATCACCAGCCCGCCACCGTTCCCGGACGTCGTCCCGCCGCCTGCCGGGCGTGCCCCGGCGGCCCACGCCAGGAGCTCGCGCCGCCGTTCCGGGGACAGCACCACCCCGGTCGGGAACTGGTGCGCCGGTGTCAGCAGCGCCGCCTCCACACCGGTGGCGGCCAGCTCACCGACCCGTATGCCGTGCTCGTCCACCGGCACGCCGACCGGCCGCATCCCCCAGAACGCCAGCTGGTCGGCGGCGCCCCGGGACCCCGGGTCCTCGACCGCGAGCGTGTCCACGCCCCGGGCCCGCAACACCTGCGCGAGCAGCACGAGACCTTGCGCGACCCCGGCGGTGACGACGACGTCGTCCGCTTCGCACCGCACTCCCCGGGTACGCGCCAGCCAGCCCACCAGCTCCGCCCGCAGTCGTGGCGTACCGCCGGGGTCGCCGTACCGCAGGTCGGCGGCGGTGACCCGGTCGAGGACGGCCCGTTCCGCCCGCAGCCAGGCGGCCCGCGGGAACGCCGACAGGTCCGGCACTCCCGGCGACAGGTCGATGTCGATGCCGTCCGCTGTGGAGAGCGGCAGCCGCAGCTCGTCGAGGGTCCGCCGCCGGTCGCCGGCCGGCCGTGCCGCCCGCCGGACACCGCGCCCGGTGACCACTGTCCCCGACCCGGTCCGCGCTTCCGCGAGCCCCTCGTCGACGAGCCGCTGATAGGCCTGCACCACGACGCCCCGGGAGACGCCCAGCTCACCGGCGAGCAGCCGGGTGGCGGGCAGCCTCGATCCCGGTGACAGCCGCCCGGCCGCCACCGCCGCGCGCAGCCCCTCGGTGAGCCAGGCGGTCAGCCCCTTGGCAGGCGCCTCCCCGGCTCGTAGCTGCAGGAAGTCCGATCCGGAAATTGGTCCACCTCGCCGCCGTCGAATTGGCCCTCGAACCGGACCATACTCCGTCCGAGCATCGACGTATGAAAGCTCTCCCGGCCCTCGCCGGCGCGGCCGGCATGCTCTTCGTCGGTGGCAGCGTCGCCGTCTCCGGCCACCTCGCCGACGCCCCGGTGCACACCGTCCAATCCCTCCGCTACGCCACCGCCTGCCTGCTGCTCCTGGTCTGGGCGCGGGCCACCGGGAGCCCGGTGCACCGGCCCCGCGGGCGGGAGTGGCTGTGGCTGCTCGGCGTCACCGTCACCGGTCTGGTGCTCTTCAACGTGGCCCTGGTCCAGGGCTCCCGGCACGCCGAACCCGCGGTCATCGGCGTGGCCGTCGCCTGCGTCCCGATCGTCCTGGCCGCCGCCGGCCCGCTGCTCGAAGGCCGCCGGCCCGCCGCCCGGGTGCTGACCGCCGCTCTGGTCGTGACGGCCGGCGCGATGCTGGTCCAGGGGCTCGGCCGCACCGACGCGGCCGGGCTGTTCTGGGCCGCCGTCACGTTCGCCTGCGAGGCCGCGTTCACCCTGCTCGCCGTCCCGGTGCTGGGCCGCCACGGTCCGCTCGGGGTGTCCGTGCACGCCACCTGGCTGGGCGCGGTGATGTTCGCGGTGACCGGGCTGGCCGTCGAGGGGCCGTTCGCGGTCACCCGGATCCACCTCGACGACCTGGTGGCCGGCGCCTACCTCGCGGTGCTGGTCACGGCGGTCGCGTTCCTCCTCTGGTACACGTGCGTGGCCCGCATCGGCGCCGGCCGGGCCGGGCTGCTGACCGGTCTCGCACCGATCGCCGCCGCCGCGACCGGGGTGGCCCTGGGCGGCCCGCTTCCGGCCCCGGCCGTCTGGCTGGGCATCGCCACGGTCGCCGTGGGGCTGGCCGTCGGCCTGGCCGGGCCGGCCGGGGCGGCGGCCCGGCCGG
>NZ_JBHSBL010000005.1:492073-499208 GCF_042650585.1 Actinoplanes subglobosus
CGGCCCGGGCCGACGGTTATCCCGGGCGTATCGCGTCCGTGAGTGACGGCTGAGATCGCGAGCCGTCGCTCACGCCGGTCATGACGTACAGGTCACCTGTCCGAGCGACGGCTCGCGATCTGGCGGTGACCGTCGCAATCAGCCCGGCGGCCGCGGCAGAGGCCGGGAGTGGGCAGCCACCTCGCGCGGGAGCCACGGGACCGGTGGGTGCGGTCGGGATGGGCCTACGGCGTACCAGATGGGGGTTTGTCAGGCCAGATGCAGGGGGTCGCGGCTGAAGAGGAAGGTGGCGATGTCCAGGCGGTCGGCCTGGCCCTCCGGATTGCGGAGGATGCGCAGGACCTCGCCCTCGTTGGGGCCGGAGAGGCCGCGCCAGCGGTCCGGCGCCTCGCGCGCGTAGCGGGTCTCGGCGAACGGCCCGGACATGAGCAGGGTGTCGCCGTCGGGGGTGATCGAGTGTTCGCGGCCCATCCACCACCAGCGGCCGCAGATCTCGGCGGCCTCGCCCTGCGGTGCCGCGGGTGGTCGCCACACCGGTACGGCCACCGGTTCACTGTCGACGGCCGCGGTCAGCGCCTCCAGGCTGATCTGCTGGATGGTGGTCCCGTCGATGCCGTAGGCGTTGGCGAAGACGACCGCGCCGAGCCGGCTGCCCCGGTGCACCGCGACGTGCGCGAGATAGCCGGGCATCGAGCCGCCGTGGCCTACGTAGACGCGCTCGCCGACCCGGAACAGTTGCGGCCCGAGGCCGTGCCCGGCGGTCCACGACTCCAGATCGCTGATCACGACGGGCGCGCACATCTCGTCGACCGTCTCGCGGGCCAGGACCGCGGGCGCCGGATCGGCCAGGAACCCGGCCCACTTCGCCATGTCGGTGACCGTCGACCAGAGCTGCCCGGCCGGGGCCATCGCGCCGGTGTCGGGGCGCGGCTCCTCGTGCAGGGCGCCGCTGAGGGCGTGCACCACGTAGCCGCGGGCGTACGGTTCGACCGGGTGGTAGCTGGTGCGTTTCATGCCGAGCGGGTCGAGGACGCGTTTGCCGGCGAGGTCGCCCCAGCTCATCCCGGTGACCCGTTCCAGGACGGTGCCGAGCAGGCCGTAGGCGAGGTTCGAGTAGCGGAAGCGGCGGTACGGCGCACCGGCGAGTTTCTCGTAGGTCAGCTCGGCCAGCAGTTTCTCGGTGTCGCCGCCGGGGTGGCGTTCCCACCACGGCCCGTCCGGCTCGCGCTGCAGACCGGAGACGTGCCCGAGCAGCTGGCGCAGGGTGATGCCACCGATCGGGGTGCCCGGCAGGTGCCGGTAGAGCAGGTCGTCGAGGGAGAAGAAGCCCTCGTCCCGCAGCTGCATCACCATCGTCGCGGTGATCGTCTTGGTGATCGAGCCGATCCGGTACTGGGTCTTGGGGTCCGGGCGCGGCTGCTCGCCGGCGCTCGCGAAGTGCAGCACCACCCGGTCGCGGACGACGGCGAGAGCCAGTGACGGCACCCGTCCGGCCGACTGCGCCCGGGCGGCTATCCCATCGATGCGGCGGCAGGTCTCCGGAAGCAATGACACAGTGGTTCCTCCCCTTCTGCGAACCTGCTGCGAACTCATCGGTCTAACTGTGCTGGACGTGCGCGGACGTGCCACGATCGGGGAGTGGAAGCCGTACTCTGGGTAGTCCTCGCCATCGGCCTGGCCATCGCTGAGGCCTTCACCGCCACGTTCCTCGTCATCTTCTTCGCCGCCGGAGCCCTGGCCGCCGCGGGCGCCGCCGCCCTCGGGGCGGACCTGCTCGTGCAGCTGATCGTGTTCGCTGTCGTCTCCGGCGTCTCCGTCGCGGCGCTACGCCCGATCGTCCTGCGGCATGCCCGGCCGGCGGTGGAGACGGGGGAGCGGCCGTTCGGCATCGAGGCGATCTCGGGCTCCCGTGGCACCGTGGTCGACGAGGTGACCGGTGACCAGGGCATGGTCAAGATCGACGGAGAGCTGTGGCAGGCCCGCTCGGCCGACCACCGGGAGAGTTTCGCCCCCGGTGAGCACGTGCGGGTGGTCGAGCTGCGCGGCGCGACGCTCGTGGTGTGGCACGACGACCTACCCGACGTTCAATAAGGGAGCGACGTCATGGAAGTGGTTCTGGCAGTTCTCGGTATCGCGATCGTCCTGTTCGCGGTGGTCACCCTGGCCAAGTCGGTCCGGATCGTCCCGCAGCAGCGGATGGACGTGGTCGAGCGGCTCGGCAAGTACTCGCGGACCCTCTCACCCGGCCTCAACCTGCTGGTCCCGTTCATCGACTCGGTGCGGACCAAGGTCGACATGCGGGAGCAGGTGGTCTCCTTCCCTCCGCAGCCGGTGATCACCTCCGACAACCTGGTCGTCTCGATCGACACGGTGCTCTACTTCAAGGTCGTCGACTCGGTGCGGGCGACCTACGAGATCTCCAACTTCCTGCAGGCCATCGAGCAGCTCACCGTCACCACACTGCGCAATGTGATCGGCTCGCTCGACCTGGAACGCGCCCTGACCAGCCGCGACCAGATCAACAAGCACCTGTCCAGCGTGCTCGACGAGACCACCGGACGCTGGGGCATCAAGGTCACCCGGGTGGAGATCAAGGCGATCGAGCCGCCGCCGAGCATCCGCGACTCGATGGAGAAGCAGATGCGCGCCGAGCGGGAGCGCCGCGCCACCATCCTGAACGCGGAGGGCCACAAGCAGGCGGCGATCCTGACCGCCGAGGGCGAGAAGCAGGCGGCCGTCCTGCGCGCCGACGGTGACCGGCAGTCGCGGATCCTTCAGGCCGAGGGCCAGGCCAAGGCGATCCGCACCGTCTTCGACGCCATCCATCAGGCCAACCCGTCACAGAAGGTGCTGGCCTACCAGTACCTTCAGTCGCTGCCGCAGATCGCCAACGGCACCGCCAACAAGGTGTGGATCCTGCCGACCGAGCTGACCAGGGCCCTCGAGGGTCTCGGTGGTGCGCTGGGCGGCCTGGCCAACATGGCCGGCGACGTGCCACGTGACGGCGGGCTCGACCCGGAGGCCATCGAGCGGGAGGCCCGGGCCGTCGCCGCCGAGGCGGCAGCCGAGGCGCGGAAACTCGACGACGAGGTCGAGGCGGCCCTTCCCGCGCCGGAGGCCATTCCGCCGACCGCTGCTCTCGGCGGTGCCGACTACGACGGGGCGGCACACATCGAGAAGCGCTGAAAATGTGAGATCAGCCGCAATCCGGGCGCGTCGTTTGGCATGCTCGCAGCAGGATTCCGACCGGTGCCCCCGGCCGCTCGGCTTGTTGCCCCTGCTAGTGAGGCGGAGCCATGAGCATCAGCCATCGTCAGACGGCGAGTGGGCGGCCCCTGCGGGTCGCCCCAGCCTGGGTCGGCGCCCCGACCCCGGCCGAGTCGGACGGACACCCGCTTCCGGTCCGGGACGCGATCTGGATCTGGTCGGTCCGGAGGTACGCGCGTCTCGCCCTGTGGGCCCTGCCGGTCGCCGCGGTCCTCTACGGCTGGCTCACCCTCGGCGTCCAGGGCCAGCCCGGCCCGCTCGTGGTCGGGCTCCTGGCCGGCTGGCTCGCGGTGATCGCCGTGATCGCGCTGGCCGGCCTGCTCGCCGGATCCCGGACCCGCCGATGCGCACTGGCCGGCCTGCTCGTCACACTGGCCGGTGGCACGATGCTGGTGCCGCTGGCCGGTCTGCCCGAGGAGGCCGTGGTGGAGAGCGCCCCCCTGGCCGCCGGGCACGTCGCCGACCTGCTGACCACCGCCGTGATCATCTCGGCGACCGGGTTGCTGCTGCTCGGCTGGGCGGTGTTCCGGTCGAAACTGGTCAACCCGGCCGACGGGGTGCTGCTGATGCTGGCCGCCGCGGCGATGGGCGCCGGCACCCAGATGGACCAGCCGGTCCCGACTGTCGGCGCGCTACTGCTCCTCGCCGCCGGGATGGGCCTGGCCTGGACCGGCGGCCGTCTCGTCCCGCGCGCCTAGCTCCTCCGTCCCGCGCCTAGCTCGTCTCGTCCCGTGCGCCTGGCTCGTCTCGTCCCGCGCGCCTAGCTCGTCTCGTCTCGTGCGCCGAGCTCGTAGAACGCCACCGCCGCGGCGGTCGCCACGTTCAGCGAGTCGACGCCGTTGAACATCGGGATCACCACCCGCACGTCCGAGGCGTCCAGCGCGGTACGGGTCAGCCCCGGCCCCTCGGCACCGAGCAGCAGGGCCGGCCGTGCACGCTGCGCCGGGGTGAGCGCGCGCAGCGCCACCGCGTCCGGCGCCGGAGTCATCGCCAGCAGCGTGAACCCGGCCGCCCGGATCGCCGCGAGGGTCGCCGGCCAGTCCTCGGACTTCGCGTAGGGGATGGCGAACACCTCACCCATGCTGACCCGCACGGCGCGGCGGTAGAGCGGATCCGCGCAGTTCGGCGACAGCACCACGGCGTCGATGCCGAGCGCGGCCGCACTCCGGAACAGCGCACCCAGGTTGGTGTGCGTGTTCAGCCCCTCCAGCACCGCGATGCTGCGGGCGTTCGTCAGGATGTCCGACAGGTCGGGAAGGGTGGTCCGGTGGAACGACGCCAGGATGCCCCGGTGCACGTGGAACCCGGTGATCGACTCCAGGACCCCCGGCGGCGCGGTGTACAGCGGCGCGTCGTCCGGCAGCCCGGTCAGCTGGCCGGCCCGCTTCTCGTCGACGAGCGCCGAGCGCATCCGGTACCCGGCACGCAGCGCCCGCCCGATCACCAGCTCACCCTCGGCGATGAACAGCCCGTTCGGCGGCTCCCAGCGGGTCCGTAGCTCGACGTCGGTGAGGGCGCGGTAGTCGCCGATCCGCGGGTCGTCCGGGTCGGTGATCGTCAGTGCAGGCACAACGGCATTATTCGCATCGCCGTCCCGGGGGTGCGGGTAGGGTTCTTCTGTGTCGTCTGGTTCGGGTTCGGGGTCAGATCCGCATCTGCTCTCCCTGCTGCGTGCCATCCGTCTGCGCCAGAGCGCTCCCGACGCCGCCTCCGCGGGCGAGGCCGACACCGCCGCGGCCCTCTCCGACATCCCCGTGCGGGAGGAGCCCGAGGAGGAGCCGGAGAGCCCCCGCCCTGCCGACGCCGGGCTGCTGTGGCGCGGTGACCCCGGAGCAACGTTGGGACGTGCCAGCATGAAGGCCATCCCGCCGATCGGCGGCGTCAACCCGTCCGGCCCGGCCGCACCCGTGCCGACCATCCCGCCGATCGTCGGGGTCCGGACCGGCGGCCCGCCCGGCACCGAGTTCCCCGCCGCGCAGAACTATCCGGCGATCCCGCGCCGCTTTCCCGGCCGCACCCTGCCCGGCCCCGGCGCGGGCCCCGGCCGCGACGGCATGGACCCGGCCGACGACGCCGCCCTCCGCGACACGCAACGCCTGCTCAGCACCAGCCTCACCTTCGCCGGCGGCCCCGACGCGGTCGCCGGCCGGCTGTGGCGTGCCCTCGACCAGGCCCAGCCCGCGTTACTGGAGTCGCTGCCCGGCGCCCCCGACGGCCAGCGGGCCCAACTGGCCCGCGCCATCACCTGGCTCATCCACACCATGGACGACCCGCCTGCCCTGGTCACCGGCTGCTCCGCGGTCGGCGCCGCGCTCGCCGAGTGCGGCATCCAGTGGAACCAGCTGCACCTCGTCGGCGCCGCCCTGGCCGAGTCGATGCGCACCGGCATGGCCCCCGGCACCTGGCGGCAGGAGTTCGACCAGGCGTGGCGCTGGACATGGCAGCACACCTACGAGTGGATCGTGCACGGGGGGACGCTGACGGCGTACCAGCCGACGATCTGGGACACCGAGGTCGTCGAGCACGATCTGCGCCGCGACGACCTGGCGGTGGTCCGGCTGCGCCCGTTCCTGCCGATGCCGTACCGTCCCGGCCAGTACGCCCGCTTCGAGGTCCCCGCCGTCCCCGGCATCTGGCGGCCGTATTCGCTGGCCGGAGCCCCACACCGGGAAGACGTCATCGAGTTGCACGTGCGCGCCAAGACCGAGACCGGCGTCAGCGGCACCCTCGTCCACCACACCCGCCCCGGCGACCGCATCCGGGTCACCCGCGCCGAAGGCGAGATGGCCCTGCCCACCGAGAGCGGCCGCCCCATCCTGATGATCGCCGGCGACACCGGCGTCGCCCCGATGAAGGCAATGCTCGCCGAACTCGCCGCCACCGCCGACACCCGCCAGGCGGTCCTGTTCTGGGGCGTCCGCGACCTGACCGAACTCTACGACATCGACGCCCTGACCGCGCTGGCCGCCGAGATCCCCCGTGCCACGGTCATCCCGATCGTCGCCGAAGGCGACCCCGGCCCCTACCCGTCCGGCCTGGTCACCGACGCCGTCGCCACGTACGGCGAGTGGACCCGCCACGAGATCTACCTGGCCGGCCCACCCCTCATGATCGCAAGCACGAGCGAGGCCCTCCACCGGCTCGGCGTCCCCCGAACCCGCATCCACCACGACCCACCCGAGTAGCCACCCACCCTCCCCACCCCCCCCGCTCACGGCTCCCCACAACCCACACCTTCCACCCACGGCGTCTGGCCCGGCCTTCCTGCGACTCACCCCCGTCCGCTTGCGGCATCCCGCCCGGCCTTCTTGGGCCCGCACTGTCCGCTTGCGGCGTCAGGCTCGGCTCTCCGCGACCGGCACCGTCCGCTTGCGGCCGTCCGCACGGTTCTCCGTGGCTCGCGCCCGCAGCGCGCCTTCCGGTCTGCCCTCCGCGCTTTCAGACCCGCTTTGGTACGCCGCGGACCGATCCCAACCGCATCGATCCAGTTCCGTAAGCCACCACGCGACCTTGGCGCATCCTCCCGGCCGAAACGCGGCCGCCGGGCTGAGGCCTTACCTCGCGCGGACGATGGGGTGGCCCGGGGCTGTTGTCGGGTGCGGTTGCCGCCCTCGGGTGGGCGGTGGGTGCGCCCGATATTGCTGTTGGGTGTGGATAGGCCTGGAGCGCGGCCATCGGGGGAGTGTCCGGCCGCTCGCGGGCTCGACTTGGTCGATTGTTTGGCCGGCTGGTTGCCACCGCTGTTTCCACTGCTTCGAGACGACGCTCACGACCAGCCGTCAAGATCCACTGTTGGCGGGATAGCCCCTCGTCTGGCGGGATAGTCCCTCGTCGGGCTGGGGTTTTACCTCGCGCGGACGATGGGGTG
>NZ_JBHSBL010000005.1:499277-530524 GCF_042650585.1 Actinoplanes subglobosus
GATTGTTTGGCCGGCTGGTTGCCACCGCTGTTTCCACTGCTTCGAGACGACGCTCACGACCAGCCGTCAAGATCCGCTGTTGGCGGGATAGCCCCTCGTCTGGCGGGATAGCCCCTCGTCTGGCGGGATAGTCCCTCGTCGGGCTGGGGTTTTACCTCGCGCGGACGATGGGGTGGCCCGGGGCTGTTGTCGGGTGCGGTTGCCGCCCTCGGGTGGGCGGTGGGTGCGCCCAGTACTCCGGCTGGGTGTGGACTCGCCCCGGGTGTGGCTCCTAATGACCGCGGAATTGTCTGGAGCGTGGTGTCCGCATGGGCCGTCGGGCCGGCGTGCCGGCAATCTTGAGTTGGTGACCACCCGGAGCGGTGGTGAATCGGCCAAGATCGGGCCGGGGCACGGGCAAAGGTGAGGTCGGCGAAGCCGGTCAAGATCTGGCGCGTGGCGCGTGGCGCGTGGCGGGCGGCACGCGGGACAAGCGGCGGGCGGCGAGGCATAAGCGGCGGGCGGCAAGTGGCAAGGTGCGGGCGGCGAGGCATAAGCGGCGGGCGGTAAGTGGCAAGGTGCGGGCGGCGAGGCATAAGCGGCGGGCGGCAAGTGGCAAGGTGCGGGCGGCGAGGCGCAAGCGGCGGGCGGCAAGTGGCACGGTGCGGGCGGCGAGGCGCAAGCGGCGGGCGGCAAGTGGCAAGGCGCGGGTGGCGGCCGGCACAGTGCGGGCCGCGAGGCGCGGGTGGCGGGGGCGGCAGGACGTCAGTGGTGGGTGGCAGGGCGGGGCGGCAGGAAGCAAGCGGTGGGTGGCAAGGCCGCGGGTGGTGGTGGCTGGAGTTAGGGGACGGCGTAGCCGGGGATGGACGGCCAGCGGACTGTCAGGACGACGGACTCCTCGGCGGCGTGCCAGGAATGGTCGACGCCGCGCTGCCAGACGACGTAGTCGCCCTGCTTGTCGAGGACGACTGTGCGGCCTGGGAACTCCATGTGGAAGCAGCCGCTGATCAGCACCAGCAGGGCGGTGCGTTCCTCGCCGTGGACCCATGCGGCCCGCCTGTCGCCTTTCGGGTGGCGGCCCCATTTGATCTCGACGTCTGTGCTGTGCCGTGGGTCGCCTTCCGGCTTGAAATGTCCCAGCAGCCAGCCACGGTCGGCTAGTGCGTCTGGGTCGGCGTTTCCCACATAGATGTCGTCTTCCACGCCTGGGAACGCTACCGGCCGGGTGGGTGGATCGGTCACCTCTGGTGACGATGAGCAGCCGTTACCATCTCGCTCATGCGGCGCAGTGAACGCAAGCAGCAGGATCCGGATCTCGGTGTGCTCGCCAGCCGGCTGCTCTTCTCGGTGCAGGGTGAGCTGTTCGCCGCGCTGGCCGGGCAGGGGCATGCGGGCCTGCGGCCGCAGCACGGGGCCGTCCTGGCCCACCTGGACGTCGAGGGCAGCCGGGCCACCGATCTCGCCCGGCATTCGGGCCAGCACAAACAGGTCGTCGGCAAACTGATCGACGAGCTGGAGACCCTGGGGTACGTGGAACGTCGCCCCGACCCCACCGACCGCCGCGCGAAACTGATCGTCCCGACCGCCCGTGGCCTGGACCAGATGCAGCGCTCCGACGCGATCGTGGCCGCCATCGAGGAACGCGCCGCCGCCACGGTGGGCGAGGCGGCATACGCGTCCTTCAAGGCCCTGCTGAAGCAGGTGTCCGGCGGCCGGCCCGGTGCCGAGCCAGGCTGAAGCTGGTGTCCGGCCCGGCTGAGGCAGGTGTCCGGGAAACCGAGCCGGGCTGGAGCTGGTGTCCGGCCCGGCTGAGGCAGGTGTCCGGGAAGCCGAGCCGGGCTGGAGCTGGTGTCCGGCCCGGCTGAGGCAGGTGTCCGGGAAGCCGAGGCGGGCTGGAGCTGGTGTCCGGGAAGCCGAGCCGGGCTGGAGCTGGTGTCCGGGGCCGGCCCGGCTGAAACGGGTGTCCGGGAGCCTTTCCGGGACCTGGCGCCCAGCTGAAGCAGGTCCCGGAAAGGCGGCTGGGAGCTAGGCGACCGCCTCGTCGAGGAGCTTCCGGTAGGCGGCCGGGATGTGGTGTGGCCCGCCGGGCGTGAAGACGTTGGAGTGGGAGGCGTCGGCCCACGCGCTGTCCGGGACGGCGGCGCGTAGCGCGACCAGCACCGGCGCGTCATCGGTCAGCAGGGAGAGCGCGACCAGGCACTCCTCGGCCTCGCCGACGCACTCGAACGGCTTGTGCGCGTCGACGCCGAGCAGCTCCAGGAAACCGGGCGTCTGGGCCGGGTCGGCGAACAGGTCGTGCCCGAAGATGTGCGCCAGCCGCTCCCGCGGCATGTGCGGTGCCATCGCGAGGAAGACGAACCGGCACTTCGGACAGTCACCGCACCAGCGGGCCGTCGGGTCGTGCAGCTTGAACGCCTTGTTACAGCTGGTGACGACGTCGTCATACGCTGTGTGACCGGCGAAGAGTTGTGCGATGTGCAGTTCGGAGAGCGGGCGGAGCAGCGAGAAGTACGGGTCGGCCAACCCCGCGTACGCCGTCACGGCATCCCGCAGCAGCCCCTCGGCCTCGACGCCCTTGGACCACTGGTGGTTGACCTCGTGACCGTTCCAGATCAGGTTGGGGTCGGAGGCGGACCGCTCGTTGGACATCACCACCGGCCCGAGCCCGTGCCACACCGCGGTGGCGATCGCGATCAGCGAGTTGATCGCGGTGACGGGGATGTGCCCGTTCAGCGCGCCGGCCTTGTTGAGCTCGAAGAGCGCCGGGTCGAGCCTGCGGCGGGCGGCCAGCGCGGTCAGGCCGGAGGCGGCGTTCACGTTCTCGATGACCGGGTTGGGGTTGACCGAGAACGGCACCGGGTCGAGCCCGGCGGCCCGCAGGATCTCCAGCGTGACGATGGAGTCCTTGCCGCCGCCGACCGCGGAGAGCGGCCGGCCGGCCGGTGCGTCGGACGGCGTGGTGGCGGGCAGCACACCCGGTGTCTCGACGGTCAGTTCCAGCACGTGTGGAAGCTGGTTGCGGTACGCGTACTCCGCCATGCCCTTGGTGTAGACGGCGGTGAAGAAGGCGGCCGCGGCGGCCGGGAACGGCTGGGGCGCGACCACCCGGGCCGGGGCCCCGACCTTGAAGTAACTCACCCCGGCGACCACGTGCAGCAGGTCGAGCACCCTGGTCAGCGCCTCCGGCACGGCCGGGTCGGCGGGGACCGGGAGGGTGATCGTCTCGGTGAACCGCAGCGGCGACGGCCCGTCCAGCAGGTAGTCGAACGTCGCCACCCCTGTCGCCGGATCGAACGCGTACGAGGGGAAGCGCATGACGTCGAACTGCACCCGGAACTCCTGTCGTCAAGGTCGAGGGGCAATATTAGTGCGTCCGAGGACGGCGCGACCCGAGGAGACAGACGTGCGCCTGGCAGACCTGCGTGGCCGTTCGGTGGCGGTCTGGGGGACCGGCCGGGAGGGCCGGGCCGCGGTGATCGCGATCGCCCGCCACGAGCCGTCCCGCCTGATCGCTGTCGACGACAGTGCCAACTACCTGTCGGTGGAGTGGACCGGGGAGCTCGCCGCGCTCGCCCCGCTGGCCGGTGGTGATCACGCCTTCGCGGCTCTGGCCAGCGCGGATGTGGTGGTCCGGTCGCCCGGGGTGCCGTCCACACATCCGTACATGGTGCAGTTGCGCGAGCGCGGGATCACGGTGACCGGCGGCAGCGCGCTGTGGATGGCCGAGCACGCCGCGAAGACCGTCGGCGTCACCGGCAGCAAGGGCAAGAGCACCACGTCGAGCCTGATCAGCCACCTGTTGACGGCGGTCGGGCGGCCGAACGCCTACGGCGGGAACATCGGGGTGCCGCTGCTGGACATGCCGGAGGCGGATCTCTACGTGCTCGAGCTGTCCAGTTATCAGTGCGCCGATCTGACCGATTCGCCCAAGGTCGCGGTGGTGACCTCGCTGTTCCCGGAGCACCTCGACGCGCACGGTGGTGAGCGTGCCTATTACCGGGACAAACTAAACCTTCTGGGGTACGGACCTGAGCTGGTCGTCGTCAACGGGACGGACGGCCGGCTGCGCGACGAGATCCGCGGGGTCCTCGACGCGAACGGTGTCGCGCCGGTCGCGGCGGCCGCGGCCGACTCCCGGTTCCGGATCGGGGACGGGCGGGTGTGGTGCGGTGACGAGGCGTTGTTCGACCGGGAGGCGCTGGTCCTGAAGGGCCGGCACAACGAGGGCAACCTGTGCGTGGCGCTGGCCGTGCTGGACGGCATGGGCATCGACGTGGTGGGGGAGCGGGCGGTTCTGGAGGCGGCCGTGCGTGACTTCGAGGGCCTGCCGCACCGGCTCGCCGAGATCCGGGACCCGTCCGGGCTGACGTTCGTCGACGACACGCTGTCGACCAGTCCCTACGCGGCCATGCACGCCATCGAGGCCTACGAGGGCCGGCCACTCACCGTGCTGGTGGGCGGCACCGATCGCGGGCTCGACTACTCTCCGTTGCGCGACTTCCTGGCTGAGCGGGAACTCACCGTGATCGGCCTGCCGGACAGTGGCCCCCGGATCCTGGAGGCGCTGGCCCGGCTGCCGCGGGTGCGCACCGAGCCCGCCGAGGACCTGGCCGACGCGGTCCGGCTGGCTCGCAAGGTGACCCCGGCCGGCGGCGTGGTCCTGCTGTCCCCGGCGGCGCCGAGTTACGGCCGTTTCCGCAACTTCGAGCACCGCTCCGAGGCTTTCGCGCAGGCGGTCCGCGAAACGGCCGAGTGACGGTGATCATGGGGATGGCGGTGTGATGCTGACCGTCCGTTCGCTGGTCAGGTAGACCTGCGTGTCGCCGAACTCGGCGGAGAGCGCCTCGGTCGTCGTCGTGCGCACGTAGGTGACCCGCCGGACGACGCCGCCCCGGTTGCCGGGGCAGTCCTGGCCGATCTCGGGCAGGTAGCCGATGCTGGAGGCGCCCGAGTCGGCGCCGGTGATCCGGAAACCGCTGACGGCGCCCGAGCCGGGATCCGCCGCGACGACCTCGACGAGGCCGGCGCTGGTGCTGCCCGGGTTGTAGGCGATGCCGACCCGCACGTCCCGGTCGCAGAGCACGGAGTAGATCTCCTCCTTGCCGACGTGGTAGGTGAAGCCGACCTCGGGCGCGTGGCGGGCCAGAGCCGCGTCGTCCCAGCCGAAGGCGCGGCGAACGTCCTCGCCGTCGACGAAACCGGTGTTGGTGGCCGGATCGAACCGGACCCCGGCGAGTGCCGGCGCCGGAGCGATGACGCCACCGGCCAGGGCTCCACCGGCAAGGGCCGTGACGACGGCGAGCGCGGTACGGGCGATGGGTGCGTTCACTCGTTCAACTCCGGCCCGGTGCGTAGTTCGACGAGTGAGACGTACGTCGTGCCGTGCTCGGCGGTCAGTTTCCGGGTGGTGGTGATCGCCTGGAGGCGGGAGGTGCGGACGGTTTCGCCGTGCTCGCTACGGGGGCACGGGTTGCCGGGCGAGAAGTCCGGCGTGGTGCTGGAGATCGCCGCGTTGGATCCGGTGATCCGGAATCCGGCGATCGCGGTCCCGCCCGCCCGGTAGGTGGCCGTCGCGGTGAGGAACTCGGTCATCCCCTGCGCGGTGCGCACGGCGTCGAAGGGGCGGGAGTCGTCACAGGTGACCGACCAGCTCTCCGCGACGTGTGTGTGGTGTTCGAACGTGACCTTCCCGGCCTCCCGGAGCAGCTTGCCCTCGTCCCAGCCGAAGCCGTGGAGCACGTCCTCCGCATCGACGTAACCGGTGTTGGTGAGGAAGTCGAAGCTGGCCGCCGCCCTGGCCGGGACGGCGCCCGTGAGGCTGCCGGCGACGGCCGCGCTGATCAATACGGGGAGCAGTCGCATGCCCTTTTCTCCTGATTTGCGAAGCGGTCGACCTGATGCTTCCACGGCGCCCCACCGGCACTGACCAAAGGTAAGAATTCCGGCCATTCGGATGAGCCGGGATGCCTCTTTCGTGCCCCGTGCCGCGCGGAGCCCGTACCGGAAATTTTTTTGATCTTGTTTCGTGCGTGACGGGAAGGTTTCGGCGCGTCACGGAGATGGGCCGAACGACCTACCTCGCGTTGGCCGAATGGCCATCCCGCGCTCGACAAACGGATGTGCCGAAAACGGTCGTAAATCGGACATGTGATGGCGGTCACGTCGTTTCGACCATTTGAGGATCGATGGCTGTCATCCGCCTCCGCCGAAACAGGCGTTCATTCGGCCTGGCCGGTAACGGTTTTGAAAACTTCCTTCACAGTCTTGACAGTGAGGGCCCTTTAGTAAGAACTTTTACCGCGACAGTAAACAGTCCTTCCTGAAAGGGTGACCGATGGCTGAGCCGGAGATGGACGGCACCGCGTCGACCGCGGTCGCCGACTCGCTGGTTCGCGGCGCCGCCCGGATCGGGACTGACCACGGGGGCGAGCGAATCACCACGAACGGCGTGAACCACTCACCTGCCGACGGGGTGCTCGCCCGGGTCCGGACGCTGCTCCCGGACTTCACCGGGGCGCTGCAGCGGGTCGCGGAGCAGGTGCTCACCGACCCGGCCGCGGCCTCCCGGGCCACCATCGTCGAGCTCGCCGAGCGCAGCGGGACCTCGCCGGCGACGATCACCCGGTTCTGCCGGGCGGTCGGCTTCGACGGCTATGCGGACCTCCGCCTCGGCATCGCGGCGGAGACCGGCCGGGCCCGCTCGGCCGGCTGGACCGTGGACATCGGCCGTGAGATCCAGCCGAACGATCCGCTGGAGCGGGTCCTCGGCCAGATCATGGCGGCCGACACCCGGGCCATGCACGACACCGCCACGCTGCTGGATCTGGGCGAGGTGGAGCGGGCCGCGGTGGCGATCGCCGCCGCGCAACGCGTGAACATCTTCGGCGCCAGCGGAAGCGCGCTGGTCGGCGAGGAGATGCAGTTCAGTCTGCATCGCATCGGCATCCCGGTGTGGGCCTGGACCGACGTGCACAACGGTCTGGCCAGCGCCGCGCTGTCGCGGCCCGGCGACGTCGCGCTCGGCATCTCGCACAGTGGCGAGACCGGCGAGACGATCGAGCTGCTCGCGGAAGCGAACAGCCGGGGCGCCACCACGATCGCGCTCACCAGCTTCCCCCGATCCCCGCTGGCCGAGTTGGCGGACATCGTCCTGCTCACCGCAACCCAGGCGACGACCTTCCGGCCGGACGCGCTCAGCGCCCGCCACCCGCAGCTGGTCGTTCTCGACCTGCTGTACGTCGCCGTCGCGCAACGAACCCACGAACGTTCGCACGCCGCGTTCCAGCGCACCGCGCAAGCGGTGCACGGGCACAAGGCCGCGAAGGACAGCTGATGAACCCCTTTTCAAAGAATGAAATCCCTTCGGGAGGAACAGTGAAGCGCAAGATCGCGGTCGCCGCGGCACTCGCCGCGTCGCTCTTCGGTGCAGCGGCATGCAGCAGCGGTACCAGCGACGAGGGTGCGACCTCGGCCACCGGCCAGGTCGACGGCAAGGGCAAGACCATCAAGGTCTGGCTCATGGTCGACGCCGAGAGCGCCTGGAAGGGTGTCGTCGACGACGCCTCCAAGCGGTTCACCGACGCCACCGGCGCGCAGGTGACCGTCGAGTACCAGCAGTGGGCCAACCACCTCACCAAGCTGGACGCCACCCTGGCCGGTTCGGACGTGCCGGACGTGGTCGAGCTCGGCAACACCGAGTTCTCCAAGTACGTCTTCTCCGGCGGCTTCGCCGAGCTGAACAAGGGCGACTTCGAGAACTCCGGCACCTGGCTGTCCGGCCTCTCCGGCGCCTGCGAGTCCGAGGGCAAGGTCTACTGCGTGCCCTACTACGCCGGTGCCCGCGTCATGATCTACCGCACCGACCTCTTCCAGAAGGCCGGCATCGCCGAGGCCCCGAAGACCTACGCCGACCTGCTCTCGGCCGCGGACAAGCTGCAGGCCGGCAACGCCGCCGACAACAAGTTCAGCGCCGTCTACATGCCGGGCCAGTACTGGTACGCCGCGATGTCCTGGGTCAAGTCGACCGGTGGCGAGATCGCGAAGAAGGAGGGCGACAAGTGGGTCGGCCAGCTCTCCACCCCGCAGTCGCAGGAGGGCCTGCAGAAGTGGGTCGACCTGACCAAGAAGTACTCGAAGGCTGACGTCACCAAGAACGAGAACGAGCAGGCCGGCATCTTCTCCCAGGGTTCCGGCGGCATCTTCTACGGCAACGCGTGGGAGCAGGGCGTGGCCGAGGAGGTCCGCAAGGACCCGAACGACCCGACCTCCCCGCTGGTCCCGACCAAGGTCAAGGGCAAGCTCGCCGCCGCCCCGCTGCCGGAGATCCCCTCGTTCCTCGGTGGCTCGAACCTCGGTGTGACCGCGAAGAGCGGCAACAAGGAGCTCGCCGCTCAGTGGGTCAAGTACTTCACCGACACCAAGTCGATGGAGGGCCTGGTCAAGGCCAGCGCGCTGCCGAACTCGACCGCGCTGCTGGACAAGGCCGCCACGGACAACCCGAAGATCGCGCCGGCCGCCCTCTCGGCGAAGAACAGCTGGTTCCCGCCGAACGCCGAGAAGTGGGCCGACGTGGAGAAGGCCAGCATCCTCCAGACGATGCTGACCGACATCCTGACCGGCAAGAAGACGGTCGCCGACGGCGCCAAGTGGGCTGACGAGCAGATCGCCGCCACGCTCAACGAGGCCTGATGACCCGTGCCGCCCGCCCGCCCTTCTGCCGGGCGGGCGGCACACCCCTCCTCACGGTGGAAGAGGATCTTTGATGCACGCCGTCGACTCCCGGCCGACCCCGGCGGACGCGCCGCAGGCACCGCCGCCGCGGCACGTGGCCCGGGTACGTAACCGCAGCCAGCGCGACTCCCGGGTGGCGTGGCTGCTCTCCCTGCCCACGCTCGTGATCCTGATCGCGATGCTGGCCTACCCGCTCTACCGCATGATCGTGCTGTCCTTCCAGAACATGCGGTTGAAGGAGCTGTTCTCCGGCGCCACACCGCCGTGGGCCGGTTTCGACCAGTACACGAAGGCGCTGACCGACGGGGTCTTCTGGGGCGTCGTGGGCCGTACCGCCGCCTTCACGGTCGTCTCGGTGACCCTCTCGGTCCTTCTCGGCCTCGGCATCGCGCTGCTGATGCGCCGGGTGCACGCCCGGGTCCGGATCTTCATGATGATCGCGATGATGTTCGTCTGGGCGCTGCCCCAGCTGGTCGCGGCGCAGTCGTTCCGCTGGCTGACCGACTCCGACTTCGGTGTCCTGAACTATGTGCTCACCGAGCTCGGCCTGGACTACGCGACCCACAGCTGGTTCGTGAACCCGTGGGAGGGCTGGGCGGTGATCACCACGCTGGTGGTCTGGGCCGGCATCCCGTTCCTGGCGATCTCGCTGAGCGCCGGCCTCACCCAGGTGCCCAAGGAACTGCTGGAGGCCGCGACGGTCGACGGCGCGACGGCCTGGCAGGCGCTGCGCAACATCACCCTGCCGATCCTGAAGCCGCTCCTGATGATCGTCACCACGCTGTCGGTGATCTGGAACTTCGGTCTCTTCACCCAGAACTGGGCGCTGCGCGACGGTCACCCGGAGCCGGTCTACCAGACCCTGGCGACCTTCTCGTACACGCAGGCGTTCGGGCGGTCCAGCTACAGCTACGGCTCGGCGATCTCGGTGATCACCGTGCTCCTGATGCTCGGCGTGATGGTCTTCTACATCCGCCAGATGTTCAAGATCGGGGAGGTCGACTGATGGCACGGCACGACGAGGGCGTCGTCACCGTCGGGCGTAGCCGTATCGGTACGTTCTTCGCGAACGGCACCGGCATCGTCTTCGGACTGGTCATGCTCTTCCCGGTGTACTGGGTGCTGAACACGGCGTTCAAGCCGGACTCCGAGGTCCGCAGCTTCACGCCGACGTTCTTCCCGAACGACTTCACGCTGGACAACTTCAAGTCGGCGCTCGGTGAGGAACTCTTCATCCCGAGCATGATCAACGGCTTGATCATCACCGCCATGGCGGTCGCCGCGGCACTGGTCGTGGGCTTCCTGGCGGCGCTCGCGATCGCACGCTTCAGCTTCTACGGCCGCAAGGCGATCATCCTGGTCATCCTGGCCGTCCAGCTGGTGCCCTTCCTCGCGCTGCTCATCCCGCTCTTCCTGATGCTGCAGGGCGCGAACCTGACCAACTCGCTCGTCGGCGTCGCGCTGGTGTATCTGGTGCTCCTGCTGCCGTACACGGTGTGGACGCTGCGCGGTTTCATCTCCGGCATCCCGCGGGAGCTGGACGAGGCCGCGATGATCGACGGCTGCACCCGTGCCCAGGTGTTCTGGCGGATCATCCTGCCGCTCACCGGACCCGGTCTGGTCGCCACCTCGGTCTACGGGTTCATCCAGGCGTGGAATGAATTCATCATCATCAACACCCTGAACAACCCGCAGAAGCAGAACCTGATGGCCTGGCTGCTCTACAACCAGACCGAACGCGGTACCGCCTGGGGACCTCTCATGGCCGGTGCGATCATCACGTCCATCCCCGTGGTGGTCTTCTTCTTGATCATTCAGCGCAACATCGCCACCGGTCTGACCGCTGGCGCCGTCAAGGGTTGACCCGAAAGGACATCGATGTCTGACATAACGAAATCCGAGTTGGACCGTCGTAGCCTGCTGCGCCGTGCCGCCGCGGTCGGCCTGGCGGCGACCCCGGCGGTGGGCATGCTCAGCGCCTGCGTCGGCGGTGGTTCGGACGAGCCGGCCAACCAGGCGACGGGCACGAAGTCGGCGGACAACCCGCTCGGCATCGACCCGAAGGCCCCGGTCGAGATCGTGATCTTCGACGGCGGTCTGGGTACGAAGTACGCCACCGACGTCGACACTCCGATGTACAAGAAGAAGTGGCCGGAGTCCGAGGTCAAGTACTCGGCGACGGAGCAGATCGCCACCACGATCAAGCCGCGGCTCAACTCCGCGACCGCACCCGACATGATCAACAACTCGGGTGCCGACATGATGGACTTCGGTGCCATCGTCAAGGCGGGCCAGGCGGCCGACCTGACCGACCTCTTCGCCGCGCCGTCCTTCGACATCGCGGGCAAGACCGTCGCCGAGACGCTGGTCCCCGGCGCGATCGAGCAGGGCACGTACGACGTCGAGGGCGGCCGCAAGCCGTTCGCGGTCAACTACTCGTTCACCGTGTTCGGCCTCTACTACAACAAGAAGCTGTTCGACAAGAACGGCTGGACCGCCCCGGCGACCTGGGCCGACTTCACCGCCCTGTGCGACAAGATCAAGGCGGCCGGCATCACCCCGTTCGCCTACGCCGGCGCCAACGCGTCGTACTACATGGTCCGCGCGATCATGACCAGCGCGGCCAAGATCGGCACCGAGCAGGTCCTGAAGGACCTGGACAACCTCAAACCCGGCGCGTGGCAGGCTCCGGCCATCAAGCAGGCGGCCGAGGCGTGGGGCCACATCGGCGCCAAGTACATGAACAAGAGCTTCCTCGGCCTGCGCCACACCGAGGTCCAGCTCCAGCAGAACCAGGACAAGGTCGCGATCTACCCGTGCGGCTCCTGGCTGGAGAACGAGCAGGCCGCCAGCATCACGCCGAACTTCGAGTACGCGGTCATGCCGTACCCGAGCGTCACCACGGCGGACCAGCTGCCGGCGACCGCGATCAACGCGGCCGCGGGTGAGATCTACTTCGCGTCCACCAAGGGCACCAACGTCCAGGGTGGCAAGGAGTACCTGCGCGTCATGCTCTCCAAGGCGGCCGCGCTGGAGTTCACCAAGCTCACCAAGTCGCTCACCGTGGTGGCCGGCGCCGCCGACGGCCAGACCATCTCGCCCGGTCTGACCAGCGGCAACGACATGCTGAGCAAGGCCGGCAAGGACGTCTTCATGGGTTACCTCTGGGACACCTGGTACAAGAAGATGAACGACGCCTCGCTCGAGGCCGTCAACACCCTGATGTTCAGCGGCGGCGACGCGCAGAAGTTCTGCGACACGATGGAGAAGATCGCCCAGGAGGTCGCCAACGACGCCTCCATCTCCAAGAACACCCGCGCCTGAGTGGCGTAGCGGTTCCCGCACCCCGAGCAGTAGGACGGTAGAGCGCCATGCGGCACGGCAAGTATCCCTTCATCATCGGTTTCCTTGCCGTGCCGGTGGCGCTTTACGCCATCTTCGTGGTGGGTGCCTACCTGCAGATGTTCCGGTTGTCGCTGACCGACTGGACGGGCTACGGCACGTTCAAGGACGTCGGCTTCGACAACTTCGTGAAGCTCTGGAACGACCCGGTCATCTGGACCGCGCTGCGGCACAACGGCTTCCTGCTGCTCCTGCTGCCGATCGTCACGATCGCGATCGCGCTGATCTTCGCCTTCCTGCTCAACGTCGGCGGCGGCTCGCAGGGCGGGATGACCCGCGGCGTCTGGGGCTCCAAGGTCTACCGGGTGGTCTTCTTCTTCCCACAGTTGCTGGCGCTGGCCCTGGTCGCGGTGATCTTCCAGCGTGTGTACGGCCCGGACAAGAGCGGCATGATCAACGGCCTGCTCCCCGACTCGTGGGAGCCGTGGCTGTTCCTGGCCGACGAGAAGTGGGCGCTGACCTGCATCCTGATCGTGCTCATCTGGCAGGCGGTCGGTTTCTACGTGGTGCTCTTCTCGGCCGGCATGGGCTCGATCGGCCAGGAGATCTACGAGGCGGCCGCGCTGGACGGGGCGAACCGGCTCACCCTGTTCTTCAAGATCACGTTGCCCCTGCTCTGGGGCAACATCCAGGTCGCCTGGATCTACCTCGGCATCGCCGCCTTCGACGCCTTCGCGCTGGTCAACATCATGACCGTGAACCAGGGCGGCCCGAACAACTCGACCCAGGTGCTGAGCATGCAGATCTACCTCAACGCCTTCAAGTATTCCCAGGCCGGCTACGCCTCGGCGATCGGCGTCGTGTTGTTCTTCCTGGCCCTGAGCTTCGCCTGGCTGACCCTGCGGGTCAACCGGTCCGACAGCGTCGACGCCTGATCGCCGAGAGAGGCCGAGAGACGATGACGAACCTCACCAAGACTCCCCGCGCGACGGCCACCGGGCCGGTCGCGGCGGCCAAGGACACCGGCCGCCGGGTCAACCCGCTCGGCGGGGTGGCGCACGTGGCGCTCTTCCTGTGGGCGCTGGCCACCGTCGCGCCGCTGATCTGGGTCGCGCTCGCCTCGTTCAAGAGCAACGAGGAGATCTACCTCGACGAGCCGTTCAACCTGCCGAAGAGCTGGGCGTTCGACAACTTCGCGGACGCCTGGAACGAGGCCCACATCGGCCAGTACTTCCTGAACAGCGTCTTCGTCGTGCTGGTCAGCACGGCAGGCACCATGCTGCTCGGGGCGATGGCCGCGTACGTGCTGGCCCGTTACAAGTTCCCCGGCAACCGGTTCATCTACTACCTGTTCGTGTCCGGCCTGGCCTTCCCGACCTTCATGGCGCTGGCCCCGCTGTACGGCATCGCCCAGGCGCTCCAGCTGCTGGACTCGTTCTTCGGCCTGGTCCTGATCTACATCGCCTACTCGCTGTCGTTCACGGTCTTCTTCCTGGTGGCGTTCTTCCGGACGCTGCCGCACGAGATCGAGGAGGCGGCCACCGTCGACGGGGCCGGGCACGTGCGCCGGTTCTTCCAGGTGATGCTGCCGATGGCGAAGTCCGGCCTGGTCAGCATCGCGATCTTCAACATCGTCGGCCAGTGGAACCAGTACCTGCTGCCGGTCGTGATCATGCAGAGTGAGGACAAGTACGTGCTCACCCAGGGCATCGCGAACATCAGCGTGTCGGCCGGTTACCAGGCCGAATGGGGTCAGCTGTTCGCCGCACTGACCCTCTCCATCCTGCCGATGATCATCGTCTATGCGGTCTTCCAGCGGCAGATCCAGGCCGGCCTGACCTCCGGGGCGGTCAAATGAGCGGTCCCGGAAGTTGTCATACCCCCGGGTGACAATGGCCCGGTGCTGATAGCTGTGGTGCCCGACCCGGACGGCCCTGGTGGCCGTCTGGGCCGCACCGTTTCCGGGGAGCTGTGGCACGTTCCCGACCTGGCAGCCGAGATCACCAGGCTGGAGGCCGCCGAGCAGCCGCGCTGGCTCTGGGCCTCGACCGCCGGCGTCTACCCACCGCTGCTGCGGGCCGGGGTCCGGGTGGCCCGCTGCCACGACCTGGAGCTGACCGAGGCACTGTTGTCCGGCCATGCCGGCCGCTGGGGCGAGCCACGCGGTCTGGCCGCCGCCGTCGCCCGCTTACGCGGCCTCGCGGTTCCTCCCGACCGGCCACGGCCGGATGCCGAGCCGCCGGGTTTCGCGCAGGTCGCCCTCTTCGACGCGGTCCCGGCCGACCATCCCGAGGTCAAAGACCTGATCGAGGTGTACGAGGAGCAGGCTCGCCGGATCACCCGGACCGAACATCCCGGCCGTTTCCGGATGCTGGTGGCGGCCGAGTCGGCGGGTGCCCTGGTCGCCGCCGAGATGGGTCACACCGGTCTGCCGTGGCGCGCCGACATCCATGACGAGCTGCTGCGTGAGCTGCTCGGCCCGCCCCAGCCGATGGGCCCGCCCCGCCGCCTGGCCGAGCTGACCGCCGAGATCAACGCCGCGTTCGGCACCCACGGCCTGCACCCCGATCTGCCGGCCGAGGTGGTGCGGGCGTTCCACCGGGCCGGCATCGAGATCCCCAACACCCGGCGCTGGGTGCTGCGCCAGGTCGACCATCCGGCGGTGGCCCTGCTGCTGGAGTTCAAGGAGCTCTACCGGATCTGGACGGCGCACGGCTGGGCCTGGTGCGACGCCTGGGTGCGCGACGGCCGTTTCCGCCCGGAGTTCGTCGCGGGTGGTGTCGTGTCCGGCCGCTGGGCGACCCGTGGCGGTGGCGCGCTGCAGGTGCCCAAGGTGGTCCGGCGGGCGGTGCTGGCCGACCCGGGCTGGCGGTTCGTGGTCGCCGACGCCGGCCAGTTGGAGCCCCGTGTCCTGGCCGCCGTCTCCGGTGACGGGCGGCTGGCCCGGGCGGCCGCCGCCGGCGATCTCTATGCCGCGCTGGCCACCGACTCGTTCGACGGTGACCGGGCCAAGGCCAAGCTGGCCCTGCTCGGGGCGATGTATGGGCAGACCGGCGGCGACGCCGTCCCGGCCCTGGCCGTGCTCCGCCGGCACTATCCGACCGCGTTCGAGTATGTGGAGGCCGCCGCCCGTACCGGGGAGGCCGGTGGCCTGGTCCGCTCGTGGCTGGGCCGCACCTGCCCACCGGCGTCCGGCGCCTGGCGCGACGCCGGGCTGGACCCGCCGGACGAGGTGGCGCCACCGCCCGGCCGGGCCCGCGGCCGCTTCACCCGCAATTTCGTGATCCAGGCCACGGCCGCCGAGTGGGCGCTGGTGTTGATCGCCACCCTGCGTCAGCGGCTGGCCGGCACCGAGGCCGAGCTCGTCCTTTTCGTGCACGACGAGGTGGTGGTGCACTGTCCCGCCGACCTGGCCGGTTCGGTCGCCGAGGCGGTGCGGGAGAGCGCGCTATCCGCAGGTCGGCTCCTGTTCGGCGACACCACGGTGCGTTTTCCTCTGGACGTCTCAGTGGTTGGTGCCTACGCCGACGCCAAGTGAGGGAGTCGGTATCGTTGACGGTCCGGCCGAGAGGCGCTGCAGCGGGCCACACCCGTCACGCTCGACCGGTGAACCACCCGACACAAGGGCGCCTCCGACTCACTATCGGAGGTGTTGGCGTTGACTCAAACCGTCACTCAGCTGCGCGATCTGCTCGCCGAGCGGATCCTGGTGCTGGACGGCGCGTGGGGCACGATGCTGCAGGGCGCGCGGCTCACCCCGGCGGACTACCGCAACGAGCTGATCCCGGCCGACCACCCGAAAGACGTCACCGGTGACCCGGACCTGCTGATCCTGACCCGGCCGGACATCATCCTCGACGTCCACCGGCAATATCTCGCGGCCGGCGCCGACATCACCACCACCAACACGTTCACCGCGACGAGCATCGCCCAGGCCGACTACGGGCTGGAGCACCTGGTCCGGGAGATGAACGTGCAGGGTGCCCGGCTGGCCCGGCAGGCCGCCGACGAGGCTTTTCAGAGGGACGGCCGTCCCCGGTTCGTGGCCGGGTCGGTGGGCCCGCTCAACGTGACCCTGTCGCTGTCACCGCGGGTCGACGACCCGGCGTATCGTGCTGTCACGTTCGACCAGGTCAAGGCGACCTACGCGGAGCAGATGTCGGCGCTCGCCGAGGGCGGTGTCGACCTGTTCCTGATCGAGACGATCTTCGACACGCTGAACGCGAAGGCGGCCGTCGCGGCGGCCCGTGAGGTGGCGCCGGAGATCCCGCTGTGGATCTCCGTGACGATCGTGGACCTGTCCGGGCGTACCCTCTCCGGTCAGACCGTGGAGGCGTTCTGGCGCTCGATCGAGCGCGCCGAGCCGCTGATCGTCGGGGTCAACTGCGCGCTCGGTGCGACCGAGGCGCGCCCGCACGTCACCGACCTGGCCCGCCTGTCGAACGTCTACGTCGCCGCCCACCCGAACGCGGGTCTGCCGAACGCGTTCGGCGGCTACGACGAGACTCCCGAGGTGACCGGCGGGCTGCTCCAGGGCTTCGCCGCGGACGGCCTGGTCAACATCGTCGGCGGCTGTTGCGGCACCACCCCGGCGCACATCGCCGCGGTGGCCTCCGCGGTGGCCGGGTCGACTCCGCGCGTCATCGACCCGCCCGCGCCGACCACCCGGTTCAGCGGCCTGGAGCCGTTCGCGATCGGCCCGGACACCGGCTTCGTCATGATCGGCGAGCGGACCAACGTGACCGGCTCGGCCAAGTTCCGCCGGCTCATCGAGGCCGACGACCACCAGGCCGCCGTCGACGTGGCCCTGGAGCAGGTGCGCGGCGGCGCCAACCTGCTCGACGTCAACATGGACGCCGACCTGCTCGACAGCGAGCAGGCGATGGTCACCTTCCTGAACCTGATCGCGACCGAGCCCGAGGTGGCCCGGATCCCGATCATGATCGACAGCTCGAAGTGGTCGGTGCTCGAAGCGGGCCTCAAATGCGTCCAGGGCAAGGGCGTGGTCAACTCGATCAGCCTCAAGGAGGGCGAGGAGGTCTTCCTCGACCACGCCCGGCGGATCCGGGACTTCGGCGCCGGCGCGGTCGTGATGGCCTTCGACGAGCAGGGGCAGGCCGACACCACCGAGCGCAAGGTGGAGATCTGTGCCCGCGCCTACGATCTTCTGGTCGCCGACGGGTTCGACCCGACGGACATCATCTTCGACCCCAACGTGCTCGCGGTCGCGACCGGTATCGCCGAGCACAACGGGTATGCGAAGAACTTCATCGACGCGCTCCCGCTGATCAAGCAGCGGTGCCCGGGTGCCCGTACCTCCGGTGGCATCTCGAATTTGTCCTTCGCCTTCCGCGGCAACGACATCGTGCGCGAGGCCATGCACTCGGCGTTCCTGTTCCACGCCGTCCGGGCGGGGCTCGACATGGGCATCGTCAACGCCGGCCAGCTCGCCGTCTACCAGGACATCCCGGCCGACCTGCTGGAGCTCGTCGAGGACGTGATCTTCGACCGGCGCCCGGACGCCACCGACCGCCTGGTCACCTTCGCCTCCACGGTCACCGGTTCCGGCGCCAAGCGCGAGGTCGACCTGTCCTGGCGGGAGGCCTCCGTCGAGGACCGGCTCAGCCACGCCCTCGTGCACGGCATCGTCGACTTCATCGAGGAGGACACCGAGGAGGCCCGGCAGAAACTGCCCCGCCCGCTCGACGTCATCGAGGGCCCGCTGATGGGTGGCATGAGCGTCGTCGGCGACCTGTTCGGCTCCGGCAAGATGTTCCTGCCCCAGGTGGTCAAGAGCGCCCGGGTGATGAAGCGGTCGGTCGCCTACCTGCTGCCGTTCATGGAGGACGAGAAGGAGGCGGGCTCCCGCGGCCAGGGCAAGGTCGTCCTCGCCACGGTCAAGGGCGACGTCCACGACATCGGCAAGAACATCGTCGGCGTGGTCCTCGGCTGCAACAACTACGAGGTCATCGACCTGGGCGTGATGGTGCCGACGGCGAAGATCCTGGAGACCGCGATCGCCGAGGGCGCCGACGCGATCGGACTGTCCGGCCTGATCACCCCGTCACTGGACGAGATGGTCGCGGTCGGCGCCGAGATGCAGCGCCGCGGGATCAGGCTGCCCCTCCTGATCGGCGGGGCGACCACCTCCAAGCAGCACACGGCGGTGCGGATCGCGCCCGCCTACGACGGCTCGACGGTGCACGTGCTCGACGCGTCCCGGGTCGTCGGCGTGGTGTCCGACCTGCTCGACCCGGAGCGCGCGGTCAAACTCGACGAGGCCAACCGGGACGAGCAGCAGCGTCTCCGCGAGCAGCACGAGCAGCGGCACTCCAAGCCGCTGCTCACTCTCGCCCAGGCCCGCGCCAACCGCGAGACGGTCGACTTCGGAGACCTTCCCCGGCCGAACTTCACCGGGGTACGGGAGGTCGCGCCCACGATCGCCGAGCTCCGCGCGATGATCGACTGGCAGTTCCTGTTCCTGGCCTGGGAGCTCAAGGGGAAGTACCCGGCCATCCTGGAGCAGCCGGTCGCGCGGGAGCTGTTCGACGACGCCAACACGCTGCTCGACCAGATCATCGCGCAGGGCTCGTTCCAGGCTCGTGGCCTCTACGGCTTCTGGCCGGCCCACGCCGACGGCGACGACATCAAGCTGGCGAACGGGGCGTCGTTCCCGATGCTGCGCCAGCAGACCGAGAAACCGGCCGGGCGGGCCAACCGGTGCCTCGCCGACTACATCGCGCCGGCCGGGGACCACCTGGGCGGGTTCGCGGTGGCCATCCACGGCGCCGACAAGCTGGCTCTTCGTTATGAAGCCGAGCACGACGACTACCGGGCCATCATGGTCAAGGCGCTGGCCGACCGTCTGGCCGAGGCGTTCGCCGAGTACCTGCACCTCAAGGCCCGCCGTGACTGGTTCGAGCCGGACGCCCAGCCGCTCCTGGCCGACCTGCACGCCGAACGGTTCCGGGGCATCCGCCCGGCCCTCGGCTACCCGGCCTGCCCCGACCACAGCGAGAAGCGTGACCTGTTCGAGCTGCTGGGCACGTCGGCGATCGGCGTGGGGCTGACCGAGTCGTTCGCGATGACCCCGGCGGCCGCCGTCAGTGGCCTGATCTTCGCCCACCCGGACGCGAAATACTTCACCGTCGGCCGGCTCGGCAAGGACCAGATCGAGGACTACGCGGTACGGCGAGGCGTCCCGGTCCCCGAGGTGGAGCGCTGGCTGCGCCCCAACCTCGCCTACCCGATCGACTGACGAACCCCCGCACGACACCCCGCCTCCGCAAGCCGCGGAGGCGGGGTTGAGGCGGTGTTCTGGGGCAGGTCGGCCCCGAGGTCACGCACATCCGGCCCGGCGACCGGGTGGTGATCCCGTTCAACATCTCCTGCGGACACTGCTGGATGTGTTCCTGGCCGACGTACTCACCACGTCCTGGCAGGCGGCCTGACCTACTTACTGGCCCAGACGTCCAGGTTGAAGCGCTCCAGCACGCTCGGGATGAACAGGCCGGCGATCGACAGCAGCGAGATGACCGTGAAGGTGGTGCGCAGGATGACCACCTCGACCTTGCCGCCGACCTTAACGGCCATGCTGTTCGGGATGCCGATCATCATCCACATGCGGCGTTTGATCGGGATCGGCCACAGGATCGGTACGCCGTTCTTGGTGATCATGTCACCGAGGATGTGGACGAAACAGCCCACGCCGACGGCCAGGCCCAGCAGCGGATAGCCGCGGTCGCTCGGCAGGTTGGCGGCGGTGAACCAGGCGATCGCGGCCGACGCCAGCGTCACGATGACCCAGCCGGCCCGCTCCGCCCAGTCGTCGAACAGGCCGCGCAACGCCAGGCCGCTCATGAAGAAGACGATGCCGATGACGGCCCAGTAGCCGTAGTTGTCGGCCAGCGCCGTGGTGCCCCACGCCAGCAGGGCACAGAACGGCAGGGTGTGCGTGAAGGTGCGGTGCCCGTTGTCCCGCCGCGGGTCCCGTTTCAGCTTCGTCGCCGTGTAGACGCCGAGCGAGAACTTCTCCACCACCTCGGCCACGAACAGCGACGCCACACCGAACGTGCGGGCCACCGTCGCGCCACCCTGGTTGCGGGTCACCTTGCCGGACATGTCCAGATCGGGCAGAAGGGCGCCACCCGCACAGATCGCCGTGCCGACCGCCACCTCCAGCGGCGTCTGACTGATGTTGGCGAACTGGTCGAGCGCCCAACTGCCTGCCAGCCAGGCGGCCGCGCCGGAAAGCGCGTGCGACGGACCCATCATGTGCGTTGTCCCTCCCCGAACAAAACTCGGCCACTCTGGCAGAGAGAACGAAGAAGATCAACGATCCGGTTGGCGTGTCGCGCGTGGGGTCGGCCACCCGACAGCGGCGGTCAGTGCCGGTGGTGGTGGCCGAAGGTGTACTCGGGGCGCCACCGACCGTACCTCGCGTGCTTGAACAGGCCCATCACCAGGAACGCCAGCGGGATCACCGGCCAGAAGAAGGTCGAGTGGGACAGCATCCACACTCCGGTGAGGACACCCATGATGATCAGGATGAAGCTGGCGTGCCGGCTCAGCGACCGGCGTGTCGCGGCGCGTCCTGCCGGGGTGCGGGCCAGCGCCTGGCGACCCCCGTGCGGCAGGTCGGCGGTGAGCGGTGCGAGCTCGTCGCGGAACTTCGCGGCGTACGCCCCGGACAGCCGCTCCTCGCCCTCGGCCAGGTCGAGGCGGCCCTCGGCCATGGCGGCGCGCAGGATCTCGGCGACCTCCTCCCGCTCCGAGTCTGAGGTCCGCAGCCGGGCGGGTCCCTGGGGTTGCATGAGCTTCTCCTTCGGTCGGTGGCTCGGTTGCCGCTCCAGCATCGGCTGCGGGGGCCTGCGCCTGCGTCGGCCCGGGGAGGCATCTCCGAGGCGCATCCCGCGCCGTTTCTGACCTTTCCGGTACGCCCGGAGGCGTACACCGGTGCCGCCCGGTGATCCCGTGGTCGTACACCGGAGCCCCTACCACGGGCCGATGCCCTGGTCGTTTCGCTGACGTAGGTTCGGGGTCATGAGAGGTGCGGGCCGCGGACCGGCGCCCGGCGAGCCGGAGTTCCCCGGCAGCCGTGGTGGTCCGCCGTGGCGTTCCCGTTCCGCCCGGCGCTCTCCCACTTCCTGGCGTGACGGGCCTCCGTGGCGTCGCCGGGTGGATACCTGTGACGTGCCGGAGGTGGGTGTGACGTCCGGTCCGCCGTGGCGGCGGTCCCGGCGCGGTGGGCACCACGGGTGGCCGCCCGGCGCGGTGATCGCGGCCTCGATCTTCCACCTCGCCGGGTCGAATGATCTCGCCGATCGCGGCGGCGTCCACCTCACCTCCCCGGTCCTCTACTACCTGCTGCTGCTCGCCGGGCCGATGGCGCTGTTCTGGAAACAGCGGGCGCCGCTCGCCGTCTTCGTGGTCGCCGCGAGCGCCTCGATCGCCTTCGCGACCCACGCCGATCCCTACTGGATGTATGCGGTGGCCCCCGCCCTAGCCCTGTTCGCCCTGGCCAAACAGGGCCGGCGGACCGAGGCGGCGATCGGCGCGGCCGTCGCCTGGGTGGTCTACCTGCTGCTCACCGTGGCCCTGGCCGGTCCGCTGGGCCTCCCCGCCGGGGTGACGCCGAGCCTGCGGGAGGCGCTGCTCGCCGGTTTCGGGCCGGGGGTGGCGGTGCTGGCCGGCGCGGTGTCGAAGGTGCGGCACGAGCAACTCGCCGCGCTGGCCCGGGCGCGCGAGGAGCAGGAGCGGGCCCGCGCCGAGCAGAAACGCCGGCAGGCCTCGGAGGAGCGGCTGCGGATGGCCCAGGAGCTGCACGACGTCCTCGGCCACCATCTGTCGTTGATCAATGTGCAGGCCGGGGTGGGGTTGCACCTGATGGACAACCGGCCGGAGCAGGCCCGTGAGGCCCTCACGGCGATCAGGACGGCGAGCGCGGAGGCGTTGCGCGAGGTCCGGTCGGTGCTGGGCGTCCTGCGGACCGAGGGTGAGGCCGCGCCCCGCCAGCCGGCCCTCGGCCTGAGCCGTCTCAGCGACCTGACCGCGGACGCCGGATTCCCGGTCCGCACCGCGATCCTCGGGGAGGCCCGCGAGCTGCCGGCCGAGGTCGACCGGGCCGCCTACCGGATCGTGCAGGAGTCGCTGACCAACGTCCGCAAACACGCCGGTCCGGGTGCGGAGGCGACGGTCGAGATCCGTCACACGCCGGACGCCCTGTATCTGTCGATCACGAACACCGGCGTCCGCCCGTCGTCACCGCCACCGGAGGGTTCGAGCGGCCTGACCGGGATGCGCGCGCGGGCGGAGAGCCTGGGCGGCGCCCTGACGGCGGGCCCGCTGGACGACGACGCCATCGGCTACCGCGTCAGCGCCGCCCTCCCGATCCCGCCCCGCCCACCGTCCTCGCCGCGAGCGCCCGCGTCTTCGTCCGGGCCCGTCGGGTCTTCGGCCGGGCCTGTGGGGTCTTCGGCCGGGCCTGTGGGGTCTTCGGCCGGGCCTGTGGGGTCTTCGGCCGGGCCTGTGGGGTCTTCGGCCGGGCCTGTGGGGTCTCCGGCCGGGCCTGTGGGGTCTCCGGCCGGGCCTGTGGGGTCTTCGGCCGGGCCTGTGGGGTCTCCGGCCGGGCCTGTGGGGTCTCCGGCCGGGCCTGTGGGGTCTCCGACCGGGCCTGTGGGGTCTCCGACCGGGCCTGTGGGGTCTCCGACCGGGCTCGCGGCGGATGACGGATTTGCGGGGGTGGATGAGGGATCCGCTGGGGCCGCGGAGGGGACCGTGGGTGCTGATGCCGGAGGAGAGGGGAAGGCCGGATGATCTCGGTGGTGCTGGCGGATGACCAGGCGCTGGTCCGGGCCGGGTTCCGGGCGCTGCTCGACGCCGAACCGGGCATCGAGGTGGTCGGGGAAGCCGCGGACGGGCTTCGGGCCGTCGAGGTGGTCCGGGCCACCCGGCCGGACGTCGTGCTGATGGACATCCGGATGCCCGGGGTCGACGGGCTGGAGGCCACCCGGCGGATCGCCGCCGACCCGGATCTGGCTGCCACCCGGGTGGTCATCCTGACCACGTTCGAGCTGGACGAGTACGTGTTCGAGGCACTGCGGACCGGGGCTTCCGGATTCCTGGTGAAGGACACCGAGCCGGTGGATCTGCTGCGCGGGGTGCGGGCGGTCGCCGCCGGGGACGGACTGCTGTCGCCGAGCGTCACACGCCGGGTGATCGGCTCGTTCACGGCGGCGGCCGTCGCGCACGGGCGGCAGCCCGAGGTGCCCCGCGAGCTCGATCAGCTCACCGACCGGGAGCGCGAGGTGCTGGGGCTGGTCGCCGAGGGCCTCTCCAACGACGAGATCGCCGCCCGCCTGGTGATCAGCCCGGCCACCGCGAAGACCCACGTCAGCCGCACGATGATCAAACTCGGCGCCCGCGATCGTGCCCAGCTGGTCGTCTACGCCTACGAGGCAGGCCTCATCCGCCCCGGCTGGCTCGCCGGCTGACGCCGGCATGGCCGGCGGCCGACTGGCGGGTGGCGGCGGACTGGCGGGTGGCGGCGGACTGGCGGGTGGCGGCGGACTGGCGGGTGGCGAGCTGTCTGGCGGGTGGCGGCGGACTGTGGGTGGTGAGCTGTCTGGCGGGTGGTGAGCTGTCTGGCGGGTGGCGGCGGACTGGTGGGTGGTGAGTTGTCTGGCGGGTGGCGAGCTGTCTGGCTGCGATGCGACGGCCAGCGGCAGGTGGCGGTGGGGGCGAGCGCCGGTGCGGCGGCGGATGGCGGTGCGTCGGGTGGCGGCAGGCGGCGGTGCGGCAGGCGGCGGTGCGGCAGGCGGCGGTGCGGCAGGCGGTGGTGCGGCAGGCGGTGGTGTGGTGGGTGGTGGTGTGGTGGGTGGGGTGGGGGTTCAGTGGGGGACGGGGGTGGTGCCGGCCAGGACCGAGCGGTTCCGGCCGGCGGCCTTGGCGGCGTAGAGGGCCTCGTCGGCGGTGCGGAGGAGGAACTCGGGCTCGCCGCAGACGCCGCCCGACGGGCCGCGGCCGGGACCACCGGCGGCGGCGCCCACCGAGACGGTCACCGACAGGAGGTCGTCGTCGATCGCTATCGGAAGGTCGGCGATCTCGGAGCGGAGGCGTTCGGCCAGGGCGTAGAGCTCGTCGGCGGCGGTGTGCGGGGCCAGCACCACGAACTCCTCACCGCCGTACCGGGCGACCACGCTGCCGGCACGGGTCGCGCTGGACAGGCGACGGGCCACCTCACGCAGCACCTGGTCGCCGGCCGGGTGGCCGTACCCATCGTTGATCTTTTTGAAGTGATCGACGTCGATGATCAGGAGGCCGAGACCCTGACCGGAACGCAGGGACCGGCGGGACTCGGCGGACAGCGCCTCGGCGAAGTAACGGCGGGTGCGCAGGCCGGTCAGACCGTCGGTGATCGCGGCCCGGCGCTGAGCCGCGACCAGGCCCGACATCCTGGCCAGGACCAGCAGGAACATGACCGTGCAGGCGCCGCTGATCAACGGCACGCTGGGTGGTGAGCCGCGCAGCCACTCGATGAACTGGACACCGGGAGCCATCAGCACGGCGACGGCGAGGGCGCCGAGACGGGCCGGTGACGCGTCGGGGAGGGCGGTGTCGGTGCGCCGGTCGAAGTGGCGGATGCCGGGATGCATGCCGGCCAGCCCGAGCAGGCCGAGCGAGAGCATCCAGAAGGCGTCGAGGTACGCCTCGGAGACCGCCCCGCCGTCGGCGATCGCCGTGGCCAGGTAGGCGGCGTCCACACCGAGCATCAGGGTCATGCTGCTGAGCAGGAGATACAGGACCGGGCCGCGGGTGCCGGCGCCCATCACGAGACGGACCGCGAGGATCAACAGCATCAGATCGAGGACGGGGTACGCCGACTGCGTCAACTTGGCATTGAGAGGCAGTTCCGAGTCGGACGTCAGCGGCTGAAGGACGTAGATCCAGCTGAGCAGGCCGGCGCTGATCGCGATGACCAGCGCGTCGATGACGCTGGGCCCGTCCCAGCCGGGTGTGCGGCGCCGGATGAAGACCAGGATCGCGGTGGCGAACAGCAGGTAGTAGGTGAAGTACAGGAGGTCGGCGGGAGTGGGTTCGAGGAACTCGCCGGACAGGTAGTCGTCGGCCACCGCCAGGCTGTCGGCGAGGGCGTAGAACACCTGCGCCGCGAACAGCAGGAACCAGCCGGCCCGGTGCGGCGGCCGGTGCCGGACCGTGCCGTAGAGGATGACGAACGGCGTGGCGATGGTGATCACCATGTAGGGGGCGACGGTCACCAGCAGATCGGATTCGGACGCACCGAGGATGATCCGCAGCACCACACAACCCGCGAGCACCACGAGCCACGCCGTACCGGCCCACCGATCACGTCCCATGCGTGGAGCATCCCCGGCGCCGGGTGCGGAACGGGTGCGATCGCTTGACCCGGAAGTGTCAGAGCCGCCGGGCCCGCAGGTGCTCGGCCACCGACCACGCCTGGAACGGGCAGCCGGTGGCCCGGTGCGGCGGGTCACCGTCGGCGGTCTCCGAGATCGAGCCGAGGCCGTGTTCGGACAGGTGCGCCTCGGCATCGGCGAGCACGTCCTCGCCGCTGACACCGACCCGGTGCAGGGCGGTCACCCACGGCCCGGTCAGCCACGGCCAGACGGTGCCGGTGTGGTACGCCGCGTCCCGCTCGGCCGGTGTGCCCCGGTGCCGTCCCGCGTAACCGAGCTCGCCCGGCGCCAGACTCCGTGGCCCGAGCGGGGTGAGCAGCACCGCGCCGAGCCGCTCCAGGGCCCCGCGGTCCGGGCGGACCGGAGCGTGCGGCAGCGACCAGGCGAGCACCTGGTTGGGGCGCAGCACCGGATCGTCACCGGACCCGCCGACCACGTCGTGCAGCAGGCCACCGGGCGCCGGATAGTGCCGCCCGAACCCCTCCCGGGCCTGCGGGCAGGCGCGTTCGGCCGGTCCGGGCGGGATCCCGGTACGGGCGGACAGCTCCAGCACCGTCGCCAGCCCGTTGATCCACAACGCGTTGACCTCGACCGGCTTGCCGGCGCGGGCGGTCACCGGAACCCCGTCGACGCGGGCGTCCATCCAGGTCAGGGCATGTCCGGGAGCGCCCGCCCGGAGCAGCCCGTCGGCCGGGTCGGTACGGATCCCGAACCGCGTGCCGGACAGGTGATAGGTCACCACGTCCCGCAGCAGCGGAAGCAGCGCCGCGGCCAGGTCGTCGTCGCCGGTCAGTGCCACGTGCCGGCCGACCGCGTGCAGGAACCACAGCGTCCCGTCGACGGTGTTGTACTCGACGGTCCCGGTGTCGGCGGTGTTCGCGAGCATCCCCTCGGACAGCGTGCCCGCGTAGGAGCGCAGCAGCTCCCGGCCCTCGTCGGCCCGGTTCGTGGCGAGGAACAGCCCCTCGTAACTGATCATCGTGTCCCGGGACCACGACCCGAACCACGGGTACCCGGCCACCACGTCCGGCCCGTTGACGGTGTGCACCACGAACGCGTCGGCGGCCAGTGCCAGCGTCGCCTGCGTCTCGTCGGCGGGAGCCGCGGCCGCGACCACCGCCCGGTTCCGGAGCCGTGCGGCGACCACGGCCGGACCGGCCGGTGGCGGCGGATCGTCCAGATCGCCCGCCCACGCCGACACTTCCGCGATCTCCCCGGGACGGCGCAGATCGACGTGGAAGCTTCCCGCGTACCACAGGTCCTCTGTCGAAGTGAGCCCCCGCTCGTCCTCCGTCCGGTGACGGACGTCGCGGAACCACTCGCCGCCCGGGGTGAAGCCCGGCCCGCTGATCCGGTAGGCCTCCTCGACCACGCAGCCGTCGGCCGTCGCCGTGACCGCCGGCGGCGGGCCGTCCGCGGTCCGCTCGCCGTGCACGTCCCGCCAGGTGCAGAGCGCCTCCAGGGTGAGCCGGACCGGACCGCCGGAGACCAGCCGGTGCACGACCGAGACCGCCGGACGGCCGTGGACCGCGGCGATCTCCCGCTCGATCACCACGTCGCCGAGCCGCCACCGCCAGCGCGGCACCCCGTCGGCCAGCGTGAACCCGGCCAGCAGCCGGTGCCCGGCGGGCGCGATCGCGCCGTCCGCCCACTCGTGGACACCGAGCCGGACGATCGCCCCGGACGGCAGCGTCACGACCGGATCGAGAGCCGCGAGGCCCAGATGGCGGGACGCCGGAGTGTGACCCGCGACGATCAGCAGACCGTGGTAACGGCGGGTCCGCAGACCGCTGACCGTCCCCATGGCATACCCGCCGACCCCATCGGGTACCAGCCATTCCCGTGTGGCGCCCTCGTTGAGGCGGGCGCAGACCTGAGGGCCGAAGGTGACGGGGCGAGGCATGGGCACGGGAACAAACCCCTAATCGCGCGGAGCCTTACACGCTTGACACATGAGCGTGACACTCTCAGTGTGATCGACTCCGGGATAGTGGGGGTGAGAACGGACGTGTCGGAACGCGTACGCCTGGCGCAGGCCGATTCCGGTGAGCAGCCTTGGCGGGCGTGGGGGCCGTACCTAGCGGAACGTGCCTGGGGGACCGTCCGGGAGGACTACAGCGAACACGGCACGGCGTGGGACTACTTTCCGCACGACCACGCGCGCTCCCGGGCGTACCGCTGGAACGAGGACGGCATGGCCGGCCTCTGCGACGACCGGCAGACGTTCGCCTTCGCCCTCGCCCTCTGGAACGGCAAGGACCCGATCCTCAAGGAGCGGATGTTCGGCCTCGGCGGCGACGGCGGCAACCACGGCGAGGACGCCAAGGAGTACTGGTGGTACCAGGACTCCACACCCACCCACTCGTGGATGCGCTGGCGTTACCACTACCCGCAGACCGCGTTCCCCTACGACCAGCTCGTCCGCGTCAACGGCGCCCGTTCCCGCAACGAGGGGGAGTACGAGCTCGTCGACACCGGCATCTTCGACCACGACCGGTTCTGGGCCGTCACCGTCGACTACGCCAAGGCCGGGCCCACCGACGTGTGCATCGCCATCACCGTCAGCAACCGCGGGCCAGACCCGGCGATCCTGCACGTGCTGCCCACTCTCTGGTTCCGCAACACCTGGTCGTGGGGGCTGCCCAACCGGCAGGCGCCGACCATGACCGGGGTGCCCGGGCGCCTCGACGGACGGCACCGGTCCCTCGGCCACGTCACCCTCGACGGGCAGGGCGCACCCATCGCGCTGATGTGCGACAACGAGACGAACGCCCAGCGCCTGTGGGGACTGCCGGGGCGCAGCCCGTACCCGAAGGACGGCATCAACGACTACCTCATCCACCGGACGCCGACCGTCAACCCGGCCGGCGTCGGCACCAAGGGGGCGCTGCACTACCGGCTGTGGATGGGGGCGGGCGAGACCCGTACGCTCAGGCTCCGATTGACCCAGAGTGACCGGCCGATGCCCCCCGCGGACCTGGGGGACGGCTGGGCGTCGGTGATGGCCGCGCGCAGCGCCGAAGCCGACGACTTCTTCACCGAGGTGCTGCCCGAAGCCGCCACCGACGAGGAGAAATCCGTCGCCCGGCAGGCCGTCGCCGGACTCATGTGGGGCAAGCAGTTCTACCACTTCGATGTGAAGCAGTGGCTGCACGGCGACCCCGGCAACGCGCCGCCGCCACCGGGCCGGCGCTACGGGCGCAACAACAACTGGTGGCACATGAACAGCTTCGACGTCATCAGCATGCCCGACCCGTGGGAGTACCCCTGGTACGCCGCGTGGGACCTGGCCTTCCACTGCGTCAGCATCGCGCGCGTCGACCCCGGCTTCGCGAAATCCCAGCTCCTGCTGCTGCTCCGGGAGTGGTACATGCACCCCAACGGGCAGATCCCGGCGTACGAGTGGTCGTTCTCCGACGTCAACCCACCCGTGCACGCGTGGGCGGCGCTGCAGGTGTTCCGCATCGACGGCGGCCGTGACTTCGACTTCCTGTCCCGGGTCATGCACAAACTGCTGCTCAACTTCACCTGGTGGGTCAACCGCAAGGACGTCGGCGGCAACAACGTCTTCGAAGGCGGCTTCCTCGGCCTCGACAACGTCGGCCCCTTCGACCGGTCCGCCGCCCTGCCCGTCGCCGGTGTGCTCGAACAGTCCGACGGCACCGGCTGGATGGCCATGTACGCGCTCAACCTGCTCGACATGTCGATCATCCTGGCCCTGCACGACCGGGCCTACGAGGACATGGCCACCAAGTACTTCGAACACTTCACGTACATCGCGGAAGCCGCCTACCGGCAGGGACTGTGGGACGAGGAGGACAGCTTCTTCTACGACGTGCTGCGCCTGCCCGACGGCCACAAAGTACCGCTCAAAGCGCGCTCCATCGTCGGGCTGCTGCCGCTCGCCGCCACCACCCGGCTCACCTCGGAAACCCTCAACCGGCTCCCCGAGATCAGCGCCCGCGTCCGGTGGATGCTGCACCACCAGGGCGAATTCGGCGACGTCATCAGCGCGCGGCGGCTCGGCGGCGCCGACCGGCGCCAGCAGCGCCTCCTCAGCATGGTCGGCCAGGACCAGCTGCTGCGGATCCTGGCCAGGTTGCTGGACCCCGACGAGTTCCTTTCACCGTACGGCCTGCGCACACTCTCCCGGGCCCACCTGGAGAAACCGTTCACCGTCTCACTCGGCGGCTCCGACTTCACCGTCGGCTACGAGCCCGCCGAAAGCACCAGCGGACTGTTCGGCGGCAACTCCAACTGGCGCGGGCCGGTGTGGATGCCGGTCAACTACCTGCTCATCCAGGCGTTGCGGGAGTACGCGGAGTTCTACGGAGAGGACCTCAAAGCCGAATACCCGACCGGATCACAGTGCAAGGCGGGCCTCACCGAGATCGCCGACGACCTGTCCCGGCGGTTGATCGGCCTGTTCGTACCCGACCCGGTCACGGGGCGACGACCCATCTACGGCGCCACCGAACTCTTCCAGAACCATCCGGACTGGAAGGACCTGGTCGCCTTCCCCGAATACTTCCACGGCGACAACGGGGCGGGCCTCGGCGCCTGGCACCAGACCGGGTGGACGGCCCTCGTCATCGACCTGGTCTTCAACCTGAGATCCCCCCGCTGACCGTCGTCCCGGGGGTCTCTGCCGGTCCGCGTTCGCTGGTGGTGCCCGTCCCCTGTCGTTCCGCTGACCGTCGTCCTGGGGGTCTCTGGCGGCTGGCGTTCGCTGGTGGTGCCCGTCCGCCTGTCGTTCCGCTGACCGTCGTCCTGCGGGTCTCTGCCGGCTGGCGTTCGCTGGTGGTGCCCGTCCGGCCTGTGGTTCCGTTTTCCTGGCCGCCCGGCGCGCCGGCGCATCGGGGCGCGTCGCTAGAGTGGCGCACTTGAGAAACTCGATTCTGCTCGTCGCGCTGCTCGCGGTCGGTGGTTGCACCGGCCCCACCTCACCGGAAGTCGCCCCGGCGCCTTCGGCCTCGGCCCCGGGCTCCGCCCCAGCCGTCGCCACCACGGACGCGGCCGCCGCACTTGTCGCGGCCACCGCCGAGCTGCGGAAGGACACCTTCAAGGTGGTGATGGGGCTGAGCGTCGACGGCATCATGACCGGAGTGGTCGACCCCCGGACCGGGACCGCCGAACTGGTGCTGGTCAGCGACAGCCCCGGCGCTGAAGGCACCAGCACCTTCCGGATGGTCGACGGGGTGACCTACGCCAACTTCGCCATGAAGAACGCCGCGGGACGGCCCGGCCTCGACGGCAACGGCTGGATCCGGATGGACAGGAAACAGGCCCCGGCCGGTCCCACCGGTTCCCTGGCCGATTTCGACGTGTCCATGCTGATCGGCGGCGCCGAGTCGGCGACCGGCGTCGAGTGGGTGGACGCCGACACCGTCCGGGGCGCCCTACCCCTCGGCGGCACCGGCCCGGCGGTGTTCGGCATGACCGAGGGCGAGCCGCTCGCGTTCGAGGCCGACATCGAGCCGGGCGGACGGCTGTCCCGCTATGCGTTCACCGCAGAGGTGGACACGACCGCTTCGGCCGTCGACTTCGAACTGCGCTACTCGGACTACGGCACCCCGGTAGCCGTCACCGCCCCACCCGCCGCCGAGATCCTCAACAACTGACCCACACGGCAGCCGGTCTCGCATGGCAGCCGGTCTCGCATGGCGGCCGGTCTTGGGCGGTGGCCGGTTTTGGCGTGGTGGCCGGTTTTGCGTGGCGGCCGGTCTTGGGCGGCGGCCGGTCTTTCGCGGCAGCTGCCGA
>NZ_JBHSBL010000005.1:530553-592803 GCF_042650585.1 Actinoplanes subglobosus
GCAGCTGCCGACCCGGCGCGGCAGCAGCCGGTCCGTGCCGCAGCCGCTGGCGGATGCGGTCAGTGGGCGCGGGTCACGATCACCTCGGCCACGTGGCGCAACTGCTCGTGGTCGGGGTGGAAACCGGCGGCGATGTCCGGGTGCAGACCGGCTTTCGCCTGTTCCAGCAGCATCGAAGTGACCTGCTCGACACTCTCCCCGGCGTAGTGCTGCTCGACCTTGGCGGTCGCGGCCTGCAACGCGGAACTGAGCTGGTCCTCCAACGGGCCGCGCAGCTTCTGCTCCACCGGTGTGAGCGTTCGAGGGTCGAGTGTGATGTGTGGCTCGCTCAAGATGTCCTCCGGAGGTCAGCGACGCCAGCCCGATACCCCTACTCCCGGCGACGATAAACCCACCGCCACCACCTCCGCTGCCGTTTCACCCCGAAGCGGTAACGATCATCGGCGAGTTTCCGGCAGGCCGAAATGGAGGGCGGCGCTGGATCGACCCGGCCTCGGACAGGGTCACGCCGAGTGCAGGCCCATTGCCCGTCGCCGCGCTGTGACGTGTGCAGTGCCAGGATCGCGTCCACCGCCGAGGTCCGCCGCCCGCAGTGGCCCGAATTCCGGTTGTCGTCGGCGTCGCGTCGGCCGCACGCGAACAGCTCGGCGGCTCGGGTGTCCGGTTGTCGTCGGCGTCGTGTCGGCCGCACGCGAACAGCTCGGCGGCTCGGGCGTCCGGTAGAGCGGAGTAAGCACAGCGCGGCGGCAACCCTGTCGAAGGCGGCGATCAAGCGGCCCGGGGTGGGCGTATCCGAGAGCGCTCGCCACGCCAGCCGGCAGCGCGCAGGGCAGCACGGACGTCCGCGATCACCTCCTCGGGCCGGTGCCGGACCATCCACCCGGGAAAGCGGAGCAGGCGCACTCCGCTGATCGCAGCCTCGTTGCCGGCTCGGATGTCCGAATGCCAGCCGCGTACCTCCATGTGTTGTGCGCCGTCGATCTCGACCTGCACTCGCCAACGGTCGAAGTAGAAGTCGCGGTATCGCGTGCGGCCGGACCGGTCGGTGCGGGCCGACTGCCGGGAGGACTCCGGCAACCCGGCCCGGCGGCACAGGCGTAGGAACTCCACCTCGTACACCGACTCCGAACCGCCGCTCGCATCGCGGACCGCCGCCTCGATCACCGATCGTCGCACCAGCCTGCGAGGGACCTCGAGCAGCGGGACGACCTGGTCGGCGGTGACGAGCCGCTGCTGGAACGAGGCAGCGATGACCGTGATGGCGGCGGTGTCGGTCAGCGCCCACTGCGCGGCGTCGATCATGGCGCGTGCCGGGGTGGTGCTCGGTGGTGAGGTCGAACGCAGCACATCGGACACAGCCAGATGCCGCGTGCGATGGACGATGACGTCAGGCGGGGGATCACGGTCGGAGAGCCGATGCGGGACCAGGACGTGGACCGGCCCGGGATCGCCGCCCGCGGGACGCGATGACCGGAGCCCGTGCAGGCGCAGAGCGGTGACGCCGGCCAGCAGCGCCGCGCGGCCGTTGCCGGCGCCGAGGCTGGCGATCCACCAGCGCTGGCGTTCGGTGATCGGCCCGGTGTGTGCCACGTAGATCCCATGATGCACACGTCGCCATCGACCCGATCTCACCCGGTGCCGCACCGCCTTTTCCGACAGGTGCCGACGAGCCTGCTGCCAGGCGATCACTCCTTCCTGGCGCAGGAGCAGACCTCGGAGGGCATCGGGATGAACGGCGGAACCGAAGGGAGACATCGCTCCAGCATCGCGGAAGCGGAGCGCTGCTGGGCGACCCTGTGGACAACCTCTGAGCTGCTGCTGCGGGTGATGCGCGGATCTCGTTACCGGGTGCTCGTAGCGCCCCTCCCAGGGCGGTCGGGAAGCCCGGATGCGCCCCAGCGCCACACCAGGAAATGTGGAAAACGGCTGCGGTGGACGAGTCCGTCCCCGTCCTGGAGAGGACGTGGCCCCCTGGAGTGGACGGCGTCGCCTGGAGTGGGCGGCGTCGCCTGGAGTGGGCGGCGTGGCCTGGAGTGGGCGGCGTCGCCTGGAGTTGGCGGCGTGGCCTGGAGTGGGCGGCGTCGACATGGCGACCCAGGCGCGGGCCTGGTTCGAAGACCGCCCCACTGGGGACGGCGAGAGCACCCGCACACGCGACCGCGTGCTGTCGTCGCCGTTGTCGGGCGACGGGAGCACCCGCTGTCCCCGTGGGTGACGCGCTCGACGGCGGTGGTCGGTGGCAGCCGCCGATGCGAGTTCGGGTGCGCTCACCGCCCACGGCGGGGCGCTGCGGTCCGCCGACGGATCTCCGGGTGCGCGAAGCGCCGTATCGATACCGCTGAGGGGCGACCGTTCGTCCCGGTGTCCGGCTGGGTGTGGCGGTGGCTTGTTGCGGGCGACATTGGCACCCGGTAGGCGGTGTGGGGGCGACTACCGCCTCGGTGGGGGCGGCGGCGGGACCCTGTGGCGTTGCGGGCGGATCGCGTGACCCCGCCGGTTCGAAGAATCGGAGGGCGAAGCGCCGTATCGATACCGCTGAGGGGCGACCGTTCGTCCCGGTGTCCGGCTGGGTGTGGCGGTGGCTTGTTGCGGGCGACATTGGCACCCGGTAGGCGGTGTGGGGACGACTACCGCCTCGGTGGGGGCGGCGGCGGGACCCTGCGACGTTGCGGGCGGATCGCGTGACCCCGCCGGTTCGAAGAATCGGACGGGTTGCGCGCGAAGAGCAGATGAAGGCGTGGCCCGGCGGTTCGCCTCGTGCCGGAGGGGGCCTCGGGCCGGCCTGGATGATTTGCGCCAGGCTGGGTGGTTTGGTAACCGGCTGGGCGAGTTGGACCTGGGTGGATTGGCTTGGCCGGGCGCGGGTTGGCTCTGCCGGGAGAGTCGGGCCTGGCCGGGCGGGCCTGGCCGGGCGGGTCGGGCCTGGCCGGGCGGGTCGAGCCTGGCTCGGGGTGGGCTGGGCCGGGCGGGGTCAGCTCGGGCCGGGTGGGTCGGCGCGCCGCGGGGCCGGGTGTGTCGGTTGGGGCGGGTCGGTTGGGGTGGGTCGGTGGTCCAAGGTGAGGCTCTCGATCACCTTGGACCACCGACACTGTTTCGCTACCCCGGAATTGCGGGGCTAATCACGTCGGAGAGAAGTGGTGGGAGGAGTTCGCGGAGGATGTCGACGCCGTCGCGGCTCAGGACCGACTCGGGGTGGAACTGGACTCCTGCGAAACCGGTGCCCCTGAGGGCGTGGACCGTGTCGTCGGAAGGATCCACGGCCAGGGTGACCGGGCCGTGGGGCGTGGGTTCGACTGTCTGGGCTGCCGGGCCGTGGGGCGTGGGTTCGACTGTCTGGGCTGCCGGGCCGTGGGGCGTGGGTTCGACTGTCTGGGCTGCCGGGTGGTGGGGGGTGGGTTTCACCGCCTGGGCGGGCGGCTCGGGCTGGCGGGTCACCGCGGAGAAGCTGGAGTAGAAACCGACTCGCCTCGGGGTGCCGAAGAGGTCGATGTCTCGGGCCAGGCCCTGATACGGGGAGTCTCGGCGGCGCAGTGGGAGGCCCAGCTGGGAGGCGAGGATCTGATGGCCCAGGCAGACCGCGAAGAGGGGCCGGCCCGCCGCGAGCACCGATGTCATCAACTGGTGCAGCGCTGCCATCTTCGGGTCGCCGAGATCCGACGGATCGCCGGGTCCCGGCCCGAACACCACCAGGTCCGCGGAGGACAGAAAATCCGAAATGGGCGACATGTTCGTGGACGGCAACGAGGCGGGGGCGAGAAGAGCGGCGGGGGCGACGAGGACGGCGGGAGTGGGGAGGGCCGCGGGGAAGGTGGTGGCGGGTGTGGGGCCGTGTGGGGTGGGGGAGGTGGTGGCGGGTGTGGACCGGGGTGGGGTGGTAGCCGCGGGGGAAGTGGTGGCAGATGTGGGGCCGTGTGAGGTGGTGGCCGCGGGGGCGGTGGTGGCGGGGGCGTGGCCGCCGCGGCGGCGATGGCGGGTGTGGTGGCGGTGGGTGGGGTGGTGGTCGCGGGGGTGGGTAGGGAGGTCCAGGGGTGGACGGTCACTGTCAGGCCCAGGGCTTTCAGCTGGTGGGCCAGCATGGCGGTGAAGGTGTCCTCGGCGTCGATGATCGCCGCGTGGCGGCCGGCCAGTGATGGGACCGTCAGTGCGCCCGGGGCCCGGGAGTCCAGCCAGAAGCGGGCCAGGTCGTCGTTTCGGGCGGCCAGGAGGGACTGGACTTCGGGTGAGGACGCGGTCGCCCGTACCGCTGCGGGTGGGGGAGTGACCGCGCCCAGCGCGGACAGCAGGCCGGACGCCTTCGTGTGGGTCTCGGCCACCTCGCCCGCCGGGGTCGAATGGCGGACCAGTGTGGCGCCGACCGGTACCCGCAGCACGCCGTCGGGGGTGATCTCGGCGGTGCGGATCAGGATCGGCGCGTCCAGGGTCTGGCGGCCGGACTCGTCGTGGTCGAGGAGGGCGAGGACGCCCGCATAGTAGCGGCGGCCGCGACGTTCGTGGCGGGCGATGACGCGGCAGGCGTTCTCGATGGGGCTGCCGGTGACGGTGGGGGCGAACATCGTCTCGCGGAGGACGGCGCGGACGTCGAGGGAGCCACGGCCGGCGAGGAGGTATTCGGTGTGGGTGAGGCGGGCCATCTCCTTGAGGTACGGGCCGGCGACCTGACCGCCGTGTTCGGCGACGGTGGCCATCATCTTGAGTTCCTCGTCGAGGACCATGTAGAGCTCCTCGATCTCCTTCGGGTCACGCAGGAAGTCGAGGATGTCGCCGGATCCGTGCCGGAACGTGCCGCTGATCGGGTTCATCATGACGATGCCGTCGAGGACGCTGACGTGCCGTTCGGGGGTGGCGCCGATCAGGATCCGGTTGCCGGTGTCGACCAGGAACGTCCAGTAGGTTCCCTGTTCACCGGCGAGGAGGCGGCCGAACGCGGCGCGCGGGTCGCCCTCGAAGTGAGCCTGATAGGTGCGGTGGATGACGAAGTTGGCGCCTTCGCCGTGCCCGATCTCGTCGCGGAGCACCTCCTCGACGATCCGGCCGTACTCGTCGTCGGACAGGTCGAAACCGCCGTCACGAAGGGTGATCTCGCCGGGCGGGAAGTTCGACAGCGGCTCGGTGTGACGTGATCTGACCAGGAGACATTCGAGCGGGGCGCCGTCGTCGACGCATGCGAAACCACGTTCGGTGATCTGCCGGTAGGGGACGACGGCGAGCACCGGTGTGCCCGGCGCCATCGGGATGTCGTCGAGTGTGCCGACGGTGACGACGTCGCCGGTGAGGACGTCGACGTGGTCGGCGCCGTCACGGTGCAGCAGGGCGAATGGCATGGTCCCTCGTTTCGGTCGAACGGAGGGCCGCCGGGCCGAGATCCGGCCACGAAAAAGGCCGCCTCAGCGAGGCGGCCGCGGGATGCGCGGAAGATGGCCGCCGGTCAGGCGGGCCACCACATGGTCAACTGTGCGCGCATGCCGGCAAGCTTACGGTCGGCCGAACGGCCGCGCCAGACCCCTTCCGAGGTACGGGCTACGCGTACCCCGTACACGGAAGAGGCCCGGCGGGCCGTCACGCCGCGAATGCCAGACGGACCGCGTCGCGGGCCCATAGCATTCGCAGGATCGCGCAGTCGGGGTGCTCCCCGAATTCCTGGGCGACCAGTTCTGCGCAACCGTCCTCGCCGATCCTGTGCACGACGTCCGTGACCGCGGCCCTGATCAGCTCCGCCGTCGGCGCCCAGGAGCGCTGCAGGTCGGAGGCGAAGAGGGCTTCGGAGCGGACGTCGTCGATCGTCGCGTTCATCGGTTCCTCCCAGCCGTGGTGGTGCGCGGTGATGGTCTGGACATCAGCACACCGCCCGTCGGCTGCAAGCCGGGCGCACGCCGGTTGCGGCCTGGTTGCGAACCAGATTTACGAAGATCACCCATCATGACAGTGTTTATCGGTATATGGTCCGAACACACATCGCAACGGATCGGGGGAAGCCGCGTGACGACCGTCCTGGTGGCTGACGACGACGCCGACATCCGTGACCTGGTCGCCTTCAAGCTGGAGCAGGCCGGGCTGGAGGTTCTCGCGGTCGGTGACGGTCAGGCCGCGGTCGACACGGCCCGTGCCCGGCTGCCGACGCTGGCCGTGCTGGACGTGTCGATGCCGGGGCTCTCGGGAATCGATGTCTGCCGGATGCTGCGGTCCGACCCGTCGACCGCCGGCATGCTGATCATCATGCTCACCGCCCGGGTGCAGGAGCAGGACGTCGAGGGCGGTTTCAGTGCCGGAGCCGACGACTACGTCACCAAGCCGTTCAGCCCGCGCGAGCTGGTGTCCCGGATCCAGGCACTGCTCACGCGGGCTCGGGCGTAACCGGCCTCAATTCGCGGCTTCGACCAGCTTCTCCAGGTCACCGGCGTTGAGCGGGCTGCCCGGGAAGGCGGCCATCCGGCTCAGGGGCAGGCTGCCCAGCATCATCAGCATCTCCGGGTTGGCGGTCATCGACGCCATCAGCCCCTCGGACTCGCCCGCGGCCGCCGCGAAAGCCGCTCCCAGCACCTCGGCGCCGCGCGGGTCGGCCATCCACTCGCCGACGCTGGACTCGCTGGTCAGCGGCACCCGGGCCGGGTCGCCGGCCACGTGCACGGTGACCGAGGCACGCATGTCCCGCGACGACGAGCCGACCTCGATCAGGTACTCGCCGCCCTCGACGATCCACCGGCCCAGCCGGGTGTCCCAGTAGGCGAGGTCCTCCCGCTCGACGGTCAGCCGCACCTCGGTGGTGTCGCCCGCGCCGATCTCGACACTGGCGAACGCCTTCAGCTCACGCGGGGCACGCCGCACCGATGAGCCGGGCAGGCTCACGTAGACCTGCACCACCTCGCGGCCGTCCCGCCCGCCGGTGTTCGTCACGGGGACGCGCACCTCGACGCCCTCGGTGGTCGCCGCCGCGTGGGCCGCGCCGTAGCCGAACGTCGTGTACGACAGGCCGAAGCCGAACGGGTACGCCACCTCCTGGCCGCGGGCGTCGAAGCCCCGGTAGCCGACGTGCAGGCCCTCGCCGTACCGCACGTGGCCGTGCTCGCCGGGGAAGTCGAGGTAGGAGGGGTGGTCGGCGAGCTTCACCGGGATGGTCTCGGCGAGCCGCCCGGACGGGTTGACCCGGCCGAACAGCACGTCGGCGATGGCGCTGCCGCCGGCCTGCCCGAGCAGCCAGCCCTCGACCAGGGCGGGCACCCGCTCGTCCCACGGCCGGGTGGCGAGGACCGCGCCGTTGGAGAGCACCACCACCGTGTCCGGGTTGACGGCGGCGACCCGCTCGATCAGCGCGAGGTGCGCGGCGGGCAGATCGATCGAGTCCCGGTCGGCACCCTCGGTCTCGTGCACGCTGCCGACGAAGACGATCGCCACGTCCGCTTCCCGCGCGACCGCCACCGCCTCGGTCAGCAGCGCCTCGTCGGCCTCGCCCTCGACGGTGTAGCCGGGGGCGAAGGTGACCGACGACGCCGAGGCGGTGATCTCGGTGAGCGCGTCGTCGAGCTTCGTCGGGGTGATCTGTGAGGAGCCGCCGCCCTGGTAACGCGGGGTCCGGGCGAACTCACCGAGCACCGCGATCCGCTGGGTGCCGGTCAGGGGCAGCAGGTCGCCGTCGTTCTTCAGCAGGACGATCGCCCGTCCGGCGATCTCCCGGGCGAGCGCGTGGTGGGCGTCGGCGTCATAGGTCCCGGCCGGCCGGTCCCCGGCCTTCTCCACCATCCTGCGTACGAGCTCCGCGCTCCGCTCCAGCAGGGCCGGGTCGAGCCGTCCCGCCGCGACGGCGTCCACCAGCGCCTGGTCGCCCGAGGCGTCCGGCCCCGGCATGGTCAGGTCGAGCCCGGCCGCGATCGCCGCCACCCGGTCGACGACGGCGCCCCAGTCGGAGACGACCAGGCCCTCGAAGCCCCACTCGCCGCGCAGGATCTCGGTGAGCAGCCAGTGGTGCTCGCTGGCGTAGATCCCGTTGACCCGGTTGTAGGCGCACATCACGGTCCACGGCTGGGCCCGGGTGACGACGCGGTGGAAGGCCCGCAGATACATCTCCCGGAGCGTGCGCTCGTCGAGGTCGGCGCTGATCCGCATCCGGTCGGTCTCCTGGCTGTTGACCGCGAAGTGCTTGAGTGACGCGCCGACCCCCTTGCTCTGCAGGCCGAGCACCCACTGGGTGGCCAGGACCCCGGTGAGGATCGGGTCCTCGGAGAAGTACTCGAAGTTGCGGCCGCCGAGCGGGCTGCGCTTGAGGTTGACGCCCGGCCCGAGCAGCACCGCCACGTCCTGGGCCCGGCACTCGTCGCCGAGGGCCTCACCCATCCGCCGCAGCAGGTCGGTGTCCCACGTGGAGGCGCTGGCCACGGCCGGTGGGAAGCAGGTCGCGGGCACGCCGGCCAGCATGTCCTCGCCGGAGGCCTGCATGCGCACCCCGTGCGGCCCGTCGGTCACGGTGATCGAGGGGACACCCGCGGACTCGACGCCCTCGGTGTGCCAGAAGTCGCTGCCGCTGGTGATGGCTGCCTGTTCCGAGGTGTTGAGTCCCATCGTTCCCGCCCTTACTGAGTACCTACTAGGTATTAACTACCCTGAAACATAGCCAGGTCAGAAGTGGTGTGGCAAGGGGCTGCTGGTAGGAAAGAGCTGTGCAGACCACCCCTGGAATCCGCCGCGACCGTGCTCGCCTACCCGCTGCCGAGCGCCGCCGGCAGATCCTCGAGATGACCACGAAACTGATCGCCGAGCGCGGCTTCTGGGGCCTGTCGATGCAGGACGTCGCTGACGGCTGCGGTCTGACCGTGCCCGGCATGCTGCACCACGTCGGCTCCAAGGACAGCCTGCTCGTGGCCGTCCTGGAGTACCGCGACGAACAGGACTCCCGCTCGCTCGCCGAGAAACTGGGCCGCCCCGCGCACCAGCTCTGGACCGACGGCCGCCGGATCAGCCTGGCCGAGGTGTGCGCGGCCGTCGTCGCGCGCAACGCCGAGCAGCCGGAGATCGTCCGGCTCTTCGCCGTCCTGGAGGCCGAGTCGCTCGCGCCTGGCCACCCGGCGCACACCTACTTCAAGGCACGGCAGCGGCGCACCCTGGAGGAGTTCGCCGCGCTGGCCGAGGGCGTCGTCGACGACCCGCAGGCGCTCGCCGCCCAGGTCGTCGCCATGATGGACGGCCTGCAGATCCAGTGGCTGCGCGAGCCGCAGACCGTCGACCTGGTCAGCGCCTGGGATGCGGCGGCCCGGCGGTTGTTCACCCAGGCCGCCTAGGCCTTCGGGTCGGGGGCGCCCAGCCACGAGCGCACCTCGGCGCACTCCTCGTCGGTGAGGGCGATCGCGGCCGCGTCCGCCCTGTTCAGCACGTTGTCGGCGAACGCCGTGGCGATCTCCTCGGCGTCCGGCGCCGGCTGCCGGTAGAGCGGCGCCCCACCGAACGCGGTGCCCCGGGTGACGAACGCGATCGCCGACCGGCTCACGTCCACCCCCTGCTCGGCCAGCAGGTCCCGGGCCCAGCGGGTGGCCTCGGTCAGGTTGAAATGGTGCGTCGACGCGTAGTCGGCGAGCGCCCGGTAGACCGGCGGCCACATCTCCCGCGGCAGCCGCGGCAGGCCGAGCGGAGCGCTGAGCCGCACGATCGAGTCCGGTGCCGGGCCGGCGGTCCCGGTCGTCTCGGGCGGGCCGTGCCGGCTGTCGTCCCAGACGAAGTGGTTGGAGAACTTCGCGTACGGCAGCCGCAGGCTCTCCAGCGCCCGGACGAACCCGCCGAACCCGAACCAGTTCGACGAGTCCACCCCGTTGCCCAGCTGCCGGCGCAGGTCGTGGGCGAGCGAAGCCAGGTTGAGCGGGCCGGGCGCCGCCGCGAACCGCCACGTCACCAGGTCGCGGAACTGCTCGTAGGACGCCTCGGACACCGGCTCGCCGGACGGCGCCACCACGACCGGCTCCTCGCTGTCCACCGGCTCGCCCTGCACCAGCTCGAGCAGCTCCTGGCTGGTGATCAGCCGGTCGGCGATCGACGTGAACGCCAGCGCCGCGTCGGCCGGCGACACGATCGTGGTCCGCCGGTCCGAGCGCCGCAGCCGCACCAGCAGCGGCGTCATGTCGGAGTCGCCGGACGCGATCACGAACTCGTCGTAGGTCACCTGGTCGGCCAGCGCGTCCACCGCGTCGACCACCATCCGGATGTCCGCGGCGTTCTTCGTGTGCGTCAGTCGCGGGCAGTCGATCACCTCGAACCCCGCGTTGACGAAGAACGGCCGGAACCGCGAGTAGTAGAGCCGCTGCAGGCCACTGGCCGGATCGGGGTGCGGGACCCATCCACCCGGGTTCATGTAACAGCGCAGGATCAGCCAGCGCCGGGGCCCCTCCACCGTCAGCGAGGTGGTCAGCCGGGACAGCCAGGCGCCCGGCTCCTCGGCGAACTGCACGGCGACATCGGGGTCCTGCCTGATCAGCGCGCTGAACACGTTGTCGAAGTCCAGGTACAGCGCGGCACGTACGCGTTCCATGTCCGAAACCTACCCCGCGTCGCACAGCGTGGGCGGTCAGCACGCCCCTAAACCCGGTTGACTGCGGCGACACCGCCGAACGATCGGAGCCGCCGTTGCACCTCACCCAGGTCCTCGACGTCATCGACAGGCTTCTGCGTGACTGCGGGCATCCGGAGATCGAGGCGGTCGAACGCTTCGGCACGGACGCGGCCCCCGGCGGGCCGTCGCCGGCGGGACTGCGGATCCGGTACGTCAACGGTGCTCTCGCGTACCTCTGGGGTGCGATCTGGCCGGGAGAGACGGACCTGCCGGTGCCGGACCGGCTGCCGCCACCCCGCGGGAACCGGCCGGATCGTGCCGTGGTGCTGGCCGTGCTGCTGCTGGACGCCGCCGGCCCGCCGGAGTTCCGCTCCTGGCAACTGGTCGCGCTGCCCGACCTCGGTCCCACCGGGCAGCGCGGCAAGGTGGCCCGCGGCCTGCGGATCGTCGCCGCCGACGGCACGTCGCTGCTGCTGCGCGCCACCGCCGCCGGCGGCCCGGACCGGGACAGTGCGGTCGAGCCCTACCCGGAGTGGAGAGTCAGCGCAGGCTGAAGACCGGGCCGCGCGGGGCGAACGGCAGGCGCGCGCCGCGCGGCACCAGGTACGCGTGCGGCCGCCGCACCCGCAGCACGTCACAGTCGCCGTCGGTGATGATCAGAACCGGTCCGCCGGGCGGGAAGTCCTCGGCCCGTTCGAGCAGGTCTATCGCGGGCTGGAGCACGGTGCCGCCGCGGCCGCGCACCCGGACCCGGCCGGCGATGCCGGCCACCGGCAGGTAACCGGCGTCGTAGGCGGCCGCGTCGCAGAACACCACCCGCGCGGCCGGTACGTCCCGGGCCGTCGCGTAGGAGGCGATCGCACCGAGCGCCTTGCCCATCAACGTGCCGTCCATCGAGCCGGACGTGTCCACGACCACGCCGAACGTGCTGCGCCGGACCGCCTCCTCCGGGCGGTGCCGGCCGGGCCGCGGGATGTCCGGGGTGGCCGACTGGCGGCGGGACGGGCGGGCGTACGTCCGGACCGGCTCCACCATCGGCACGAATTCGTCGAACCAGCGGGCCAGTTTCACGTCCCACGGCACCGGTGGCTGCTCCAGCACCCGGATCTCGGCGACCAGCCCCGACGGCAGCAGACCCCGGCCGCTGCTCTGGTGATAGGCGAAACCGGTCAGCAGCGCGCGACGGCAGTACTCGTCGACGTCCACGCCACCGCCGCGCCGGGCGGCCCACGGCAGCGGTTCGCCCAGCATGTCGCCGGCACCCGGCCCGCGCAGGGTGGCCAGTTTCCGCATCCGGCGCAGGTCACCGGCGATCCGGTCGTAGACCTGCTCGGCCGACGCCCCGGCGAACGACGGATCGTAAAGCACGTCGTCGGGCAGCACCCCGACGCCCATCTCCATCAGCCAGCCGTTGATCACGTAGTCGCAGGCCACGTTCCACAGGTACGGGTCACGGCCACCGACCCGGTCGGCGTGCCGCAGCGCCACGTGCAGCAGCTCATGGGCCAGCACGAACCGCCACTCGTCCTCGCTCAGCGACCGCCACGGGTTGACGTAGATCTCACCGGCCTCGGCCGACACCGCCGCGATCGAGATGCCCCAGGCGCGGGCCAGCGGTCCCTCGGCGACCAGGGTGAAGCCGGCCGCCACCCCGCCGAGCAGCGGGTACGACCCGATGAACCAGCTCATCGCCAGCTCCCACGGCTGCCGCCGCACCGGGCCACCGGTCACCGCCTCGCGGGCGCCACCGGCCACCTCGACACCGGCGACCGCGGCCGCGGACAGGCCCAGCGCGAACCGGTCCGGCCAGCACGGCTCGTGACCGGGCCGGAACCGGTACGGGCTCAGATCCAGGTCAGGGGCGGCGGCCAGCTCCGGCGGCACCCCACGCCGGCGCCACCGGGCCGCCAGGTCGTCCTCCTCGGCCGACGGCAGCGTGTCCGGCAGCGGATCGGGCTCGCGGCCGAGCTTCACCGCCCGCTGGAACCGGGCCACGGCCAGGCAGGCCGCCGCCCGGAAGGCGTCGTCGTCCGCGGCCCGCGGCGCGAGATGGTCGAAACCCAGGTGCAGCAGGCAGTGCGCGAGCACCCAGCGCCACTCGTCCTTGTCCAGGCGGCGGGTGCGGCTCACGGTGATCGTGCCGCCGGCCGTCACCCGGGCCAGGGCCGGCAGCGGCGTGCCGACGATCTCCACGGTGGCGTGCGGGCGCGGATGGTCGAACGTCGTCATCGGCTCGAACAGCGGGTGGCCGGCCAGCTCGCCCCACGCCTCCTGGAAGGCCAGCGTGTTCGGGTCGGTCTCGGCGTCCCGTTTCGGCTTGCGGGCCATCTCAGGCCCGGGCCGCGACCAGGCGCGGCAGGTCGCGGCTCACCTCGACGAGGAACCAGGCGGGCAGCACCGGGTTGCCGTCGGTGTCCGGGGCGATCACCAGGCGGCCGCACTCCAGCGACAGTTCGGCCAGCTCGACGAGCATCGCCTTGGCCCGGTGCGCGAACTGGCGCAGGCCCGCCGACGCTTGCACCTTGCCGGCCGGCAGGTCCTTGATCAGACGGGCCCGGAACGCCTCGGCCAGGAAGTAGAGCAGGTCCCGGTCGTCCGGGCGGGACGGCCAGCCGGTGTCGCCGCGGACGATCGCGTCCAGCCCGTACCGATGCCGGACGATCTTGACGTAGCCGCCGAAGGCGGTCGCGTGCGCCGGGCTGAGCGTGCCCGCCGCCAGCAGGCCCAACGTCTCCTCGCTGATGCCGTCGCCGTAGGAGCGCAGCGCGTCGGAGAGCATGTGCCAGCTGCGCGGGGTGGAGAACGCCTCCTCGACCTTGGGCGGCGCCGACCACAGGTGGTCCGGGCGCTCGGCGAGGTAACCGGTCACCCAGTGGTGGATACCGGCGTTCTGCGCCCAGGCCGACCAGTCCGACCAGGCCGCTCGCAGGTGCACGTGGATCAGGCGGTTGACCAGCGCCGACGCCATCGGGCGGGCCAGCGCGTTGTCGCTCGACCGGTTGCCGGCGCCGATCACGATCGACCCGGCCGGAAGCTCGTAGTCACCGATCCGGCGGTCCAGGATCAGCGAGTAGAACGCCTTCTGCACCTCCGGGCTCGACGCGTTCAGCTCGTCCAGGAACAGGCAGTACGGCTCGTCGCGCGCGATCGACTCCGGTGGCGCGAACCGGCTCCGGCCGTCACGCAGCTCCGGCACCCCGATCAGGTCCTCGGCGGCGAGCTGGGTGCCGACCAGGGTCACACAGGTCAGGCCCAGCGAGTCGGCGAAGTCACGGACCAGCGAGCTCTTGCCGATGCCGGGGGCACCCCACAGGAACACCGGCCGGGCCACCGCGACATGCAGGAGCAGGTCGGGCAGCTGGGCGGGGGTCACCGTGATCGCGGAGTGCATGTCGATCAGTGTGGCTCCCGGTTTGTGCCCGTGCATCCGTATTACGAGCCGGACATCGAGGCCCCGATGCCGTTGCCGGTCGACAGGTAGTCGGTGCCGGGCAGCTTCCCGGCCGCCGTCCGCGGACCCTCGGCGACCGACGCGTCCTCCGAGCCGAACGCGAACGCCGCCACCTCCCAGCTGTTGTTGCTCGGCTTCGCGCCGGCCGACAGCGCCTGCTCGCCGCGACCGTTGCCGACCGACGCGTTGTTGCGCAGCACCGCCGGGGCCGTGGTGATCGCGAAGCCCGTCCCGCTGTTCCGGAACGCCGTGTTGTTGCCCAGCTCGATGGCCCCGGTGTTGCCCTCGTCGACGAAGCCATGCCCGGCGTTGCCCCAGGCCGCGTTGTGCCGCACCGAGTGGGGCGCGGCCACCGCCTCGGTGCCGCCGCCGAGCGCGAACCCGTTCGCGTCGTTGCGGAACGCCCAGTTGTACTCGACGGCGACCCGGCTCCGGAACGAACCGAGGTCGAAACCGTCCCGTGCGTTGCCCCACGCCCGGTTGCCGCGCACCAGGTTCCCGTCGCCGTCACCGAACTGCACCGACAGCCCCGAACCCTGGTTGTCGTAGAAGTCGCTGTCCAGCACCTGGTTGCCGGACGTGCCGGCGTTGCGCAGCATCAGCCCGACACCCGCGTTGCCGTGCACGGTGAGCCGCTGGAACACGTTGTCCGTGCAGGACAGGCAGGTCCAGGTGGCGTTGCGGGCGCCGGTGATCTCGATGCCGCGCACCGTCCAGTAGGAGGCCTCCTGGGTGATCGCCCACTGGTCGGCCGGGATCCCCGATGCGTCGATGATCGCGCGCTCGCCCTGGTAGGAGCTGATCGTCACGCGCTTCTCCGCGGTGCCACTCGTCGTGATCGCGATCGGGCTGGTGGGGCGGTAGGTGCCGGCCCGCAGCGCGATCGTCTGCCCGGGCTTCACCACCGCGACCGCCTTGGCCACCGAGGCGTACGGGCGGGCCTGCGTACCGTCGCCGTCGTCGTCGCCGCCCGGCGCCACGAAGATCTCCGCCGTGGCGGGCACCGCGGCCCTGGTCGCCCGGGCCGATGCCGCCGCGCTCGGGGTGGGCCCGGCCGTGGCGGTCGTCGGGGTGGCGGTGATGCTCAGCGGCGGGGCGATCGCCTGTGGGCCGTCCGGCTCGTTCACCACCGCGAGGGTCAGCCCGCCGCCCACCGCGACCGTCGTCGCCGTGACCGCCGCGACCAGGGTCTTGTGCTGCGTCAGGTGGGCGACCAGTGAGACCGTCGTGACCAGCGGGGGCGCGGTCAGCCCGGCCCCGGCGGCGGCCTGGATGCCGGCCCACAGCGCCACCGGCACCGGCAGGGCGACCACACCGAGCAGCAGCCGCTCCGGCGAGACCATCCCGGCCTGGTGGAAGTGGCACTTCGGGCAGTCGCGGACGTGCCGGGCCAGCCGCTTGCGCCACACCGAGTCGACGGTCCCGTCCCAGAACCGGATCGTGCTCGACAGCTCCGGGCAGATCGGCTTGGCCCGCAGCGCCCGCACCACCCCGCGGGAGAGCTCCAGCTGCGCCTTCATCCGCTGCACCCGGACCGCGGCGTGCTTGGGCCGCACCTCGATCGCGGCGGCCAGCTCGGCCCGGGTCAGGTCGCCACGGGCCTCCTGCCACCAGAGGCCGAGCAACTGCCGGTCGCCGTCCTCCAGCCAGCGGGTCGCCTCGGCCAGCTCCCGCCGCTGCTCGGCGACGACCAGCTCGGCGGTGGTCCGCTCGGTGAAGTCACCGACCGGGTCGGGCACGTCCACCGGCTCCGGGAGGTGGCGCATCAGTGTCATCTTGCGGCTGCGCATGTGCATCTGGATCCGCCGGTAGGCGATCGCCACCAGCCACGACCGGAACCGCTCCGGGTCACGCAGGGCGCCGAGCGCGTTGATCGCCTGGAGCATCGTGTCCTGGACCAGGTCGTCGACGTCCGGATGCCCGTGCAGGGCGCGGCCGATGACGTTGTAGATCAGCGAGAGGTGGCCGGTGATCAGCTGGTCCCGTGCGTGAACGTTCCCACGCTGAGCGTCACGGACGAGGTCCGGCACGCTGCGCGCCACCGCGATCTGACTCTCCGTCACCGTCTTGCTTCCTTCGTCGAATTGACCCGGCTGACCGGCGAATATCGAATGCTGTGCGTGCCTCTTTCTGGAGCCGTGCCTGCTAGCTGGGAGAATGTCGCTTTTTGGGACCGAGCCGTATCGTGGCACAGCTGTCGGAGGACTGTAAAGCGCGGTCGATCCAGATTTTGGGATCGCTCCCATCCGTCCGATTGGGGTAACTGTCCATGATCACGCATTGTGATGATGGAGGCGCGGTCGTAATCTGTCGCGGTTGACGGAGAGTGACGAAGGGCAGAAATGACCGAACCGGAGTCACTGCCTGCCCCGCGCCGTGATCCGTGGACCGTCGCCATCCACGACGGACCACACGGGCGGGCCGCCGCCGACCGGCCCCTGGGCACCGGCGTCCTCATCGACCCGTGGCGGGTGCTCACGTCGTACGCCGTGGTCCGTGACCGGCACCTCGCGGAACAGCCGGTCTGGGTGGCGTTCCCCAAGGCGCCGGTGCCGCGAACCGAACGCCGCGCCGTCGCCACCGTCCGCACCGACGCCGACGGTGACATCGCCGTCCTGGTCCTGGCCGGGGCGGCACCGGACCAGGTCCGGCCGGCCCCGCTGCTCTGCCCCGACGGCGCCGACCTGGCCGGCGAACCCTGGTGGACGTTCGGGTTCCCGCCGGACAGCCCGTTCGGCGCCGACGGCTACGGCACCGTCGGATCGGCCCTCGCCTACGGGCGCGTCCGGCTCGACGCCGACCGCCGGCGGCCGCTGCGTCCCGGATTCACCGGCGCCGGGCTCTGGTCGCCCCGCTTCCGGGCCGTCGTCGGCCTGGTCGGGCAGATCCACACCACCGGCGGCAACGCCGGCGAGGCCGCCGCCCTCACCCTGCGGCAGGCCGCCGCCGACCTGCCCGGCGAACACCTCACCGACCTGGCCGGCTGGTCCGTCGTCGACGCCGGCGAGACCGCGCTCGCCGCCTGGGGCTGGTCGCTCACCGACGACGTCGAGGCCACCCGGCACTGGCGGCCCCGGGCCCGAGGCGTCGCCGTCGACGCCGAGACCGGCTACCGGTTCCGTGGCCGCCGCGCCGCCCTGCGCGCCGTCACCGGGTTCCTCGACCGCGGCACCCCCGACGGGCACGTCCTCGTCGTCACCGGCTCACCCGGCGTCGGCAAGTCCGCGGTCCTCGGCCGGATCGTCACCACCGCCGACGAGGGCATCCGCCGCGCCCTGCCGGCCGACGACGACAGCGTGAAGGCCCGCGTCGGCTCGGTGTCCTGCGCGGTGCACGTCAAGGGCAAGACCGCACACGACGTGGCCGTCGAGATCGCCCGCGCCGCCGCCGTCCGTCTCCCCGACGACGTCACCCAGCTCGCCCCGGCCCTGCTCGCCCGGCTCACCCGCCACCCGCAGGGCCGGTTCAACCTCGTCCTCGACGCGCTCGACGAAGCCGTCACGCCCGGGCAGGCCCAGCAGATCGTCGAGGACATCGTGCTGCCCGTCGCCCGCACCTGCGCCGCCGCCGGGGCCCAGGTCGTCGTCGGCACCCGGCGCAGCGACGACGGCGGCGACCTGATCCGGCTGTTCGGGCCCGACCTCGACGTCGTCGACCTGGACGACGAACGCTACTTCGAAGCCGAGGACCTCACCGCGTACGCGCTGGCCACCCTCCGCCTCGTCGGTGCGGAACGGGACGGGAACCCGTACGCCGACATCGCCGTCGCCGGACCGCTCGCCGCCCGCATCGCCCACCTCGCCGACCGGAACTTCCTGGTCGCCGGGCTCACCGCCCGCCGGCACGGCCTCCACGACAGCGCGCCCGCCGACCCGGCGCGACTCGACTTCCCGGCCGACGTCGACGCGGCGCTGGAGGCTTACGTCGCCCGCCTCCCGGCCGTCGGCGGCACCCCCGCCAGACTTGCACTGACCGCTCTGGCCCATGCCTGGGCGCCCGGTTTCACCGTCGAGCTGTGGCAGGTCGTGCTCGCCGCCCTCGGCGCCTGCGTCGGCGTCGACGACCTGACCGAGTTCGCCCGGTCGTCGGCCGCCAACTTCATCGTCGAGACCAGCGGGCGGCCGCCGGCGGCCCGGTTCCGGCTCTTCCATCAGGCCCTTGACGACGCCTTACGGCGGGCCCGGGCCACCGTTGGCGGTCCGGCGTCGGATCAGCGGGACATCAGCGAGCACCTCATCCGGTACGGCCGGAGGCGCGGCTGGGCCGGAGCCGACCCCTACCTGCTCTCGGTGCTGCCCGAACACGCCGCGGCCGGTGGGGTGATCGACGAGCTTCTGACCGATTATGAATACCTGCTCCACGCCGACCTGCTGCGCCTCGTCCCGCCCGCCGCCCACGCCCACACCGTGCTCGGACAGCAGCGCGCCCGGCTGCTGCGGCTCACCCCGAACGCGGTCGGCGCCGGACCCGCCGAACGGTCCGCCGAGTTCAGCGTCACCGCCGCCATCGAGGGGATCGACGCCCGCATCGCCGTCGACGGGCGGGAACCGTACCGGGCGGTGTGGGCGGCCGTGCAACGACGACCCGAATGGGCCGCGCTACGCGGGCACACCGGTGACGCCGCGGTGGTCTGCTCCCTCACCCCGCGCGACGGCCGCGACGTGGTGGCCAGCGGCGGAACCGACGGCACCGTCCGGATCTGGAACCCCGAGACCGGCCAGCAACGGCTCCTGCTGCGCCCCGGCGTGCCGGTGACCGCGCTCGCCCCCGTCCGGGCCGGCACCCGCGCCCTGCTCGCGGTGGCCGGTCCGGTCGGCGGGGTCACCCTGTGGGACCCGGAGACCGGACAGGAACGCCACCGCCTCGACGACCTGCCCGGAATGGTCCGGCAGGTGATCGCCCACACCCCCGGCCGCGTCGCCGTCGTCACCGGCGACGGGACCGTCACCGTGTGGGAACCGGTCACCGGAGAGACCCGGACGGCCGGCGCCTTCGGTGAGATCACCGCGGTCACCGGTGACGGGCGCGGCACCGTCGTCGTCGGGACCGCCGACGGCTCGGTCGTCATCGTCCCCGACAGCGGCGATCTCCCGGTGGCCCCGCCCGGCCGTCCGCCCGCGCCGCCGGGTCTTCCGGCCGCGCCGACCGCTCGTTCCGGTTCGGCGGCGTCTCCCGACGGCCCGGTCGGTGCGCTCTGCCATCTCGTGCTGCCCGGCGGGGCGGTGATCGCCGCGGCCGCCGGACCCGTCCTGCGGATCTGGGACGCCGCCACCGGCCAGCCGATCCACGTGCTGCAGCATCCCGGACGACGGATCACCGCGCTCAGCGCCGTCCGCACCGCCGGCGGTGACCTCCTCGCCACCGCCGCCGACGACGCCGTCGTCCGGCTGTGGAACCCCGCCACCGGACGTCAGGTGCGCACCCTGCCGGGCCGCGGGACACCCGTCACCGGACTCTGCGTCACCACCGTCCGCGACCGGCCGCTGCTCGTGTCGGTCGGCGACGACACCGTCCGGCTCTGGGACGTCGACGCCCAGGAACGCACCGTCACCACCTCGTCGACCGCCGCCTCGGTCACCGCGCTCGTGCCGACCGTCCACCAGCGGTCCGCACTCGTCGCCTGCGGGCACGGGGACGGGCTGGTCCAGCTGCGCAACGCCGCCAACGGGGCCGCCGTACGGGTGTTCACCGGACACGAGGGGCCGGTCACCACGCTCACCACCGTGCATGCGGGCGGTGAGGTGCTGCTCGCCTCCGGCGGGACCGATCACACCGTACGGATGTGGACCGTCGGCGGTGGCCAGCGACCGCGCCAGGTCTATCAGCCCGGCTGGTCGTGGGCGGTGTGTGCGGTCTTCTGGCGCCGGCAGGTCTACCTCGCCTGCGCCGGCCGCGGCGGAACCGTCCGGCTCTGGGACCCCTGGTCCGAGCGGGAATGGCGGCCCCGGTGGGGGTGGTTCATCCGCTACTGGCCGACACCGGCCGGGCCGATCTCGTCACTGTGCCCGCTGCCCCAGTTCGGTGGCGCGCTGGTCGCCGGGACGGGCGTGGACGGCACGGTCCGGATCTGGGAGGTCGGCACCGGCCAGGAACGCGCCGTCTTCACCGGGCACACCGGCCGGGTCCGGGTGGCGTGCGCCCTCGGCAACGGCCTGATCGCCTCGGCCGGTGACGACCGCACGGTGCGGATCTGGGACGGGTACAGCGGCGCTGCCGCTCACGTGCTCACCGGGCACACCGCGCCGGTCACCGCGCTCTGCCTGGTCACCGTCTCCGGGCGGCGGTTGCTCGCGTCGGCCGGGCAGGACGCGACGGTACGCCTGTGGGATCCGGAGACCGGCACGCACGAACTGACCATCCCCGTGCACCATCCGGCGAACGCCTGCACCGAGGCGGCCGGTCTGCTCATCGTCGGGACGGCGGCCGGGGCACTCGGACTCAGCCTGTCCGTACCCGGCCTTCCCCCATCTGATTCCGCTGACCCTGTCTGACCTGGCCGGATCTCGCCCGCTACCGCGAGGGCGAACGCACGCGATGCCATGGCGGGTTTCTGTCGTACCCGGCGCATAGTCTGCGTTCGTGAGGGGGGAACCGAGCATTCTGCACGTCGACCTCGACGCCATGTTCGCCGCCGTCGAGCAGCGCGACAAACCGTCGCTGCGCGGCAAGCCGGTGATCGTCGGCGGGGTCGCCGGGCGCGGCGTCGTGTCCACCGCGTCCTACGAGGCGCGGGCCTTCGGGGCGCGCTCGGCGATGCCGACGGCCCAGGCACGGCGGTTGTGCCCGCTCAACACGGCGTTCCTGTCTCCACGATTCGCGGCCTACCAGCGGACCAGCGCGGTCGTCATGGAGTTGCTGGCCGGTGTCTCACCCCTGGTCGAGCAGGTCTCCATCGACGAGGCCTATGTCGATCTCGCCCCCACCGGCCGTGACCTGAGCCTGGCCGCGGTCACCGACCTGGCCCTCCGGCTGAAGGCGGAGATCGCCGTCGCCACCGGGGGCGTGACCGGCTCGATCGGTGCCGCGTCCAGCAAACTCCTCGCCAAGATCGGTTCCGATCTCAACAAGCCCGACGGCCTCACCATCGTCCCCGCCGGTCAGGAGCTCGCCGTCCTGCATCCGCTGCCGGTCCGGCGTCTCGGTGGCGTCGGCCCGGCCACCGAGCTGCGCCTGCACCGTGCCGGCGTCCGCACCGTCGGTGACCTGGCCGCCCGCTCCCTCGACGACCTGGTCGACTGGTTCGGCACCGCCCACGGCCACGGGCTCTACCGCCTGGCCCGCGCCGAGGACAACCGTCCCGTCGTCAGCGAGCGCGAGGCCAAGTCGGTCTCGGCGGAGGAGACCTTCGACGTCGACCTCACCGACCCGGCCCGCTTGCAGCGCGAGCTCGACCTGCTGGCCGGCCGTGTGGCAGGCCGCCTGCGCCGTTCCGGCCTGACCGGCCGCACCGTCAACATCAAGGTCCGCCACCCCGACTTCACCACGATCACCCGGGCCGTGACCCGAGACCAGCCCACCGACGACGGCGTCCTGATCGCCCAACTGGCCCGCCGCCTGCTCAGCGACGTCCCGACGGCCGGTGGCATCCGTCTGCTCGGCGTTGGTGTGTCAGCGTTGTACGACTTCGCCCAGGACGACCTGTTCACCGCGGCGGGCGAGGATCCACCGGATTTCGACCCCGCACCGCCCCTGGCACCTTCGCCGGGCGCATCCCTTACCTCTTCGCCGGCCACGACCGTCACCCCTTCGCCGGGCCCACCCCTCCCTCCTTCGTCGGGTGCGATGGTGCCGGGCGCTTCGGCGTCTGCGTCGGGTGCGGTGGTGTCGGGCGCTTCGGCGTCTGCGGCGGGTGCGGTGGTGCCGGGTGCTTCGGCGTCTGCGGCGGGTGCGGTGGTGCCGGGTGCTTCGGCGTCTGCGGCGGGTGCGGTGGTGCCGGGTGCTTCGGCGTCTGCGGCGGGTGCGGTGGTGCCAGGTGCTTCGGTCTCTGCGGAAGGTGCGGTGGTGTCGGGCGCCTTGGCCTCAGCGGCGGGTGTCGACGCCTCGAATGAGTCGGGCGATTCTGGCTATTACGGGTTATTGTGCCCGGATGGGTCGCCCGCTCCCGGTGACCCGTCTTCGGGCGTGGCCGCGTCGCCGGTCCAGGACTCGCCGCTGGAGCCGGCCTCGCTGCCGGGTTCCGCTTCGCTGCCGGGTTCCGCGTTGCCGCCGCGCGTCGGGGCGCCCTCGGAAGATGCGACCGCGTTGCCGTCGGCTGATGCCGCGCCCGTCCCGGTTCCCGCTTCGGCGCGGATACCGGCCGACGTGCCGGCGCGGATACCGGCCGACGTGCCGGCGCGGATACCGGCCGACGTGCCGGCGCGGATACCGGCCGACGTGCCGGTGTGGCGTCCTGGCCAGGATGTTCACCATGACGAGCACGGTCCCGGCTGGGTTCAGGGGAGCGGCATCGGCCGTGTCACGGTTCGGTTCGAGGGACCGCTGACCCCGATCGGCCGCGTGCGGACCTTCTTCGTCGACGATCCTCAACTGCATCCCGCCGACCCACCGGACTGGTCTCCGTCGTTGTAGCAGCGGTCATCGGCGTCTTGAGGGTGGGAAAGGGATCTGAGCGGATGGCATGACGGTGACGCCCATCGAACTCGGGACGGGAGGAAAGGGGAAGGGCGGCTGGTGCTCGGGCGGGGAGTGCCTGGCCTGCGTGCTGCAATGCCGGGGTGGGCCGGTCGCCGGCGAGCCCACGGCCGGTGCCGCTGATCACTGCACCCCGGTCCGGGTCTCGCCGCATGTCACGGCGCTCATTCCGTACGCCATCGTGATTGATCTCCTGAGCGGGGGGAACTCGGAGGGAACCGGGGTGGTGCCGGGCGTCACCGGCTTGTGCTGAGGGGCGCTGCGGAGTACGAACAGTCCAGGGAGGACTTTCGATGACCGCTGTTTCCCCGCGCCCCGTCGAGTCGCGGCCGTGGCCGTCGCGACGGCAGGTAAGAGGATCATGGCTGGCCCGGACGATCCGTACCACCGACGCGAAGCAGATCGGGATCATGTACATGGTCACGGCGTTCGCGTGGTTCGTGCTCGGCGGCGCGATGGCGCTGCTGATGCGGGCCGAGCTGGGCCGTCCAGGCATGCAGATCCTGTCGCCCGAGCAGTACAACCAGCTCTTCACCATGCACGGCACGATCATGCTGTTGTTTTTCGCGACGCCGATCGTGTTCGCGTTCGCCAACTTCGTGGTGCCGATCCAGATCGGGGCGCCGGACGTGGCGTTCCCACGGCTGAACTCGTTTGCGTACTGGCTGTATTTCTTCGGGGGCCTGATCGCGTTCGGCGGGTTCCTGGTGCCGGGCGGTGCGGCGGATTTCGGCTGGACCGCCTACACGCCGTTGAGCACCTGGCAGCACTCGCCGGGCGTCGGCGGCAACATGTGGGTGGTCGGCCTGGCGATCTCCGGTGTCGGCACGATCCTCGGCGCGGTCAACATGATCACCACGATCCTGTGCCTGCGGGCGCCCGGGATGACCATGTTCCGGATGCCGATCATGACGTGGAACATCCTGCTCACCAGCGTGCTCGTGGTGCTGGTCTTCCCGTTCCTGGCGGCGGCGCTCTTCGCCCTGGCAGCCGACCGGGTGCTGGGCGCGCAGGTGTTCAACGTGGAGACCGGCGGGCCGATGCTGTGGCAGCACCTGTTCTGGTTCTTCGGCCATCCCGAGGTCTACATCATCGCGTTGCCGTTCTTCGGGATCATCACCGAGGTGGTGCCGGTCTTCAGCCGCAAGCCGGTCTTCGGGTACAAGACCTTGGTCGCCGCCACCGTCCTGATCACCATGCTGTCGATGAGCGTGTGGGCGCACCACATGTTCGCCACCGGGCAGGTGCTGCTGCCGTTCTTCAGCCTGCTCAGTTATCTGATCGCGATTCCGACCGGGATGAAGTTCTTCGTCTGGATCGGGACGATGTGGCGCGGGCAGATCACGCTCGAGTCGCCGATGCTGTTCGCGATCGGGTTCATGGTGACGTTCCTGCTGGGTGGCCTGACCGGGGTGCTGCTGGCGTCGCCGCCGGTCGACTTCCACGTGCACGACAGCTATTTCGTGGTCGCCCACTTCCATTACGTGCTGTTCGGCACGATCGTGTTCGCGGTGTTCTCCGGCATCTACTTCTGGTTCCCGAAGATGTTCGGCCGGATGCTCGACGAGCGGCTCAGCCGGGTGCATTTCTGGCTGACCTTCGTCGGGTTCCACGCGACGTTCCTGGTGCAGCACTGGGTCGGCAACGAGGGAATGCCCCGGCGGTACGCCGACTATCTGCCCGGCGACGGCTTCACCACCCTGAACATGATCTCCACGGTCGGCTCGTTCGTGCTGGGGGCGGCCACGTTGCCGTTCCTCTACAACGTGTGGAAGTCGTACCGGGTGGGCGAGGTCGTGACGGTGGACGACCCGTGGGGTCACGGGAACTCGCTGGAGTGGGCCACGAGCAGCCCGCCGCCGCTGCGCAACTTTGACCGGATGCCCCGGATCCGCTCCGAACGGCCCGCCTTCGACGCCAAGTTTCCGCAGCTCGCGGCGGGTGGACAGTCGGTCGCCGGGCCGCCCGAGGGTGGGGCCCGGCCGCTGACCGAGGAATCCAGTGGCGGGGCGAGCTATCCGGAGGACCGTACCGATCGTTGAGTAGGCGGTTACGGAGGAACTGTCTGGTTTGCGCATAGACGCTCACTGTGAAAGAGGTCTTAAAGCCCCGTACCTAGCAAACTGCGCAAGGCGATGAGAGGTCGGACAACCCACCCCTTCCGGAAGGGACCTCATGCCGATCGCTCTGCACGCGCTGGTCGCCGCCGCGCTCGCGGTGCCCGCCGCGCCCGTCGCCGCCACGACTCCCCGGGACTGTGCCGGAGACTTCACCGCGCGCTCCCGGGCCGACCTCGCGAAGATCACCGTCCTGGATCCAGGCCCGCTGGCCCGGGGAATGCCGGCCCTGACCGACGTGCGGATCGCCAGCGCCGAAGGCGCCGTCGACAGCTCGGCACGGCCGTACCGCAGCATCGCCTCCGGCCGGCACGCCGACGCCCGCGTCCTCGGGCTCCCTGCGGGCGGCGCCGGAGCACGGCACGCCGCCCCCAGCCGCGGCGGACCCGACGAGAAGGAACTCCTCGCCTTCCACGCGGGCGGGCTCGCCACCAGCAGCGCCGGGCGGTCCACCGCCTACGCCACCTGGGACGACGACTACCGTTGCGGCAAGATCGGACCGCTGACCCGGGCCGCGACCATGCTCGGCGGGCTGTCCGTCCTGGACGGCGCCATCATCGCGGGCGGTCAGCCGACCAGCATTCTCCGGATCGGGCCGACCGGCTCCACGCAGAGCGCGACCGATCTGCTGCGCGTCGGGAACGGGCGGACCGGCGTACGCTCCGGCGCCGCGGCCACCCTCGGCGACCTGAGCTTCTTCGCCGGTACGCCGCAGGAGATCTCGGTCAAGGTCGTCAACCAGCCGACTCTCGAGGTCATCGCCGGGTCCCATGCGCGTGACGCCGAGGTCAACTACCGCCCGGCGGTGCTCCGCGTCACCGCCCCGGGCCGGCCCGTCCAGGTTCTCAAGGACACCGGCACCGTCGTTTCCCTCGGCCTCATCGGCAACACCGTCACCCAGGGACCGCCGGCCGTGCTCGAGGTACGGCTCTCTCTCGGCGAGGTCGAGAAGTCGCACCGCGGGCGCCAGGTCGAGGCCGAGGCTTCGACCGTGCGCGTCGAGATCAGGCTCGGTACGACACGCGTGCTCGACGCCAGTTTCGGCAACCTCGCGGTCGTCGCGTGCGCGCCCGTCGCCGGCCCGGGCCGCCCGGGCATCCCGCAGCAGCCGCGCCCCGGCCAGGGCTCGCCGCCGGCGAACACCGGCACGGACGGCGACACCGGCACGGACGACGACGACACGGACACCGGCACCGATACGGACACCGGCACCGGTGACGGCACGGGCACCGGCACCGATACGGACACCGGCACGGACACGGGTTCCGGCCAGGGCCCGGACACGACCCCCGAGACCCCCACGGTCGTCGATCAGGTTCCGGTCGCCGGGCCCGTCGATTCCCCCTCCGACGGTACGGACGGAGGCGCGCTCGCCCTGACCGGAGCCGATGTGACCGTCTTCGGGTTCGCGGGCGCCGGCCTGATCCTCGCCGGCCTGATCTCGCTGCTCCTGACCCGTCGTCGCCGGACCACCCGCTGACCCCGCTCCGCACGTGCGCCCGGGCCGTCCCGCTGAACTGCTCAGCGGGGCGGCCCGGCTTACGATGACGGCATGTCGCTGGGTACGGACACCACGGTCGACGAATGGCAGGCACGGCTGCTCGGGCTCAGTCACAGCCTGCACGCCGAGCCCGAGACGGCTTTCGAGGAGCACGCGTCGGCGTCGAAACTCGCCACGCTGATGGACGAGGCCGGCTTCGCCGTCGACCGGGGCGTCTGCGACCTGCCGACCGCGTTGCTCGCGACCTACGGCGACGGCGACCTGACGATCGGGCTCTGCGCCGAGTACGACGCCCTTCCCGGCATCGGCCACGGCTGCGGCCACAACATCATCTGCGCGTCCTCGGCCGGTGCCGCCATCGCGCTGCGCACCGCCGCCGACCGCTACGGCTTCCGCATCCTGCTGCTCGGCACCCCCGCCGAGGAGAGCGGTGCCGGCAAACAGCTGATGCTCGAACGCGGGGCCTTCGACGACGTGACCGTGGCGATGATGGCCCATCCCGGCCCGTCCGCCGACACCGCCGGCGCCACCCAGGCGTGCAGCCGGTTCTCCGTCACCTTCGAGGGCCGGCCCGCCCACGCGGCCGGCGCACCGTGGGACGGTGTCAACGCCGCCGACGCCGCGGTGATCTCCCAGGTCGCGATCGGCCTGCTCCGCCAGCAGACCCCGACCGGCTACCGGGTCGCCGGTTTCGTCCGCTCCGGCGGCGAGAAGACGAACATCATCCCCGAGCGCAGCGTCCTCGAATACGAGGTCCGCACCCCCGGCGCCGACCTCCTCGACACCCTCCGCCGCCGCGTCCAGGCCTGCTTCGAGGCGGGCGCCCTCGCCACCGGCGCCACCGTCACGTTCGCCCGGACCGAACCCGACTACCTCGACATGCGCAACGACCCGTGGCTGCTCGACTGTTACCACGCCCATCTGCCGGCGTTCGGCCGTACGGCGGTTCCGCTTCCCGGCGGTTTCAGCGCGGCCTCCACCGACATGGGCAACGTCAGCCACGCGATACCGTCCATCCACCCGATGATCGGGTTACGGGGTGTCACGGCGATGCCGCACACCCACGAGTTCGCCGCGGTCACCGCCACCCCGCCGGGCGACGAGGCGTTGCTCCACGCGGCGAAACTCCTGGCCCGGACGGCCACCGACCTGGCCACCACCCCCGAGCGCCGAGCCGCCTACCGGGCCCACCACCGGTCCCGCCTCCACTGACCTCAGCGGGTCGCGGTCACCGTCAGGACGGCCCAGCCGGGGAGGGCGCTCCGTCGATCGGGAACGGCGTCCCGCACCACCGGACGGTAGGGGGCGAGTGCGACCAGCGCGTCCGTCAGCTGGGCGCGGGCCAGGCGGGCTCCCGGGCACGCGTGCGGACCTGCCCCGAACACCAGCTGTGAAACCTGCGGCGGGGCCGGGTCCGTGGGGGACGGGTCGCGGTCGTGGGCTCCCACCGCGTGGCGGGCGATCAGGATCAGGCGGTCACCACGGCGGATCGGGTGGCCGGCCACGGCTCCGGTGCCGGCGGCGACCCGGGGGAGCAGCGGTGTGGGGGCGGTGACGCGGAGAAGTTCGCCGGTCAAGGCATCGGGGGCGCTTTCGGCGTACCCCCAGAGGTCGGCATCGGCGCACCAGGCCGCCGCTCGCGGCAGCCCGGCGACCGTCGTGTTGATCGCGGCGACTGCCAGCATCGCCGCCAATCCGCTGTCGGGGGCCGCTCCCACCAGGGCGTTCAGATGGTCGGCGGCCTGCCGTGCGGCACGGCGGTGGGCCGCGGGGCGAGGGCCGGGAAGGTGTTCGCGGGCGGCCGCGGCGGCGGCGGAACGGGCGGCGGCCGCGAGTTCGTGCGGGTCGGCGGTGAGGTCGAGGAGGGCGGCGGCGGTGGCCCCGGAGAGTTCGGCGGCCACGTCCACGAGATCGACGGCGTGGCCGGTCGCCAGGGGGGCCAGGCGGTGCTTCAGGATGTCGGTCCAGATCGGGCGCAACCGGTCGACACCGTCGGCGCCGAGGGACGCGGCCAGGTCACGGCGTGCGCCTCGATGGTCGTCGCCCTCCTGGTCGAACAGCAGCCCGCCACCGGCCAGCTCACCGGCGGCGCCGCCGGTGGTGCCCTCGGCGGTACGGTCCAGCGGCACCCGGATCAGCCCGTCGGTGAACGCGGCCCGCGAATGGGCGATGACGGTCCCGCCGATCCGGACCGCGTCCCGGCGGCGGGTGGCCGCGAGCAGGGCGAACAGCAGCGGATGACTACGCAGGTAGACCAGCCGGTCCCGTCGGCGCGCCCGCTTCTGTGACATTTCCGGCCCCCGCCCGGCTCATTCCGGCCTCCGCCGGAGAACGCGATCATCGTTCGGTTCCGGCCGGATGGTCAACTCACCGGCCCGGAGAAGCGGTGACTCAGCGGACGTGGACCTGGGAACTCGTCGGCGGACGCCACCGCCGGTCCCAGTACCAGAGGAGCGTCCGCCGCGCGCCCCACGCCCGCAACCGCCGCAGGCTCGCCTCGACCACCAGGTCCTCGGCCCGCACGATCCGGCCGGTCACCCGCCGGGCCCGGTTGAGCAGTGTCACGTCCTCGGATCCCTCTTCGAGGGCTTCCCGCGCCGTACCGCCGCACCGCAGGTAGAGGTCGGCGGTCAGGGCCAGGTTGTGCCCGTGGACCAGGACGTACGGGCTGCGGAACTCCGGCCGGCGGTGCGCCTTGCGATACCGCCCGTAGACGGCCGCCAGCCTGACGGCGGCGGGGAAGACATGGCGTTCGGCCCAGGTCGGCCGTTCGTCACGGCGGGGGACACTGCGGCCACAGACAAGATCACCATCACGGAGGTACGCCCGGAGCGTCGCCACCCAGTCGGAGGCGGGCAGGCAGTCGGCGTCGGTTCGGGCGAGGTACCCGGCTCCGGTCGCGATGGCGTGCCGGAACCCGGTGTCGGCGGCGGTGCCGGCCCCGCGTTCGGTTTCGGTCACGACCTCGACGGGGAACGGGGCCGTCACCGCGAAGCGCCGGACCACGCCGGCGGTGTCGTCGGTGGACGCGTTGTCGACGACGATCAGCCGGAACCCGTGGTCGGTCTGCCGGGCCAGCGCCGCCAGGGTGCCGCCGATCGACGCGGCCTCGTTGTAGGCGGGCACGATCACCGCGAGGATCGGGGTGCTCATGGCCGTACCCGCTGATGGGGTATCGCCGAGGCGAGCGAAGCCGCAGCGTGCCGGTCGGGTTTGCGGGAGCGCCCGGCCAGCGGCACCGCGGCGAACAGCACCCGGTCCGGCCGGGCTGATCCCATCCGGTCGAGTGGCTCGCGGAGCGCGGCCTCGACGGCGGCCCGGCTGGCGCCGGGGGTGGTCTCGATGACGGCGACCACGTGTTCGTCGCCGTCGCCCGCGGGCACGCCGACGAGGACGGCTAGGGAGACACCGGGCACGTGCAGCGACGGCTCGTACAGTCCGGGATAGATGTTCTCGGCCTTGCGCAGGATCATGTCCTTGCTGCGCCCGCCGAGGACGACGCGCCGCCCGGACACGGTGGCGATGTCACCGGTCGCGACCCATTCGTGCGGATCCGAGCCCAGATAGCGGTCGCAGACGCCGTCGCCCGCGAGCAGCAGCTGCCCGTCCTCGTCCCGGCGTGCCCGCACCCCGGGCAGCAGGTCACCGACGAGGTCGCCGTCACCGGTGAAGGCACCCTTCTCCCGTGACTCGACGGCGGCGGCCGGGAACACCTCGGTGAGCGCGTAGACCCCCCACGCCTCGTCGGCTCCGGCGGCCCGGACCCGGTCGAGCAGATGCGCCGACACCGGCGCCGACCCGCTGTAGACCCGCCCGCGGAACGGGACCCCGCCGTCGAGCGCGGTCCGCAGCTGCGGCGGTGTCAGGTAGACGGCCTGCGGCCGCAGCCCGATGATCTGCCGGGCGAGGGCCCGCGGCCGCCGCTCCGGCGACATCACCGGCGCCCCGGCGGCCAGCGACGGCACCATCACGAAGAACGTTCCGCCCAGCACCGGCACCCCGGGCACCGGCCGGACCAGGTCGGCGACCGACCGCAGCCCGGCGTCCAGTCCGGACCGGGTGTGCACGACCGCGCGGGGCCGGCTCGTGGTGCCGGAGGTGAAGATGACGACCGCGTCGCCGTCCCCGTCGTAGGCGGGCGGAACCGGCCCGGGGACGAGCCGCAGCGACGGCGCGTTGCCGGGCAGGCGGGGGCCGGCGGTGACGGTCGGGCCGAGCACGCTGAAGTCGGGCAGTGCCAGGCCGGCCCGGCGGGCGAGCGGGGCGGCCCATCCGGCGACGGCCTGGGCGGCCGCGTCGGCGACGACCAGGGCGGGCCGGGCCAGCGACAGCCGCGCGGTGAGCACGTCCGGTCCGGCGGTCGGGTCGAGCAGCGCCACCCGGACGCCGAGCCGGTAGGCGGCGAGCACCATGGCCAGCGCGCGGGGCCCGGGGCGGATCGCCAGGCCGAGGGTGTCGCCGGGGCCCAGGCCGCGGGCGTGCAGGGCGGTCGCGTACCGGTCACGGAGTTCCGCCAGATCACGTCGGGTGACCGTGCGCCGGCCGCGCAGCAGAGCGGGGGAGTCGTCGGACAGCGAACCGGTGCTCAGCGCGTCGAGCAAGGGGCCCCTCTCATCGTGGGTCCGGGGTCAGGTGGCCGCTGCCACGGTCGAGGTACCAGCGGGCGGTCCGCAGCACCCCGTACGCGCGGAGCCTCCGGGTCGAGTTCTCCACCACCATCGACCGGCTGTGCACGATCGATGAGGTCGTACGGCGTACCCGGTTGAGAAAGAGCCGGTCCGTCGGCGACGGCCGCCGCGGCATGCCCCCGCACGCCTCGTAGAGCGTCGCGGTGATCGCCATGTTGTTACCGGCGTGCATCCGGTAGGGCGCCCGGAATCCGCTGTCCCGATGTGCCGGCCGGATCCGCCCGAACGCCGCCGCCAGCGTCACCAGCAGCCCGAACACCGCCCGCCCGGCCGGTCCGTGCTCGTCGCGCCGCGCGGTGATCCGCCCGCAGGCCATGCCGGCGCCGCCGGTCAGGGTGGCCCGCGCCGCCGCCACCCAGCCGGGCCGGGGCAGGCAGTCGGCGTCGGTACGCGCCAGCAGCACCGCCCCCGCCGCGATGGCGTGCCGGAACCCGGTGTCGACCGCGCACCCGACGCCCTTCTCGGTCTCGACGAGCACCCGCACCGGGAACGGCGCGCACCCCCGGAACGCCTCGACCGCCGCGACCGTGGTGTCGGTGGAGCCGTTGTCGACGACGAGCAGGGTGAAGCCGGTGTCGGTCTGTGCGGCGAGCGCGTAGAGGGTGGCGCTGATCCGGGCGGCCTCGTTGTAGGCGGGAACGATCACCCACAGGTCGGTCACGAACGCTCCCACACCATGGTCATCATGCTGACACCGCCGCCGAGCCCGATGAACAGCACCTTGTCCCCGGTCGCCAGTCGCGGGAACGTCCGGCTCAGCTGAACGCCGAGGGTCGCGCTGGCCATGTTGCCGAACGAGGTGACGGTGACGTCGAGCCGGTCCTTCGGCACCCCCGTGACCTCGATGAACTTCTCCAGGTACGGCATTGTCACCTGGTGCACCAGGATGCGGGCGTAATCGGTGTAATCCAGGCCGGTCCGCTCCCGCACCCGGTCCAGGATGTTCGCCCCGATCGACTCGAACACCCCGCGCAGCCGGTGCCCGTCGCCGGTGAACCAGGTGTGCTCCTCGCCCCGCGGATGACGTGACCCGCCGCCGGGGATCCCGCCGACCTTCCAGTGCTCCGAATGCGTCTCGGTGTCGACGTCGAGGATCCCGCCCCGCTCGACCGGCTCCACGACCACGGCCGCACCGGCGTCGCCGAACGTGTACCCGGCGAACGCCTGCCGCGCCTCGGCCAGCCCCGACACCCGCGGCCGCATCACCCGGCTCGGCGTCTCCCCGGTCACGACCAGCGCCCGCCGCGCCCGCCCGGCCAGGATCATCGACCGGGCCAGGTCGATCCCGTTGACGAAACTGTTGCAGGCGTTGGTGACGTCGAGCGCGTGCGCCCGGCTGCCGAGCCCGTCCTGCAGGATGTGCGCGGTCGCCGGCTCCACCATGTCCCGGCTGGCCGACGCGAACAGCAGCAGATCGACGTCGGACGGCAGCAGCCCGGCCGCGTCGAGGGCGGCGCGGGCGGCGTGCAGTCCGAGAGTGGACGCGTACTCGTCGTCGGCCGCGAACCGCCGCCGCTCGATGCCGGTGAGCCGGGCGAGCAGTCCGCGGGGCAGCTTCCCGATCCGCTCCTGCAGCTCGGTCGTGGTGACCTCGCGCTCCGGCAGATGGGCCCCGACCGCGGTTATTCCGACTCGCACTATCCCCCCATGGACGGTCCGGTTCCTCAGCATGACCGGACAGTTTCCGATATGACGATCGTGCCGGAACAGCTTTTTCTGCTGGGAAACCTGGGCACCATGATCACGTATGCGGCGATCACGGTGGTCATCGCGGTGCCGGTCGCGCGGGCCGGACAGCTGCGCAGCAACAAGCTCGCGGTGGCGACGGCCCTGATCTTCCTGACCGCCGCGGTCGGGCACGGGCTGCACGCGTACCTCGCCTTCGAAGGTCTCGAACACACCGAACACGCCGTCTCCATCGGCTGGGTATGGGCGCTGGCCTGGTGGAACGTGGTGACCTGCGTGGCCGGCCTCTACTACTGGACGATCCGGCGGCGCACCCGGGCGCTGGTGGGTGCGATGTACCCGGATCCGCAGCGGGAACGCCTCGAGCACGAGGCCGCCGCGCACCGGGCCACCTTCGAGGCGGTGGTCGCGCACACCGACGACGCGATCATCGGCACCGACCTCGACGGCGTCATCACGGCCTGGAACGCGGGCGCCGAACGGGTCTTCGGCTGGGCCGCCGGCGAGATCATCGGCCAGCGGGCCGCTGTGCTGGCCGACGACGCCGGGGCCGTCGAACAGCGGCAGAAGATGCGGATGGTCGCGGACGGCGCGGCCGGTGTGTCCTACGAGACCCGCCGCTTCCGCAAGGACGGCACGCCCGTCGAGATCTCGATCAGCGTGTCCGCGATCCGGGACCGGGCCGGCCAGCCGATCGGGTACTCAGCCGTGGCCCGGGACATCACCGCCAAGAAGGAGGCGGCCGAACGGCAGCGGGCCGTCGAGGAACGCACCAACCAGGCGCAGCGGATGGAGAGCCTCGGCAAACTCGCCGGCGGCGTCGCCCACGACTTCAACAACATCCTCGCGATCATCGTCAACTACACCGACTTCGCGATCGGCGAGGCGGCCGGCAACGACGCACTGGCGACCGACCTGCGGCACGTGCGCAGCGCCGCCGACCGGGCCATCAACCTGACCCGGCAGCTGCTGACGTTCACCCGCGGCGACACCATCCAGCCGCAGGACGTCGACCTGAACGCCGGCCTCGCCGAGGTGCACGCCATGCTCGGCCGGACCATCGGCGAACACATCAACCTGATCATGGTCCCGTCACCGGCGCCGGTCCTGGTCCACGCCGACCCCGGCCAGCTCCAGCAGATCCTGCTCAACCTCGCGATCAACGCCCGCGACGCGATGCCCGACGGCGGCACCCTCGTCCTGGAGGCCAACACCGCCGCCCTCGACGGCGGCGAACTCGACATGCAGCCCCCACTACCGTCCGGAACCTACGCCCGCCTGCTGGTCAGCGACACCGGTGAGGGCATGACAGCGGACGTGGCGGCGCACATCTTCGAGCCGTTCTACACGACGAAACCGCGCGGGAAGGGTACGGGCCTGGGCCTGTCGACCGTCTACGGCATCGTCGCGGAGGCCGGCGGCAGCATCAACGTCTACTCCGAACCGGGTGTCGGCACCACGTTCCGCATCTACCTGCCGATCGCCACCGCGTCCGGCGCCGCCGTCCCCGCGGTCCTGCGCCAGGACACCCCGCCACCCGGCGGCGGCCGCACCATCCTGGTCGTCGAGGACGAACCGGCCCTGGCCCGCGTCGTCACCCGCATCCTCGTCGACGGCGGCTACCACGTCCTCACCGCCACCGGCGGCCGCCAGGCGCTGGCCCTCTTCCGCCAGCACACGTGCGACGCCCTCCTGACCGACGTGATCATGCCGGAGATGTCCGGCCGCCGCCTTGCCGAGATCATCCACGAGGCGGCACCCACGCTGCCGGTCCTCTACATGTCCGGCTACAGCAACGGCCTCCTCGGCACCACCCACGTCCTCGACGGCGACATAGCCTTCATCGAGAAGCCCTTCACCGCGCACGACCTGCTGCACAAGATCGCCGAGGTGATCCCTTCCCAGAACCTGATCCCCGGGTACGGCTGACCGCTCCCGGCGGCGACGGTGAGATCACACTCAACGTCCGCGGGTGATCTCACCGTCGCTATCCGGAAAATGAAAGATCACCATCCGTTGATCGTGATCGTTCATTCTCGCTATGGCGCAATGCCGCACGCTGTGTCGGCAACATCCGTCGGGTGCTCGACGCCCTGTTGAAACAGGCTTCTCGGGCAGGCCCGAGTTGCTCGATCTCGCTGCGGGCCGTCGGCAGGATCCGTGGGCTGGTCAGTGGACGCCCGTAGTAGCGGTCCGGCTGGTCAGTGGACGCTCGTAGTAGGGGTCCGGCTGGTCAGTGGACGCCCGTAGTAGCGGTCCGGCCGGTCAGCGGACTTCCGTAGTAGGGGTCCGGCCGGTCAGCGGACGCCCGAAGTAGCGGGTCCGGATGGCAGCCGATCGCCTCCAGCGCGGTGACTGTCGACCTTCACCGGGTCGCCCTGCCGGATCTTGACCAGTTTGCCACCGCGTCCGGTGGTAAGCCGGTCAAGATCGGCAAAGGCCAACCCGGCAGACATCGATGTTCATCGCATCACCAGGAATCCCATGACCTCGGGAATGGGGAGATGTCGCTCAGTCTGGCTAAGCAAGACGGTCGTTCAGGCCCTTGCGTCCGGATCGTGTTGATATCGATCACCCGAGTCGGTGTGCCGATCCCCGGAATCCCCTAACCGCGCGGCATAGCGCTATGACGACTACCAGCGCACCGAGTTGGCGATCGTGTGCGCCGACGCCGACGCCGACGCCGACGCCGATACCGACCGGCGATCACTGTGTGCTGACCGACGCCGATACCGACCGGCGATCACTGTGTGCGCTGACCCGCGCGGCGGCTACGGCCGGTATGGCGCCGGCCGAGGCCCGGCACCGCCCGCGGGCCCGTCCGGCGATGCGCTGCCGGAGCTTTCGGCGACGATCGCGGCTGTCGTGGTGCCCGGATCCCGCCGCGGCGATGGATCTTGCGTCTTCCCCGGTCAGCGCGGAGTCGCAAGATCGCTAGCGCTGGCGGCGATGACGGGCGCCACCTGCAGAGATTTCGAAGGCAGGCCAAGCCGTGGATTCACAGAAGTGCGAAAAGTCGAGCGGTGGTCAACCGGCCAAGATCGGCCAGGGGCGACCCGGCAGGCGAGGCTGAGTGGGGCCGGAACGCCGCTGAGTCGGTGGGGTGTGGAGAACGTGGCGAGGGCGCGGGTGGGGGTGTGGACGAACGTTGTGGGTGCGGGTGGGGAGGTGGGCGAACGTTGTGGGTGCGGGTGGGGAGGTGGGCGAACGTTGTGGGTGCGGGTGGGGATGTGGATGAACGTGGTGGGGTCGCGGGTGGAGTGTGACGAGGGTGCGGGTGTGGATGAACCTGGTGGGGCCGCGGGTGGAGTGTGGAGAGTGTGGCGAGGGTGCGGGTGTGGATGAACCTGGTGGGGTCGAGGGTGGAGAGCGTGGCGAGGGTGGGGGTGTGGATGAACGTTGCGAGGGCGAGGGCGGGTGTGGACAGCGCGGTGGGTCACGGGCGGGGTGTGAAGGAGGCCAGGACCACCGTGAAGCGGGGGAGCTGGGCGGTCCACGCGTCTCGGGTGGACTGCCACTCGATCACGTAGGTGCGGCCTCCCGCTGTCGTCACCCGGCGCAGCGAGCGCATCGCTGTGCCGTCCGGGTCCTGGAACGTGTACTCCCAGATGGCGGCCGACGGGTCCGGAAGCGCTTCGAGGCGGACGCGATGGTAGCCGGGGAGGTGGGTCTCGGTTTCGGCGATCTCCAGCTCGGCGACCACGTCCGACGGGGACTGGGGTAGCGGGGTGATGCCCAGGAGCGCCCTGTCCCGGGTGGCGCGGAACGCCAGCCCGGCCGCGGCCTCGTCACGGCGCCAGCCGGCGGGGACGGCGACCCGGTATCCCTCGGCGCCGGTCCACCAGGTGTATCCGTTCGGCAGCGCGATCTCCGGCTGCCCGCTCGTGCTGACGGCGGACGCGCGGGCGGGGGCGGTCTCCCCCGTACGCGTGAAGGTCCCGCCCTGTGCGGTGGCGGCGACGGCGGTGAGTGTCGTGGTGACCGCGACCGCCGCGATGATTGCCGGGATCCGGCGGCGTGCCGCCGACCGTGGCCGGCGCCGCCCCGCCTCGATGACGCCGCGCAACGCCCACTCGGCGCCGGTCGCGCCCATCCGCTCGGACGGCTCGCGGCGCAGCAACCCGGCCAGGACCGGGGTGAGCGCCCCGGCCCGGCGTGGTGGCTCCGGCCGGGCGGCGCCGACCGCGCGCAGCACCTCGGCGGTGGTCGGGCGCAGGAACGGTGGCCGGCCCTCGACCGCGTGGTAGAGCGTGACGCCGACCGACCAGAGATCGGAACGTTCGTCGGTGGCGTGGTCGAAGATCCGCTCGGGGGCGATGTATTTCGGGGAGCCGAGCACGATCCCGGCGTCGGCCAGGGTGCGGATCCCGTTGGGGGTGACGGTGGGGCCGAAGTCGGTGAGCACCACCCGGCCGTCCTCGGTGAGCAGCACGTTGCCCGGTTTGACGTCGAGGTGCAGCACGCCGGCACGTCCGGCCGCCCGCAGCGCCGACACCAGTGCCAGGCCGATCCGCGCGACCTTGACCGGCGGCAGTGGCCCGGTCTCCTCGATCACCTGGAGCAGGGAGCGGGACGGAAGGTACTCCATGACGACCCACGGGCCGTCCCACGACGGCAGCACGTCGAGGGTGCGGATCACGTTGGGGTGCTCGACGCGGGAGGCGGCGATGGCCTCGGGCAGCGCCCAGTCGCGGACCAGCTCCTGCTGCCCGAGGGTGAGGCCCTCGGGGATGGCGCAGTGCTTGACGACGACGAACGTGTCGGTCTCCTCGTCGGTGGCCAGCCAGATCCGGCTCATGTGACCTGAGGCGAACGGGCGGACGAGCCGGTAACGGCCCCCGATTACCTCTCCTGCCGCGGCCATGTCTTCACCCCGTCTTAAAGATGTGTTTACGCAGGTCAGGCGCACTGTCGACAGTAGCCGGTGCGAGCTACCGGAAATTGAGTGACGTGACTCTCAGCACCGGTACGACTATCCACTGTGACCAGGGCGGGGTCCATCGTCCGACCGGTGCGCGCAGGCATGGAGTCGGAGTTCCGACAGCATCCGGGCGATGGGGCGATCCGGTCGCAACCCGACCAAAACACGAAGACGGCCGCCGAGGGGATCGGCGGCCGTCTCGCGGCGAGGTGGCGGTTACCGGCCGGTCGGCACCAGCGTCCACTGGAGACCGCCGGTGGCGTCGTGCCAGGAGCGGATCGGCGTGACGGCGGTGCCGGCGGACCGCAGGCGGACCGCGTCGGCGGCGCCCTGGGCCGAGAGCAGCAGGTAGCGGACGCCGTGACCGGACGGGTCGGCCACGGTCGCGGCGAAGTCCCGGTCCGGGGTGATCACGAACTGCTTCGGGTGGTCACTGGCCAGGACGATGCCGAACGCGTAGGCCGCGTCGGTGAGGACCGCGCCCTCCGGCAGGTCCATCGCGTCCAGGTCGGCGGCCACCTTGCGGTTGACCAGGGTGAGGCTCCGGGTACGCGCGGCGCCCTCCGCCGTGAGCCACTCCGACTCCTCGCGCGCGAGTGCCGGCTGCCCGAGCGTGACGACCGTCGCCGGGATCGAGACGAGCACGGCGGCCAGTGCCACCGGCACGACGGACGGCCGGGGACGGGCCGCGATCAGATGCCCGGCCAGCAGCACGGTCAGCGGGATGACGGTGATGTGGAACCGCAGCCAGCCGAACGACGTGCCGGACAGGAAGGCCAGTGCGTCGAACGCCAGCACCGAGCCGAGAACGGTGAACGCGGCCAGCACCCGCGGGTCCCGCCGCCGCCACGCCATCACCAGTGCGGCGACCAGGATCAGCACGAACAGCGGCGCCAGCCCGGTCATCTGCTGGAACCAGTAGCCGATCCGGGTGGGCAGGTCGTCGCCGGTCACCGAACCGATGCCGGCGGCGTTGGCCGACACCTGGGCCGAGTTGCCGTACTGGGAGGAGAACGTGGCGAACCACTGGCCGACGATCAGCTTGCCGGCCAGCGCCCACAGGATCACCGCCAGGAGCCCGGGCAGTCCGGCCAGGACCGCGTCGGTACGGGCCAGCGCCAGCCGGCGGGGGCGGTCGGCGGTCGTACGCAGCAAGGTCGTCAGGAAGACGAGAACCGGGACCGCGGCAGCCGGGGCGAGCGCCTCGTATCTCGCGCCGTAGGCCAGCCCGACGGCCAGGCCGAGTGGCACGAGTTGTTCGGCGCGGCCGTCGGCGAGCCAGATGACCAGCGCCCGCACCGCCAGCATCAGGCAGAGCAGGAAACACGCCTCGCTCATCCCGTTGCCGGAGTAGATGACGATCATCGGGTGCAGTGCGAACGCGCCGGTCAGCACGAGCCGGGCGGTCCGCGGGACGTCCGAGCGCCGCAGCACGTCGTGCAGCACCGCGACGGTCGCCGTCATCAGTGCCGCCGAGACCAGCACCACGAGCAGGCCCTGCTGGGTGAGTGCCGGGAAGACCAGGCCGAGCGGCAGGAACGGCAGCAGGATCAGTGACGGCAGCGGGTTCCAGACGAAGCCGATGGCGGCCAGGTGCGGGTCGCGGCTGAACATCGTGTACCAGCCGTTGGCGACGCGGCTCGCCGAGTCACCGGGCACCAGGTCGCTGTGCCAGAACCACAGTGCCATGGCCAGATAGACGACGGCATAAACGACAAAAACCCTTTTAGATGCCTTGGGAGTACGGATGAGCACGTCAACCGACATCAGCCGGCTCCTTGGCGACGGAGGAGAGGTGCAGGCCGTGTGTCGTCTTCTCCCAGTAGGACGGCTTGAACACCAGCTGCCAGGCCGCCTTCGCCCCGGCGAGGCTCATCATCGCCCAGTAACCGGGTGACAGCAGGGCCGTGCCGAGCAGGTCGGGCCGGTCCATCGTGCGGGCCGACAGCACGTTCAGATAGATCACCGTGGCGTTCCCGAAGACCAGGCAGATGACGCCCAGGTAGTAGAAGGGCGGCACGAAGATCTCCTCCATGACCGGCGGCCGGTCCAGGAACCAGAGGACCGTGGTCGCCCACAGCACGGCGTTCAGCAGGGCGGCCAGCGGCGTGCCGCCGACGAACAGGTTGAGGCAGAGGATCCCGCGCCAGCCGAGCTGCCGGACCGTGGCCCGCGGCGACCGCAGATGCACCAGCCAGGTCATCAGGTAGCCCTTGTACCAGCGGCTGCGCTGCTTGATCCAGTTGATGAAGTCGGAGTTCGCCTCCTCCAGGGTGACCGAGTCCAGCACCCCGACCCGGTAACCGGAGCGGGCCAGCCGGATGCCGAGATCGGCGTCCTCGGTCACGTTGTACGGATCCCACGCCCCCAGCTCACGCAGCTCCCGGGCCCGGAAGTGGTTGCTGGTGCCGCCCAGCGGGATCGGCATCCGCAGCGCCACGAGACCGGGCAGCAGCGACCGGAACCAGGTGGCGTACTCCAGCGCGAACCACTTGGTGATCCGGTTCTGGTCGATGTTGAAGTAGCCGAGCTCGGCCTGCAGGCACACGTAGGACGGCCCGAGCCGGCGCAGCGCCACCACCGCCCGGCGCAGCTGCAGCGGGTCCGGGACGTCCTCGGCGTCGTAGATCGTCACGAACTCGCCGGTGGCCTGCTCCAGACCCACGTTGCAGGCCTTCGGCTTGGTCTTCGGCTGCGACTCGGGCACCACGAGGATGCGTACGTGCCCGCCACTGACCACGGCCGACGCCGCGTCGATGGTCTCCCGGTCGTCCTCCTCCAGCAGCAGGATGATCTCCAGCTTGTCCGCCGGGTACTCCAGCGCCCCGAGGTGCGTCATGAGCTGCCCGATCACGGCCGGCTCCCGGTAGGCGGGCACCAGCACGGTGTAGACGGGGAGCTCGTGATCGGGCACGGCGCGGGCCTCCTCGTCGTCGACCCGGATGCGGTGCTCGCCGCGGGCCGCCGCCCACACGAGCACCACCCGGAAGACGATCGCGGCGCCGTAGGCCACCGTCACGATCGCCACCACGGTCTGCAGGACGGCCATCGGCCGCAGCACCGCCCACACCGCGATCAGGACCAGAGCCGCCACCAGCCCGGCACGCTGCGCCCGGGACAGCACGACCCGGGCCGAGAAACCGGGGTTCACCGGGTGCTCCCGAGCAGGACCACGGCCATCGCCAGCAGTGCGGCCAGCGCGAACCGGCCGCGCGGAAGGTACTGCCGGACGGCGCCGGCCGGGGCGGACCTCGGCGACCAGCGGGTCACGATCACGGCGACGGTCAGGGCCAGCACCGCGTCGGTGACCACCGGCAGCCGCGCCACCTCGAACGCCGCGGGACCGAACAGCCGGCCGGTCAGCAGCACCGCGAGAACCGTGCCGACCGTCACCGCGGCGAGCACCAGCGACGCCGCGGCGCCCCGGGCCAGCGCCCGCCCGGTCGGCCCGAACCGGACGACCGCGACGATCAGCAGGCACGCCACACCGCCGGCCAGCGCGAGACCGGGCAACTGCTGCGCGGGCAGCAGCAGATCGGTGCCCTGATGGGCGGTGACCAGGCCGCCTCCGCTACTGGTCGGCCCGGCCGGACGGCCGAGCAGGGTGACCACGGCCCGGATCCCCGCGTCGACGGACTCCCGCAGCGCCGGTACGGCCACCACCACCGCCACCAGCGGCAGCAGCAGCGCCCACCGTAGCCGCGCCACGGTCCGGGTGCCGACCAGCAGGATCGCCGCGCCCGCCAGGAACGACAGTGCGGCCGGGAGCAGCCAGCCGCCGGCCGGCATGAGCAGCAGCAGGGTCGCGCCGGCGGTCAGGAAGACGGTGGCGAGCAGCCCGTCCACCTGACGGTCGTGGACGTCCGGCTCGGTGCCGTCCGGCCGGATCCGGCTCGCGGCCAGCGCTGCCGCGGCCGCCACCGGGATCAGCAGCGGCACACCGGGACCGCGGCTCCACAGCCCGTCCCACACGCCGGCGGTGAGTGCCGGGAACGCCACGGCGGTCAGTCCGACGGCCAGCAGCAGCCGGGTGGCGACGGCCCGGCGCACCGCCAGGACCATACCGCCCGCACCGGCCGGCGCGCCGTACACCCAGTTGCTGGTGACCGCGTAGCGCAGCACGAAGACCGCGACCACGGCCAGCAGGTTCGCTTCGAGATAGTGCAGGCCGGCCAGTTGCACCAGCCCGTAGAGCAGGCCCAGATGGACCGGGGTGAGAGTGTTGTTGAGCAGCAGGAAACGGCCGAACCGGCGCCGCCGCGCGTGCTCACCGGGTGGCATCACCAGGTTGTCGATGACCGCGAAGTTCCAGACGATCGCCACCTGTACGGCCAGGAACGCGGCGAGCAGGTAGGGCAGCCCGGCGACCTCACCGAGCGCCCACAGTGCCGCCGAGTTGACCGCCGTGCCGATCGCCCCGGCCAGCGCGAAACCGGCGAACCGGCCCAGCGGCGAGGCGGGATGACGGGTCGCGCCGATCCGCAGCAGCGTGAGATGCCGCAGGTAGCGCAGACCCTCCCGGAACGACGCCTTGCTCTCGCCGGCCCGCCGAGGCTGGAACGTGTACGGCACCTCGCTGATCTGCCGCATCCGGCCGCGGACCACGACCTCCAGCAGGATCTTGTAGCCGTTCGGCCGCAACGACGTGATGTCGAGCGCGTCCCGGCGTACCGCGAAGAATCCGCTCATCGGGTCGGTGACCGCCCGCAGCCGGACCGGGAAGAAGATCCGGGCGAGTGTGCCGGAGGCGCGCGAGACGATGCGCCGGAAGGCGCCGCCCAGCCCGGTCACCCGGCCGCGGGTGCGGTACCGGCTGGCCACCACCGCGTCGGCCTGGTCGACCTGGCCGGCCGCGAGCAGTTCGGGGACCGTCGCCGGCGGATGCTGGAGATCGCCGTCCATCACGACGACCCACGGCGCCCGCGCCGCGGCCAATCCGGCGGTCACCGCCCCACCGAGGCCTCCGGTCCGCTCGGCCCCGGTCCGATGGATCAGGCGTACGCCCTCCGGGTCCCGTTCGGACAGTGCCGCGATCGCCCGCGGGGTGTGGTCGTCGCTGTCGTCGACGAAGACGATCTCGCCGGGGGTGCCGCCGAGCGCTTCGCGTAGTTGCTCGACCAGGGGCCGTACGTTGTCCGCCTCGTTGCGGGTTGGCACCACGACGGTGACCGCCGGGGGTGCTTTCAGCCGAACTGGGGCTACGTCCGCCATTACCGGGTCTCCCTCGGGGAAGTGAATCGTGCTACCGCTCCGCCGCCCGCCTCGTAGTACTCGACGACGACGGTGTGCTCACCGGCTCCGACCTCGACGTCGGCGGTGAAGGTGGTGGGGCCGTGATCGGACCAGCCGTCGACGACCGTGACGCCGTCGAGCAGCACCCGGATGCCGTCGTCGCCGGTCGCCGCGAACCGGTAGGTCCCGGCCTCCCAGCCGGCGGTCCGGGTCCAGCGGGCGGAGAACCCGTCGGCCGGGATCGCCGGGTCGGGGCTGCCATCGCCCCAGTCGAAGGCGACCGCGTCGTCCGCCCTGGTCACCGTGGGTGTCCCGGTGAGGGTGCGGTTGGCGAAGTACTCGGCGTTCCAGGTGTCGACCGGGCCGACGTCGCCGACCCGCTGGTAGCCGAACTTCGCGATGGCGCCGCCGCCGTTCTCGAAGTACTCGACCCGGATCTGATGGGTGCCGGACAGCAACAGGCGATCGGTGCTGAACGTGTCGTTCTGGTTGACCCACTTGTCGACGATCGGCACACCGTCGAGCCAGACCCGGATGCCGTCGTCGCTCTGCCCCTCGAACCGGTAGACACCGGCGGGCAGCGTGTCGGTACGGGTCCAGCGGGCCGAGAAGCCGTCGGCGGGCAGGCCGGGTGCGGGCGAGCCGCCGCCCCAGTCGAACCCGATGGTGCTGTCCTGCCGGGTCAGGGCGGGCGTACCGGCCAGGTCCATGCCGGTGAAGTACTCGGCGGTCCAGTCCGGCGGGTCGGGCGCCTCGGCGGTCTGCCGGTAGGCGAGTTTTGCGACCGCGTCGCCGCCGTTCTCGTAGTACTCCATCGTCACCGTGTGCGGGCCACCGCCGAGCAGCGTCGACGCGGTGTGCGCGGTGGCGCCGGAGTCGGTCCAGGCGTCGATGATCCGCAGCCCGTCGACCGTCACCCGGACCCCGTCGTCGGCGGTCGCGGTGAACTCGTACTCGCCGGGCGACACGTTGAGGGTGCGCGAGTAGCGGGCGACGAAGTGGTCCGGGGTGATCGCCGGGTCCGGGGAGCCGAGTGCCCAGTCGTTGTCCACGTTCGGCTCGGCCCGGGTCAGGGCCGGTGTGCCGGACGGCACGGTCGGGGCGGAGCCGGCGCCCGGGGTGTTCCAGTACTCGGCCTTCCAGTCGCCGCCGGGCTGGTCGATCGAGGCCGCCCAGTCCAGTTTGGCCATGGCGTCGCCACCCTCGTCGAAGTACTCGAGCGTGATCGTGTGGACGCCCTCGCCCAGGTCACCGATCCAGTCGTAGGCCGTGCCGGACTGGCCCTGCCACTTGTCGAGCACCAGCTGCCGGTCGACGTAGAGCCGGACACCGTCGTCGGAGACAGTGGTGAACCGGTAGCGGCCCGCCGTGAAGTACTGCTTCTTCGTCCAGCGGGCGGAGAAGGCGTTCGCCGGCACCGCCGGGTCCGGGGCGGTCTCCCCCCAGACGAAGTCGATCCTCGGGTCGCTGCGGGTCAGCACCGGGGTCCCGGCCAGGTTCTTGTTGTCGTAGAAGGTGGCGGTGAACGGGGACGACGGCGTGTAGGTGGCCGTGTAGGTGGTGTCCGCCTCCGGGGTGGTGATCGTGTGGCGGATGCCCTTGCCGTCCGACCAGCCACGGAACTCGTGGACGGTGCCGTCGTCGGCCACGGCGGTCGGTGGGGCGTACAACTCCCGCTTGAAGTTCTCCACCCCCAGGACCTCGTGCGGCGTGGCGACCGGCACCCCGTCGAGGTAGGCGGTCAGGCCCGGCGGACTGGTAGCCACCGTGAACGTCGTGGTCAGCGGCCGGATCTCGATCGACTTCGAGGTGCTCAGGCCGTTGCCGTCGGTGGCCGTCACCCGGATCTCGTACCAGGTGTCGGCCGACGACTCGCCGGTGTCCGGGATGGTGAACTGCCCGGCCCGGCCGGTCAGCGGCCCGGCGAACGGGTGGATGTGCGTGTGGTGGTGCAGGATCACCGACGTCTTGATGCGGTTGTCGTCCAGGTCGAACCCGGCCGCGTCCTGGGCGAACGCGTTGTAGGTGATGAGGTCGCCGGCGCGGTAGGTGGACTCGTCGGCGGGCACCGCGATGGTCACCGTCGGCGCGATCCCGACCTGGATGATCAGCGGTACGGCGGTGTTCGTGCTGTCGCCGTCGGAGACCGAGAGGGTGGCCGTGTAGACGCCCGTCTGCCCGTAGGTGTGCGCCGGGTTCGCCTGGTCGCTGGTCGTGCCGTCGCCGAAGTCCCAGGCGTAGGTCAGCGGGTCGCCGTCCGGATCACTGCTGCCCGCGCTGGAGAAGTTCACCGTCAGCGGGTTCAGTCCTTTGTCGACGTCGGACGTCGCGTTCGCGGTCGGGGAGTGGTTGCCCAGGCTGTAGGTGACCTTGTAGATCCGCCCCGGGATGTAGGTCAGGTAGTAGAGGTCACCGTCCGGCCCCACCTTCAAGTCGACGACCGCCCCGGCCTGCGCGTCGAAGTCGTGCACCGACGTGGCGTTGCCGTCCTCGTCGAGCACCGCCCGCTTGATGAAACCCTTCGCGTAGTCGGCGAAGAACAGGTTGCCCCGGTACTCCTCCGGGAAGACGGTGCCCCGGTAGACCGGTCCGCCGGTGGCCGCCGCGCTCTCCCCGTCGTGGGCGTAGACGTGGATCGGGTCGATGAACCCCGCGCAGTTCGCGGTGCACATCCCCTCCTTGAGCGGCCACCCGTAGTTGCCGCCCTTGACGATGTGGTTGACCTCCTCCCACGTGTAGTCGCCGACGTCGCCGCCGTACAACTCACCGGTCAGGCTGTCGAACTGGAACCGCCACGGGTTGCGGAAGCCGTACGCCCAGATCGCCTGCTCTTTCCCGGCCTGACCGTAGAACGGGTTGTCGGTGGGGATGGAGCCGTCGGAGTTGATCCGCAGGATCTTGCCGTGCGGATTGGAGAGGATCTGCGCGTTGCTGGAGTAGCCGTTGTCGCCGACGGCGAAGTACATCTTGCCGTCCGGCCCGAACCGGATGCTGCCGCCCACGTGCAGGTGCTGGGAGAGCGACTCGGTCTTGAAGATCTCGAACGGCCCGTCGGTGCCGACGTCGCCCGACGCGTCGAACCGGACCAGGCGATTGTGCAGGTCGAGACCGGTGTAATAGAAGTACACGTAGTGGTTCGAGACCCCGAAATCCGGGTCGAAGGCGATGCCGATGAGACCCCGGTCACCGGTCGGTTCGGACGGCAGCACCGCGAACGGCGTGGCCAGCAGGTGCCCGTCCTTGAAGACCTTGATGACACCGGCCCGCTCCAGGATGAAGATCCGCCCGTCCGGGGCGATCTCGAATCCGGACGGCTCGTTCAGGTCGGTGCCGACGACGAGCGAGGTCTGGAAGTCGGGCGGCGGCGCGGCCGACACGGGCGCGCCACCACAGACGAATACGAGGACCATGACCAGAAGCGCTGTCGCCGCTCTCACAGGTCCCGAACCTATGGCCCGATCATTGCCGGACGGGAACCCCGGCCAAAAACAGCAGTGACGCCGGTGATTCCGGGCTGTTTCTCATCCCGGCCAATGAGTCCTAAATGGAAATGGATCACCGGCGATGCCGGTGATCCATTTCCGAAACGTCATTGAATGGGTATGTCCACGTAGGATCCGCCACCGATGGTGATGGAATCCCCTGATTCGTTCTCGTCGTAGTAGAGCGGGTCGACGGTGTCCACCACGAGGGTCAGCGAGTGCCCGGCCGGAAGGTCGTAGGCGGTCGCCGGGAACGTGACGTCGACGGCGCGGCTGCCCGAGCCGGAGAGCCAGGTCACCGGGGCGTGCGTGATCAGCTTCGCGTTGCCGACCAGGTCCAGGTCGTAGAGGTAGGCCACCACGGTCCCGGTCGACGCCGTGCCGGAGAGTTCCAGGTGGACGCTCGCCTTGCCGCGGATCAGCTGGTCCGACGAGGGCCGCTCGGCCGCCCACACACCGGCCCGGCCGCGGTCCACGAACGGCAGCCAGACCGACGGCTGCTGGCCGGTGATCGCCGCGGCGCCGTTCGAGATCAGCACGATCCCGCCGTTGGCGATGGTGTCCCTGTCGGCCGGCAGCGTCTTGGTCCAGCCCGAGCTGACCGCGCCGCCGAGCAGGCCGGTGCCGTCCAGGGCGCGGATCCTGCCGAGGCCGTACCGGCGGGTCGAGTTCGCCTGGGCCGACCAGGTCGGGTACGACTCGGCGGCGGCGTTCAGCGGCTTCAGGTAGATCGGGTTCGCCGCGGTCGTACCGGTGGCCAGGTGGGTGTCGAGCCAGGAGTAGAGGCTCGTCCACACCTCGTTGGGCAGGCCGAGGACGCCGGTCAGCTCGGCGATGGCGTGGTCGCCGGGGCGCAGTTCGAGCCGCTTCGGCGTGGTCAGCCTGCCGTAGAAGTCGACCAGCTGGTTCGGCGGGAAGAACGTGTCGCCCCAGCCGTTGGCGATCAGCACCGCCGGGTTGTTCGCGTTGATCCGGTCGAGGTAGGTGGCGGCGGACCGTACCTTCGCCCAGGCCATCACGTCGCCGACGTTCACATTCGCGTTGAAGTCGTTCATGTTGTCGGTCAGCTCGGCGCTCGGCTTGCCGACGATCTGTGCGGCCAGCTCCAGCAGCCCGGCCGACTGGCGGTGCCGGGTCTGGTCGGCGTAGAGCGAGTAGACCAGGTCGGTCCAGCCACTGAGGACGCCGACGGCCCGGATCCGGCGGTCGAAGGCGGCGCCCAGCAGGCTGATCCCGGCGCCGTAGGAGATGCCGGCCGCGCCGATCCGGGCCGGGTCGGCGGCCGTGTTCGCGATCGTCCAGTCGACGACCTTCGTCAGGTCGGCCATGTCCTTCGGGCCGGCGGTGTCGATCTCGCCGCCGGACAGCCACCAGCCGCGTGGCGTGTACGACACGACGACGTACCCGCGCCCGGCGAGGATCCTGGCCTGGGCCAGGTATTCGAGGTCGTTGAGACCCCAGCTGGAGGGGAGGATGACGGCCGGGTGGCGGCCGCTCGCCGAGGGTGCGATGACGTTGGCCTTGAGGGCGACGCCACCCTCACCGGTGATCTCGACGGCCTTGAATCCGGTCGTGCCCACGGCGGCGTGGGCCGGTGAGGGTGCGGTCAAAGTGGTCACCGCCAGGGCGAAGGCGGCGATCAGTGTGGTGATGCGGCGAAGCGCCATTAACACTCCTCGATGGAGGGGAGCGAACGTGGCGGCAGCGTAGAAATCGGTTCCGAGAATTTGAAGATGGTGACATTCTCGTTACCGGCTAGTAACGTAACTCGTCGGTAGCCAAGGGGGTGCAGGTGCTCTACGGAACCCCGACAGCGCGTCGACGCGACGCACAGCGCAACCGCGCGGCCATCCTCGAGGCCGCGAGCGAGGTGCTGGCACAGGAGGGCACCGTCGCCCTGATGCCGGAGATCGCCCGGCGGGCCGGGATCGGACAGGCCACTCTCTACCGCCACTTCGCCGACCGGCACGCACTCACCGCCGCCGTGCTCAACTATCAGCTGGAGATCCTGGAGACCCGGGTGGCGACCCACTCCGGACATCCGGCCGGGTTCCGCGACCTGCTCCGCGAGACCCTGCACTCCCAGATCGAGCTGCGTGGCCTGGTCAAACTGGTGCGGCGCTTCGACATCACGCTGCAGGAGCGGTACCGGCAGCGGGTCATCGCGGCCTTCGCGACACCGCTGAGCCGGGCCCGCGACCACGGGCACGTCCGCGCCGACCTCGTCCCCGAGGACCTGTCCCTGCTGTTCACGATGGTCCAGGGCGTCGCCGAGGCCACCGACGACGTGCACGCCGCCCGGGCCGCCGCCGACCGCGCGGTCGACCTCGTCCTCGACGGAGTCTTCCTGCCCGGCTGAAGCCTCGCCGTGCCCGGCCTCGGACGGCCCGGCCTCGGGCGGCCCGACCGAAGCCTCGCCGTGCTCGGCCTCAGATGGCCCGCCACCGTGCCGATCTGCCCCGCGGTCAGCAAAGACGGAACGGGGTGGCGACGCGATGCGCAGTCCAGAGGTCGACGAGATCAGCGTGTCCGAGCGTGCCGAGCTGGAACGGCTCCGGCAGGTCATCTCCACCGGCCCGACCGGGTTCGTCTCGATCGACTCCGGCGGCATCGTCCGGACCTGGAACGACTCGGCGGTCCGGCTGCTCGGCTGGGAGCCGGGCGAGATCATCGGCCGTCCGCTCGCCGACGTGCTCATCCCCGAGGACATGCGCGGGGCGCACACCGCGGGGATGGCCCGCTACCTGGCCTCCGGCGAGCCGAGAGTGATCGGCAAGCCGGTCAGCCTGCCCGCCGTGCACCGCGACGGCCACCGGATCGAGCTCGAGTTCACCATCTGGCCGTCCTGGGTCGGCGGCGAACGGCAGTTCTATGCCTTCATGCGGGACATGTCCGAGCAGCGGGCCGCCGAGGAGCAGACCGCCCGGCACACCCGTGTCCTGCTCGCCACGGTCGAGGCGCAGCGTGCCGTCACCGCCGCCGCCCACGACCGCGACGAGGCGCTGCGGGTCGTCGCCGATCAGGTGCGGACCGCGTTCCCGGCCGCCGTCGGCGCGGCCGTCGAGCTGATGGCCGGAGACTTCGCCGGGGTCGGCGCGCTCGCCGGCTACACCGGCCTCATCAACGTCGCGGCCCGTCCCGGCTCCCTCGGCAGCGAGGCGATCGCCGGCCGGCGTGTCGTCCGGTGCGCCGACACCCGCACCGACGACCGGGTCGACCGGGCGGCCTGCGAACGGGCCGGCGTCCGGTCGATGTGCGCCGCCCCGCTCTACAGCGGTGACCGTCTGATCGGCGTCGTCAAGGTCGCCGGCGGCGAGCCGGACGCCTTCGACGGCGTGGACGGCCAGCACCTGGAGCTGCTCGCGGCCAGCCTCGCCTCCACCCTGCGGTACGTCGACGACTACGCCCGCAGCGCCACCCTGCTCGCCGAGCGCACCGTGGCCCTGAACGCCCTGGAGGCCAGCGAGACCCGCTTCCGGCTGACCTTCGAGAACTCGCCGCTCGGCGTGGCCCTGTCCAGCGTCGACGAGGCGTCCTTCGGGCGCTATCTGCAGGTCAACCCGGCGATGACCACGATCACCGGCTACTCCGCCGACGAACTGTCCCGGATGTCGTTCCATGACCTGCACCACCCGGACGAGGTGGAGGACACCGACCGGGCACTGCGGCGGATGATCGTCTCCGGGCCGGACGCGGTCCGTGGCGAGCGTCGCTACCTGCACAAGGACGGCCGCACCATCTGGGTCGCGGTCCGGGTCGCGGTCGTGCACAGCGGGGACGGTGTGCCGTCGTACGTCGTGGTGCAGGTCGAGGACATCACCGCCCAGCGCGTGGCCGACGCCCGGCTGCACCGGCAGGCCGCACTCCTGGAACTGATCCCCGCCGCGGTGATCGTCCGCCGCCTCGACGGCACGATCCTCTGGTGGAACAACGGCGCCGGGAGCCTCTACGGCTGGACCGCGGAGGCCGCCCGCGGACGGCGTACCCACCGGCTGTTCAGCACGACCTTCGAGAGCGGCTCCCGGGAAGACCAGGAGGCCGCGCTGGACGGGGCCGGCCACTGGGAGGGCCAGATGCGGCACCTCACCGCCACCGGGCGCGTCGTCACCGTGCTCAGCCGTCAGGTCGTCTACCAGCCTCAGCACGGCGACGGCGAGGCCGCGGTCCTGGAGATCAACACCGACGTGACCGCGGTCCGTGCCGCCGAGCAGGCCCTCGCCGTCAACGAGCAGCGGTTCCGGGCCCAGTTCACGCACTCGGCGGTGGGCCAGGTGATCCGAGCCCTGGACGGATCCCTGATCGCCGTCAACAAGGCGTTCGCCCGGATGCTCGGCCGCCGCGTCGAGGACATGGTCGGCCGGATCGTCGACGACGAACTGCTCGACCAGGACGACCGTGCCCACATGCACAACGAGATCGCCGGGCTGTTCGCCGGCGACGCCGCCTCCTACACCCACGAGACGCGGCTGCGGCACGCCGGCGGCCACTGGGTCGACGTCGAGGCCACCGTCTCGCTCGTACGGGACTCCCAGGACCGCCCGAAGCACCTCATCGTGGTCGTCAACGACATCTCCCAGCGACGGATCGCCGAACGGGCCCGCGACCACGCGGCCGCCGCCCTCGCCGAGCGCAACACCGCCCTCGAAGTCGCCAACCAGCTCAAACTCGACATCATCGGGATGCTCGGGCACGAGATCAGCAACCCGCTGTCGGCCATCCTCGGCTACAGCGACCTGCTCACCGACGACGTGGACGCCGACTCGCAGGCAGCCATGGCGGTCACCGTGATCAGCCGGCAGGCGCAGCGGCTCGACGAGATCGTCCGTGAGGTGCTGTCGATGGTCAGCATCGACGCCGGGAACCTCAGCGCCGTCCGCGGCGAGGTGTCCCTGCACGCCGGGATCAGGCAGGCCCTGGAGAGCACCGGCAACACCGGTGTCCCGGTCACCGGCCCGGACGTCACCCTGCGCTTCAACCCCGGCCACCTGCAGCAGGTCCTGGTCAACCTGCTCTCCAACGCCACCAAGTACGCCGGCGGCGCGACCGGCATCCGGATCGAGCCTGCCTCCGGCGGCCGGGTGCTGCTGCGCGTCGAGGACCGCGGTCCCGGTGTGCCGGAGGAGTTCCGCCCGCGCCTCTTCGACCGGCTCACCCGCGCCGAACGCGACACCGCGGTCCGCGGCACCGGGCTCGGCCTCTACATCGTGCGCAGCCTGGCCCGGGCCAACCACGGCGAGGTACGGCACGAGCCGTACCCGGCCGGAGGTTCGGTCTTCATCCTGGAGGCCGAGACCGTCTGACGCCGGTCAGAAGACGACGCTCCAGCCCTCACGGCGCCCCTGGTCGGCAGTCCATGCCACACCGTCCACCTTGAGCCCGCGCTCGTCCAGCAGCGTGAGCGTCCCGCCGCCGTTGCCCAGTCGCACCGGGGCCACGACCGCCACCCGGTCCGCCGCCCCGGCCGCCAGCTGCCCGGACAGCGGCATCCGCCCGCCGGCCCGGTCCACCAGTGACCAGCCGGCCAGATCGATCCCCCGCGGCGACGTGTTGAGCAGCGTGACCGTCTCCACCTCCGGCGCCGGGCCGGGCGGGTTCACCAGCGCCGCCACGATCCGCACCAGGTGGTCGGGCTCGGACGGCGACGGCTGCGGTGCCGGTCCCGCGTCGGGCAACTCCGGCAGCCGGTGCCCGGTGATGTCGTCGGTGTGCCACGCCTGCGACTGGAAGGCCAGGAAGATCGCCACCCAGTCGTCGGCCGCCGGGAAGTGCAGCAGCAGCGCCCCGTCCTGGAAGACCCCGTCGTCGCCCGCGAACCGCCCGTTGTTGCCCTGGTTCATGTGCACGTCGTGGACGCCGTTGCCGGGCCGGAAGCCGAAGATCTTGTCCGGCTTGGTCTCCGGCCCCCACGCCTCGCCGAACACGTAGGCCCGCGCCTCCGGATCGCCGAGCGCCCGCCGGACGTAATGATCGAGGAAATCGCCGAGGTCGTTCTCCGGGCCGGGCTCCGCGGTCGGCACCGGCCGCATCGCCTTCCGGTCGAACAGATTGCCGCGGATGTAGTCGAGGGCCGCGCCGCCGGCCCGGCTCTCGATCTCGGTGAAACCGTCCGCGAGGCGGCGGACCCGCTCCAGGACCGGATGATCGAAATGGTCGACCCCCAGGTGGAGAAGGTCCGGCGGGCTCTGCTGGGAACGCACGTTGACGGCCGCCCGGTAATCGACGCCGGCAGCCCGTAAATGAATCTGGTAATGCGGTGTGTCATTGGTCTCGATGCGCCGGTCGACGACGGCCGCGCGCAGAACCCCGTATCGCTTCAACGGCATGGACCGGATTCGACACCCGGGCACTTTCGGTGTCAATGAATGATTCCGGAACTGTTCTCGTCAATTACCGGACAGCATGGAATCGGCCGGACATCCCGAGCCGTCCGGTCGCATAGATCGCGATCTCCCTGGGAATCCTCACAGCCGGTACCGGTAGCCTGGTGCCTTCGTCTCTTCGTGAAGGAGTTGATGTCCGCCGTGGGCGGATACGGCTGGCAAGTTGTCCTGGTCGTGGTGCTGGTGCTGCTGAACGCGGCGTTCTCCGGTAGTGAGATGGCGCTCATCTCGCTGCGGGAGAGCCAGTTGCAGCGTCTCGAGCGGCAGTCCCGTACCGGAAGGACCCTGGCCAGGCTGGCGCGGGATCCGAACCGGTTCCTGGCCACCATTCAGATCGGAATCACCCTGGCGGGTTTCCTCGCCTCGGCTGCCGCCGCGGTGTCGCTGGCGCAGCCCTTGATCGGTCCGTTGAGTTTCCTCGGTGATGCCGCGGAGCCGGTGTCGATCATCGTCGTCACGATGGTGTTGACCTTCTTCACCCTGGTGGTGGGTGAGTTGGCGCCGAAACGGATCGCGATGCAGCGGGCCGAGGGCTGGGCGATGCTGGTGGCGCGTCCGTTGGATGTGCTGGCGACGTTGTCGCGGCCGGTGATCTGGTTGCTGGGCAAGTCGACGGATCTGGTGGTGCGGCTGGCCGGTGGTGATCCGGATGCGGGTCGGGAGGAGGTCTCGACCGAGGAGATCCGTGACATGGTCGCGGCGCAGCAGGACATCACGGCGGAGCAGCGCACGATCATCTCGGGTGCGTTCGAGATCGCTGACCGGATTCTGCGGGAGATTCTGATCCCGCGTCGTGACGTGTTGATTCTTCCGGCTGATCTGCCGGCTCCGGATGCGTTGGCGCGGTTGGTGGCGGGTGGTCATTCGCGGGCGCCGGTGACCGGGGCGATGGGTCTGGACGATGTGCTGGGTGTGGTGCATCTGCGGGATCTGATCGCGGCGGGCGGGCTGGTGCGTGATCACATGTTCGAGCCGTTGTTCCTGCCGGAGACGTTGAAGGTGTCGGATGCGATGCGGCAGTTGCGGGGTCAGCGTCAGCAGTTCGCGCTGGTCGTGGACGAGCGTGGGGCGATCGACGGGATCGTGACGATGGAGGATCTGGTCGAGGAGGTCGTGGGGGAGATCTACGACGAGAGCGACCGGGACGTGCAGTCGGTGATCCATGAGGAGGACGGGGCGATGTTGCTGCCGGGTACCTTCCCGATCCACGACCTGCCCGACATCGGCGTCGACATCGAGGAGACCGACGCCGGCGACTACACCACGGTGGCGGGTCTGGCACTCGCCCGGCTCGGGCACATCCCGACCGTCCCCGGCGAGACGGTCCGCATCGACGGGCACACCGCCGAGGTCGTCGAGATCACCGGGCGGGCCATCACCAAGCTGCGCCTGCGGCCCCTCGAGCAGCCGAGCGAAGAGGACGCCACGGTCTGACCGCTGTCCGGGGCGGGCCTCGTCACACCCGCCCCGTCCCGGCTCGCGGCCGCCGCCCACCGATCCTAGGCTTCTTCCGTGCTCATGATCATGGCGCTGGCCCTGCTGGCCGCGGTCCTCGCCTTCGCCGTGGCCCGGCCCCGGGGACTCCCCGAGGCCGCGGCCGCGGTGCCCGCCGCCGCACTGGCCGTCGGCTTCGGCCTGGTCACCCCGTCGGCGGCGTGGCACGAGGTGGAGGAACTGGCACCCACCGTCGCCTTTCTGGCGGCGATCCTGGTGCTCGCGTTCACCGCGGAACGGCACGGTGTCTTCGGCTGGATCGGGGCGCTCGTCGCCCGTACCGGGAAAGGTCGTCCCCGCCGTCTCCTCGGTGCCGTCTTCGGCGCCGCCGCGGTGACCACCGCCGTCCTCAGCCTCGACGCCACGGTGGTCCTTCTCACGCCGGTGGTGTTCGCGGTCGCCGCCCGTGCCGGAGTCGGGCACCGCCCGCACGCCTACGCCTGCAACCACCTGGCCAACTCGGCCTCCCTGCTGCTGCCGGTGTCCAATCTGACGAACCTGCTGGCCTTCGCCGCGAGCGGCCTGACGTTCGCCGGTTTCGCCGCCCTGATGGCCGCGCCCTGGCTGGCCGTCATCCTGGTCGAGTTCCTGATCTTCCAGTTCTTCTTCGCCGAGGACCTGGCCGCCCCCGCCACCCCGAACCCCGGCGACCCCGGCCCCGCCCCGCGCTACGCCCTGACGGTCCTGGCCGTGACCCTGGCCGGCTTCGCGGCCCTGCAGCCGTTCGGCGTGGAACCGGCGTGGGTGGCCGCCGCCGGAGCCCTCGCCCTGGCCGTCCCCCTGTTGCGGCGCCGCGAGATCCGGCCGTTGGCCCTGGTCACCGAGGCGAACCCGGCCTTCTGCGCCTTCGTCCTGGCTCTGGGGGTGGTCGTGCTGGCGGTCCGCGCCAACGGTCTCGGCGACTGGATCGACACCTGGATTCCCCGGCACCCCGACCTGCTGGGCCTGCTCGGGGCCGCCACCCTGGCCGCGATCCTGGCGAACGTCCTCAACAATCTCCCGGCCACCCTGGTCCTGCTGCCGGCCGTGGCCCACTCGCCCGGGCTGTTACTGGCCGTGCTGATCGGCGTCAACGTGGGCCCCAACCTCACCTACGCCGGCTCCCTGGCCACCCTGCTGTGGCGCCGCATCCTGCACGCCCGCGACGCGGCCCCGCGGACCGCCGAATTCCTGAAGCTGGGCGCGGCCACCGTCCCGCTCACCCTGGTGGCCGCGGTGACCGCTCTCTGGCTGGGCCTGCACCTCCAGAGCGCCTGATCCGGGTGGCCCGGCGGGGTCGACATCGGGATGACGGGTTGTCACCAGAGGTACTTGTAGGATGCCTCGGTGGCTGTTGAGGGCGAATATCTACGTCTCGCGGAGGCGGCGGCGCCTGAACGGAAGCCGGACCGGCCGGTCGCGCACAGCGAGCCGGTGGCACCGGCCGAGGACCCCGAGCCACCCGCTCCGGCCGCTCCCGCCGCTCGGGTCGAGCCGGCCGAGGACCCCGAGCCACCCGCTCCGGCCGCTCCCGCCGCTCGGGTCGAGCCGGCCGAGGAGCCCGCACCGGCCGAGGAGCCCGTGCCGGCCGAGGACCCCGCACCGGCGGAGAACCCGGTTGCGGACGACCAGGGGAGTGGGCACCGGCCTGATCTGCTGCTGTGGGCGCACCGGGCCCTGACCCTGGTGGCGGTCATGAGCCTGGTGGTGAACACCCGGGTGTTCTGGACCACCTACGCCCTCACCCGCCCGGGGCTCGCCCTGACGCTGACCGGGGCGTACCTGACGATGCTGGTGGCGGCGATCCTGGCGCTCTGCGCGTCCCGGCAGCGGACGCTGGCGGTCCTGGACGTCGGAGTGCTGGTCACCGCGATCGCGATCAAGGGCGTCGCCGCGTGGAACGGGATCAGCGGCGTCAAGGAGATGACCGTCGACGAGGGCATGCTGATGGACCGGGCCAGCCGTGCGCTGGCCGAGGGCATCAACCCGTACACGTCGGCGTGGGACGACATCCTGCCGAGCCTGCCGACACAGCTGATGGACGGCCGGGGGGTCTTCGACTTCGGCTATCCGGCGCTCGGCGTCGAGATGGGCGCGGGCATGCAGACCCTGTTCCCGTCGATCGTGGGCATCGCGGCGGTGGCGTGGCTGGCGCTGCTGGCCACGGTGCTGATCCTGTTCTTCGCCGCGCCCCGGCCGCTGCGCCCGCTGGCGACGGTGGGTGTGCTCGGGCTCGGGACGCTGACCGGATACGCCGACAACGCCTACCCGTCGCTGATCGCCCTGCCGTTCCTGTGCCTGGCACTGTGGCGCTGGCCGTCGATCGGGAGGGGCGGGCGGCTGGGCTGGTCCGGTCTCGGCAGCGCGGTCGCTCTGGGCCTGGCCTGCGCGATCCATCAGCTCGGCTGGTTCCTGGCGATGTTCCTGGTCGTCGGCCTGGTGGTGCTGCGGCTGGGCGAGCTGCCGCTGGTCCGCGTCTTCTGGCTGCTGATGCGGTACGGCTGCACCGCGCTGGGCGTGTTCTTCCTGGCGAACCTCCGGTTGCTGCTCCGGTCGCCGGAGCACTGGCTGACCGGTGTGTTCGAGCCGATGACGCAGCACGCCGTACCGCACGGTCAGGGCCTGATGGGGATCACGTCCTATGTCATCGGTGGCAGCGGGGCGCTCGATCTCTACGGGCATGCCACGAAGGCGTTGCTGGTGGCGCTGCTCGTCACCTTCGCCCTCCATCTGCGCCGTCTCGGCCCGGCGATCGCGGTGCTGCCCTGGCTGATCTTCATGGTGTCGACGCGTTCGCAGGACGGCTACTGGGTGCTGACGATGCCGCTGTGGATCGTCGCGCTGGCGACCACGTCGCGGGCCGATTTCGCGGGGGCGTTCCGGATCGGTCCGTCCTGGCCCCGTCCCCTGGTCCGGACGCTGGCGACGGCCGGCACGGTGGTGCTGTTCCTGCCCGCGGCGGCTCTGGTGACGATCGCCGCCACGACGCCCCAGCCGTTGACGATGCGGGTGGCCAGTACGGTCGTCCCCGGCCAGCGGCTGACCGAACTCGTCATCGACGTGACGAACGAGTCCGGGCGGGCGCTCGTCCCCTCGTTCACCATGGCCTCGGGGGTGACGATCGGCGACTTCTGGGTGATCCGGACCGGGCCGCTGTCGCTGCCGGCCCACACCTCGGCGACCTACACGCTGGTGCCGCCGGTGAAGAGGACGGCGGACCCGGTCACCCCGACGATCTGGGTGGACTCGATCCGGCCGGCCGGCCCGGAACCCGAGACGTTCTGGCGTGCGCCCGACGACGGTCCGGTCTTCCTCCGCGCGGTCTCCGACGGGCCGCAGACGCTCAGCAGCGTGCTGGTGATCCCGGACTGGCCGGACGATCACGAACTGGACCCGGCATGACCCGCATCCTGGTGGTCGACGACGAGCCGCAGATCATCCGGGCACTGCGGATCAACCTCAGGGCCCGGGGGTACGAGGTGGACACCGCCCCGGACGGCGCGACGGCCCTGCGCGCGGCCGCCGAGCACCACCCCGACCTGGTGGTGCTGGACCTGGGCCTGCCCGACATGGAGGGCGACGAGGTGATCGCCGGCCTGCGCGGCTGGACCGCGGTGCCGATCATCGTGCTGTCCGGCCGGGCCGGCAGCTCCGACAAGGTGACGGCGCTGGACGCCGGCGCCGACGACTACGTGACGAAGCCGTTCGGGGTGGACGAGTTGCTGGCCCGGATCCGCGCGGTGACCCGCCGCTCGCAGGCCGGGGAGACGGAGGCCCCGGTCGTGCGGCTGGGCGAGCTGGAGGTCGATCTGGCCGAGCACACGATCACCGGCGACGTCCGGCTCACCCCGACCGAGTGGCAGTTGCTGGAGCACCTGCTGCGGCACCCGGGCAAGTTGATCACCCAGCGTGACCTGCTGCACGAGGTGTGGGGTCCGCAGTACCGGACCGAGACGAACTACCTCCGCCAGTACATGGCCCGCCTGCGCCGCAAACTGGAGGCCGACCCGGCTCGCCCGCGCCATCTGCTCACCGAGCCCGGCATGGGATACAGGTTCCGGCCGTGAGTGCCTCCGCCCCGCGGCTCGGGGTGCTCGACGTCGGATCGAACACGGTGAACCTGGTCGTCGCCGAGGCCGATTCCGGGTTGCCGCTGCCCGTGCACACCTGGGAGCGGCGTCCCCGGCTGGCGCACCGGCTCCCGGCCGACGGCACGATCGGGCCGGACGCGCTGGAGCGGATGATCTCCGCGGTCACCGACGCGGTCGTCGAGTCGCGCCGCGCCGGCGTGAACCGGATGTTCGCCTACACCACGGCGGTGGTCCGGGACGCCCCCAACCGCGAGGCGGTCCTCACGGCGGTTCAGGAGCGCACGGGGGTACGGCTGGGCACGCTCACCGGCATCGAGGACGCCCGTCTGACGTTCCTGGCCGCGCGGCGCTGGCTGGGCTGGCAGGCCGGTCCGATGCTGATGGTCGACATCGGCGGCGGCTGCCTGGAGGTGGCGTTCGGGCGTGACCGGCTGCCGGAGTCGGCGATGTCGCTGCCCCTGGGTGCGGGCCGGTTGACCCGCGAGTTCCTGGCCGACGGCGACCCGCCCTCACCTCGGGCGGTCCGGCGGTTGCGGCAGTACGTGCGGGAGCAGTTCGCCGAGGTCGCGGCCCGTACCTCCTGGGAGGCCCCGCGCACGTCGGTGGCCGCCTCGAAGACCTTCCAGCAGCTGGCCCGGCTGGCCGGCGCCCCGCCGCTGCGTCAGGGCCCGTTCGTGCGGCGGGAGTTGCGCGCCACGGCCCTGCGGCCGTGGATCAAACGGCTGGCCGCGATGCCCAGCCCGAAACGGTCGCGCCTGCCCGGGGTGTCACCGCACCGGGCCCGGCAGATCCTGGCCGGTGCCATCGTGGCCTACGAGGTGATGCGCCGCCTCGGCGTCGAATCGCTGATCATCTGCCCGTGGGGGCTGCGGGAGGGGATCCTGCTGCGCGAGCTGGAGTCCCGCCAGACGCCGCTGGCCGACGCGGCGTGGGTGCCCTGGGATTGAGGCTCATCCTTCCGGCGTGCGGGCCGATATCTCAGGTATCCGGTTCTTCCGCGTCGGCCAAGGAGATACAGCGTGCGGTTGTTCGGTTCACGTGCGGTCACCCCCGAGGCGGCCCGCCCGATCCCGCGTGACGTCGAGGCTCTGGAGCAGCTGGTCCTGGCCCTCGACACCGCGACGGACGAGGACAGTGCCTGGCGGATCACCGTGGAGAACATGGTCCGATTCCACAAGATGGGGTACGGCGCGGTCTGGGTCCCGGACGGCCTCAACCGGCTGCGGCGGCTGCACGAGTGCGGCCCGCTCCAGCCGCAGCTGGCCGGTGTCACCGAGCCCGAGCTGGTGACCAAGGCGTTGCAGAGCCGGGCCGCGGTCTTCGACGAGGACCCGGAGCGGGCCACCGGTTGCCGTCGCTGGCAGGCCGCGGCCAAGGCGGGCATGGTCGCCGCGATGATGCTGCCGGTGATCAAGGGCAACGAGGTGCTGGCCGTCCTCGAGTACTACTCGCCGAACCCGATCTACGCCGACCCGGCCCGTAAGGAGAAGCTCGCGGCCGTCGCCCGGGTCGCCGAGCAGGCCTGGTCGGCCGCGGTCGCCGCCGCCGAGCTGCGCCAGGTGGCCACCGACCGGGAGGCGGTCACCACCGTGGTCACCCGGGTCGGCGCGGCGTCGGACAGCGCGACCACGATCCGGGCCGCTCTGGACGCGGTGCGGACCGCGTTCGGCTGGGCGTACGGCTCGTTCTGGGAGATCGACGGCGACACGAACGTGCTCAAGTTCCACCTGGAGTCGGGGTCGGCCGGCGACGAGTTCCGCCGGGTGACCCTGGCCGCCGAGTTCGCCGAGGGTGTCGGGCTGTCCGGTCGCGCCTGGCGGGCCCGGGACCTGGTCTTCGTCAAGGATCTCGCGGAGGTCACCGACTGCGTGCGGGCACCGGCGGCCCAGCGTGCCGGGGTGCGGTCCGGCGTCTGCTTCCCGATCATGAGCGGGGACCGGGTCGTCGGCACCATGGACTTCTTCACCACCGAGTACATCGACCTGTCCGATTCGCGGGCGGCCGCGCTGCGCAACGTCCAGCAGCTGGTGTCGCAGCGCCTCGACGTGGTCCGCGGCACCGAGCGGGCCGCCGCGAACGCCCGCGACCTGCTGGACACGGTGCAGCGGCTGCGCAGTGCCAGTGACGACGCGACGACGGTGGCCGAGCAGGCGGTGACCCGGGCGTCGGCGATGACGGCCGAGGTGGCCGCGCTCGGGCAGGCGTCGGCGGCGATCGGCGACGTCATCAAGATCATTTCGTCGATCGCGGAGCAGACCAATCTGCTGGCCCTCAACGCCACCATCGAGGCGGCCCGGGCCGGTGAGTCCGGCAAGGGCTTCGCCGTGGTGGCCGGCGAGGTCAAGGAGCTGGCCCGGGAGACCGCCGAGGCCACCCAGAAGGTCGCCGACCAGATCGCCGGGATCCAGTCGAGCGCGGAGACGGTCGCCAACGGCATCCACACCACGAGCGAGACGATCGGGAAGATGGACGCCGTACAGGCCCGGATGAACGACGTGCTCGCCGAGCAGGCCGAAATGGCCCGTGCGCTCCAGGGCTGACCCCTTCCGATCGAACATTCGTCCTAGACTGCCCCGAGGTGACGCAGGACACACCATGATGCGTCTACGGGCCCGGTCGGTGGCCGGCCGGGCCGGACCCGGAGGGAGCAGCACATGAGCGGTGTTCGATTGCTGGTCGGCACTCGTAAGGGCCTGTTCGTCCTGACCTCGGACGCGGCCCGGCGGGACTGGAAGGTCGACGGGCCGCACTTCGGTGGTTGGGAGATCTACCACGCGAACGGGTCACCGGTGGATCCTGACCGGATCTACGTGTCGCAGTCGGGCGGCTGGTTCGGCCAGCTGATCCAGCGGTCCGACGACGGTGGGACGACCTGGCGGCAGGTCGACCACGACTTCACCTACGCCGGCGAGGTGGGCGACCATCTGTGGTACGACGGGACCCCGCGCCCGTGGGAGTTCAAGCGGATCTGGCACCTGGAGCCGTCGCGTACCGAACTCGACGTGGTCTACGCCGGGGCCGAGGACGCGGCCCTGTTCAAGAGCACCGACGGTGGCCAGAAATGGGTGGAGCTGACCGGGCTGCGCACCCACACGTCGGCCCCGAAATGGCAGCCCGGCGCCGGCGGCATGTGCCTGCACACGATCATCCTCGACCCGGTGGTCCCGGACCGGATCTTCGTGGCGATCTCGGCCGCCGGTGCGTTCCGTTCCGACGACGGGGGTGTCACCTGGCAGCCGATCAACCGCGGTCTGAACAGCGGCGGCATCCCCGACCCGGACGCCGAGGTGGGCCACTGCGTGCACCGGATCGCCCAGCACCCGTCCCGCCCGGACACGCTGTTCATGCAGAAGCACTGGGACGTGATGCGGTCCGACGACGCCGGTGACAACTGGCGGGAGATCAGCGGCGACCTGCCGACCGACTTCGGCTTCCCGATCGCGGTGCACGCCCACGAGCCGGAGACGATCTATGTCATCCCGATCACCAGCGACTCGCTGCACTACGTCATGGACGGCAGGCTGCGGGTCTACCGCAGCCGGAGCGGCGGCGAGCGGTGGGAGGCGCTGACCGCGGGTCTGCCGCAGGACCACTGTTACGTCAACGTGTTGCGCGACGCGATGGCGGTGGACACGCTCGACGACTGCGGCATCTACTTCGGCACCAGCGCCGGCCAGGTCTACGGGTCGGCGGACAGCGGTGACACCTGGAAGGCCCTGGTCAGTGACCTGCCACCGATCTGCTCGGTGGAAGCGCAGGTGCTGCCGTGATCCGGGTGATCCTCCCGCCGCACCTGCGCACCCTCGCGCACGTGTCCGGGGAGGTTCGGGTCGAGGTGCCGGGTGAGGTGACCCAGCGGCACGTGCTCGACGCGGTGGAGGAGCGTTTCCCGATGCTGGTCGGGACCATGCGTGACCGCGGCACCGGCAAGCGGCGGGCGCTGGTCCGCTTCTTCGCCTGCGAGGAGGATCTCTCCAACGATTCACCGGACGCGCCGCTGCCCGACCGGGTGGCGCGGGGCGAGGAGCCGTTCCTCGTCGTCGGGGCGATGGCCGGCGGATGAGACGCGAGG
>NZ_JBHSBL010000005.1:592809-630426 GCF_042650585.1 Actinoplanes subglobosus
TGAGGCCCGGCCGCCGCGAATCGATTCAGTATCCGCCGTGGCCGCCGTGGCCGCCACCATGGCCACCATGGCCGCCGTGGTGACCGCCGCCGTGCCCACCGTGGTGGCCGAACGGTCCGCCGAACGGTCCGTCATAGAAGGGCCCGCCGACCACGACGGGTCCGCCCAGCGGCACGATCGGCACGATCGGCTCCACCACCGGCACCGTCAGCAGGGTGACGGCGTCGTCGCACGCGGACAGGACGTCGACGGTGTCGCAGGAGTCGTCGTCGGACATGATCTGGCCGGTGTTCTGCGCCTTGTAGGCCTTGGTCGCCTTGTGGTGCCGGTTCGCCTTGTGGTGCTTGGCCGGCTTGTCGGCCAGAGTGCCGCCGGTCGGCTCGTCGGCGACCGGCTCCGGCTCGTCCGCCACCGGTTCGGGTTCGTCCGCCACCGGTTCGGGTTCGTCCGCCACCGGCGCGGGCTCGTAGTCCACGACGGGTTGAACGATCTGCACCGGTCTTTGGATGACGAGCGCATAGGGGCTGGCGATCCTCTGCGGGTAGTAGCCGCAGTTGTAGTCGGCGGCCAGCAGCGACAGCGAGTTCGCGTAGCCGCCGCAGTCGCTCATCGTGCTGTAGTAGCCGAGCACGTGCCCCGGCGGCCACCATCCCGGACCGGCGAGCGCCGGGGCGGCCCCGAACGCGGCTCCGGCCACCAGCCCGGCGCAGGCGGTGATCAATCCCCGAGTCGATTTTCGCATGTCAGACCTTTCCGAAACGTCGGCTGTGTCCCGCCTAGCTGAGCACGACGTCCGGAAGGTGGTGCGGCTTTCCCGGAAGTAACGCGAACGGGGTCGCCGTTGACCCCCGGGGGCCACCCGAACGTGGCCGGTGGGGCGCATGAGGTGCCTGAGGTGGCCGGAAGCCTACGATCGGGGTCATGGTGAGGCGCAGTGGCGAGGCGACTCGCGGGGAGATTCGTGCCGCGGCCGCCCGTCTGTTCCGGGAGCGTGGTTTCGCGCGGACCTCGGTTCGGGACATCGCGGCCCTGGCGGTGACGAACCCGGCACTGGTGATCCGGCACTTCGGCACCAAGGAGCTGCTCTTCCTCGACACCATGCAGTTCACCATCGACGACGAGCCGTTGTTCGACGTCCCGCTGGAGCGGTTCGGTGAGCGTTTCATCGAGGTCCTGCTGGCCGACGACGACATCCGCGGTGTCTATCTGGCGCTGGTCCGGGGCAGCAACGAGGAGCGGATCCGGGACCGGCTCCAGGCCATCCACGAGCGGACCTTCGTCGAGCCGGTGCGGGCCCGGCTGTCCGGCCCGGACGCGGACGTCCGGGCGCGGATCGCCGCGGCACTGGTGGGCGGGCTGCTGTACGCCCTGTGGGTGGTGGAGGACGAGGGCCTGGTGTCGGCCGGCCGCGACGAGCTGATCGCCCGTTACGGCGCGCTGCTCCAGCAGGCCCTCTCCGGCCCTACTGAACCGACCAGCCACCGTCCGACGGCAGCACCACCCCGTTGAGGTTCACCCCGTCGTCGCTGAGCAGGAAGGTGATCGACGCGGCCAGGTGCTCGGCCAGCGCCACACCCGGCATGAGCTGGAGGAAGGGCCCGGTCCGGTCGCGGCCGAACTCGGACTGGCCGACCGGGGCCATCCCGGTGGCCACGCCGCCCGGCGCCACCGCGTTGGTCCGGATGCCCTGCCGGCCGTACATGAAGGCGACGTTCTTGGTGATGCCGATGACCGCGTGCTTGGAGGCGGTGTAGGCGACACCGGCCGCGTTGCCGCGCAGCCCCGCCTCGGAGGCGATGTTCACGATCGAGCCGCGGCCGGCCGACAGCATGGCCGGGACCACCGCGCGGGTGAGGCGGAAGAGCCCGTCGACGTTCACCGCGAAGACCCGCTCCCAGACCGCGTCGGAGGTCTCGTGGATCGGGCTGAAGTCGTCGACCACCCCGGCGATGTTGGCGAGGCCGTCGATGCGGTCGCCGGCGGCGGCCACCACCCGGGCGATGTCGTCGTCGCGGGTGATGTCGGCGGTCACCGCGACGAACGCCTCACCCAGCTCGGCCTCGGCCTCCTTGAGCCGGTCGGCGGTGATGTCGACGCCGATCACCCGGCCGCCCTCGCGGACGATCCGGGAGGCGGTGGCCCGGCCGATGCCGGAGGCGGCACCGGTCACGATCACCGTCCGGCCGGTGAACCGGCCCGCGACGATCTGCTCCCTCCACCCCGTCTCTCCGGTGGCCTCCGGCACCACACCGCCGTTGACCCGAAGGACCAGCTCGTCGATCGCCGTCTGCGGCATCCTGCCCTGGCTGAGCTCGACCATCTGCTGGAGCGGCAGGCTGCGGATCGGGGCCAGCATCGAGGGGTCGGCGCCACCGGCGGCGAGCAGCTCCCCGAGGGCGGGCCCGCCCTCGGGGTGGTCCAGCCAGTCGCCGATGGTGCTGGCAGCGGTCAGCGGCTTCGTCGTCATCGGGGGTCCTCTCGCACGGGGGAAAGCGAAGTGAACTTAGTTTACTTCGGGATAGCCACTCCGGCGGACCCGCCGAATGGCGAGACTTCCTCGTATGCAGGTGCTGACCAAACGGCAGGTCAACGTCGTCTTCGTCGCCATCCTGCTGGGCATGCTGCTCGCTGCCCTCGACCAGACGATCGTGTCCACCGCGCTGCCGACGATCGTCGCCGACCTCGGGGGCGCCGGGCACATGTCCTGGGTGGTCACGGCGTACCTGCTGGCCGAGACGGTCTCCACGGTGCTGGCCGGCAAGTTCGGCGATCTGTTCGGCCGCAAACTGGTCTTCCAGGTCAGCGCGATCGTCTTCGTGGCCGGGTCGGCGCTCTGCGGCATCGCCCACAACATGGCGATGCTCGTCGGCTCCCGGGCGCTCCAGGGCATCGGCGGCGGTGGCCTGATGGTCACCGCCATGGCACTGATCGCCGATGTCATCCCGCTCAAGGACCGGGGCCGCTACCAGGGCGCGCTCGGCGCCGTCTTCGGCATCACCACGGTGGTCGGCCCGACCCTCGGCGGCCTGTTCACCGATCATCTGAGCTGGCGGTGGGCGTTCTACATCAACGTGCCGGTGGCGGCCGTGGTGATCGCCATGGCGGCGAAGGCGATCCCGTCGATCCGGTCGGCGGCCCGTCCGGTCATCGACTACGCCGGCATCGGGCTGGTCGCCGGGGCCTCGACCGCGATGATCCTGGCGCTGGAGTGGGGTGGCGGTGAATACGCCTGGACCTCCCCGATGATCATCGGCCTGTTCGCCGGCTCGATCCTCGGGTACGCCGCCTTCGTCGCCGTCGAACTGCGGGCGCCCGAGCCGATGCTGCCGATGCGCCTGTTCCGCAACTCGGTCTTCACGGTCTGTTCCACGCTCAGCTTCATCGTCGGCTTCGCGATGCTCGGCGCTATGACGTTCCTGCCCACCTACCTCCAGTACGTCGACGGCGTCTCGGCCACCGGCTCCGGGGTGCGCACCCTGCCGATGGTGGCCGGGCTCTTCACCACCTCGATGTTCTCCGGCACCGTGGTCAGCCGGACCGGCCGTTACAAGATGTTCCCGGTCGCGGGCGGGGCGACGCTGGCCGCCGGGCTCTTCCTGATGTCCACCATCGGGCCGGGCACCAGCGCCTGGCTGCAATCGCTGTACATGTTCGTGATCGGCGCCGGGATCGGCCTGTCCATGCAGGTGCTCACCATCGTCGTGCAGAACACCGTGCCGTACGCCGACCTCGGCACCGCGACCTCGGGCGTGACGTTCTTCCGTACCCTCGGCTCGTCTTTCGGGACCGCGATCTTCGGTGCCCTCTACAGCAGCCGCATCGAGGAGAGCCTCGGCGCCGCACTCGGGTCGGCGGGTGTCCCGGCCACGGCGGTGGCCGATCCGGCGGCGCTGCACCGCCTGCCCGCCGCGCAGTCCGCGCCGATCATCGAGGCGTACGCCGACGCCGTCACCTACGTCTTCCGCTGGGTCGTCCCGGTCGCCGTGCTCGGCTTCCTGATCGCCTGGCTGCTCAAGGAGCTCCCGCTGCGCGACAGCGCCCGGGCGGCGGCCACCGACGTCGGCGAGGGCTTCTCCCCACCGGTCCCCGACGACCGGCTCACCCAGCTGGAACGGCAGATCAGCGACACCATGCGCCGGGCCGGGCAGGACCGGACCGTGATGGAGCGGGTGCTCGCCGATTCGGGTGCCACGCTCAACCCGGCACAGGCGTGGGCCATGGGGCAGACCCACCTGCACACCACCGCCCGGGGCCGGGCCGAGGTGCCGGCCATCGCCCGGCACCACCGGATGCCGCCGGAGGTGCTCGAACCGGCGTTCACCGACCTGTGCGACGCCGGTTACGCCCGCCGCGACGGCGAGCGGGTCCAGCTCACCGATGCCGGGCAGGAGCAGTTCGAACGGGTGAAACATGCCTGGCACCAGTGGCTCGACGCACACCTCGACGACATCACCATGTCCGACCCGGACGACCGTGCGCTGCTCGATCAGGCACTCGGCAACATCGCCGGCCGCCTGGTCGACGAGGAGCTGGCCGCCCCCGGACCCCGATGACCCGGCACGAAGTCCGTTAGGGTCCAGCAATGGGATTGCTGGACAGGTTCGCCGGCTCGCCGCGCCGCCGCTTCGCCCATCTCGCTCTCCGGGTGGCCCGCCGCACCCCGGGCGTCGAGCGCGCGGAATACCAGCCGGACGACTTCGCCATAGCGATCCACCGGACCGGGGCCGACGGCCCCGCCCACCTCTACCTCGCCAACGTCTTCCGCGAGACGGCCGACGCCACCCCGGCGGAGCGCCGGGAGCGGCTGGAGAAGCTGTTGCGGCTGATGGCACCGATGCCGGAGGACAGCTGGGAGACGGTACGCCCGAAGCTGCGTCCCGTGGTGCGTCCGGTGACGTTCGGCGCGGCCGGGCCGGCCGGGATGCGCCCGCCGCTGTCCCGCCCGGCGATGCCGTTCCTGCGTGAGCTGGTCGTCATCGACGCCCCCGACGCGATGGCCTACCTCCTCCCGGACCGGATCGAGGAGTGGGGTGTCGACGTCGACGAGGTGTTCGCGGTGGCCCGGGACAACCTGGCCGCGATCGCCCGCGGCAGCCTGGACCGGGAGTGGCGGGACGGCTCGGCGGTGAGCATGTTCGACGACGGCGACGGCTACTTCACGTCGCTGCTGCTGGCGCCCGGCTGGCTGGCCGAGGTGGGCGAGCGGATGGGCGGGCCGGTCATCGCGTTCGCGCCGGACAACAACACCCTGCTGGTGGCGCCGCTGCCGGAGACCGGGATCGAGCAGATCTACGCGGTCGTCGAGCACAGCTTCGGCGAGGCGGTCCGCTACCTGTCGCCGGTCGGTTACGTGGCCGGGCCGCAGGGACGTACCGTGCCGTACGCTCCGCCGCCCGGCCACCCGCACCACGTCGCCGCCCGCCGTGCCGACGCCGTCCTGGCCCTCACCGAGTACTCGAACCAGACCGAGTGGCTGGCCGCCCAGTACGCGAAGGCCGGCGTCGACACCCACATCGGCGGTCTCGTCGCCGTCGAGCCCCCCGGCGGCGGCCCGGCCGAGACCATCGCCACCTGGACCGACGGGGTCAGCGCGCTGCTGCCGCGGGCCGACTCGATCGCCTTCACCGACGTGTCCGGCGGCGTCGACTTCCGGGTGCCGTGGCACGTCGCCGAGGAGCACACCGGCCTGGCCCCGGAGCCGCTGCTGGCCCCGGCCCGGTACCGCGTCGACTCCTGGCCGCGTCCGGAGGTGCTGGCCGAGTTGCGTCAGCGTCGCGTCGACTGAGCACGGCCCACCGGGTTTGCCGATCCCGGCGCTCAGGGAGCAGGCTCGACGGGAGAGACTGCATGCGGCGTACGGCGGTGAGTTGCGGGAGGTCCGATGCCGGCTTTGGACGACGAAGAGGCGAACCTGCGGGTGGGTCCGCCGGCCGACCACGCGGCCGGGCTGGAGGCGGTGCGGCTGAGCCTGGCCAACGCCGTCCGCAAGATGGGCGTCCGCAAGACCGCCCGCAACCTGGCCGTGCTCAACCAGCACGACGGCGTCGACTGCATGAGCTGCGCCTGGCCCGACCCGTCCGGCCGCCGGCACACCGCCGAGTTCTGCGAGAACGGGGCGAAGGCGGTCTCCTGGGAGGGCCAGCGCGACACCGTCGGGCCGGAGTTCTTCGCCGCGCACCCGATCGCCGACCTGGCCGGGCGCACCGACCACTGGCTGGAGAAACAGGGTCGGCTGACGCATCCGATGATCCGGCGCGACGGCGGCACCCACTACGAGCCGATCGAGTGGGACGAGGCGTTCGCCGTCATCGGCCGCCATCTGCGGGAGCTGGACAGCCCGCACCAGGCGGCGTTCTACACCTCCGGGCGGGCCAGCAACGAGGCCGCGTTCGTCTACCAGTTGCTGGCTCGCGCGTTCGGCACCAACAACCTGCCGGACTGTTCGAACATGTGCCACGAGTCGACCGGCACCGCCCTGATGCGGACCATCGGCATCGGCAAGGGCTCGGTCACCCTCGACGACCTGCACCACGCCGACCTGATCGTGGTCTCCGGCCAGAACCCGGGCACCAACCACCCGCGCATGCTCACCGCGCTGGAGGTCGCCAAGCGCGACGGGGCGAAGATCCTGGCGATCAACCCGCTGCCCGAGGCCGGGCTGATCCGCTTCGACAATCCGCAGAAGCCGCGCGGCCTGGCCGGCCGGGGCACCCCGCTCGCCGACCGGCTGCTGCGGATCCGCTCCAACGGCGACCTGGCCCTCTGGCAGGCGATCGGTCACCTGCTGCTGGCCCGGGGCGTGGCCGACAAGGAGTTCATCACCTCCTCCACCGTCGGGTTCGAGGCGTGGGCCGACCACGTCGCCCGGATCGACCGCGAGCAGGTGCTCGCCGCGACCGGCCTGACCTGGGACGAGATCGAGGCGGCCGCCGACATGCTGGCCGGCGCGGAGCGGATCGTGCACTGCTGGGCGATGGGCATCACCCAGCACCGCAACGCCGTCGCCACGATCCAGGAGTTCGTCAACGTCGCCCTGCTCCAGGGCATGATCGGCAAACCCGGCGCGGGGCTCTGCCCGGTCCGCGGGCATTCCAACGTGCAGGGCGACCGGAGCATGGGCATCTGGGAGCGGCCGTCGGCGCTGTTCCTGGACCGGTTGCGCGACGAGTTCGGGTTCGAGCCGCCCCGCGAGCACGGCCATGACGCCGTCGACACGGTCCGGGCGTTCCGCGACGGCCGGGCGCGGGTGTTCATCGCGCTCGGCGGCAACTTCGTGAGCGCCATGTCCGACACCGAGGTCACCGCCGCGTCGATGCGCAACGCCGCACTGACCGTGCAGGTCTCGACGAAACTCAACCGCAGCCACGTGGAGGCCGGGCGTACCGCTCTGATCCTGCCCACCCTGGGCCGCACCGAGCAGGACCTGACCGGCGGCCGGGTCCAGCGGATCACCGTCGAGGACTCGATGTCCGCCGTGCACGCCTCCCGCGGGCGGTCCGAGCCGGCCGGGCCGCTGCTGCGGTCCGAGATCGACATCGTCTGCGGCATCGCCGCGGCCGCGCTCGGTGACCGGCACGGCATCCCGTGGGACGGGTTCGCCGCCGACTACGAGGAGATCCGCGAGCGGATCGGCCGGGTGGTCCCGGGCTGCGACGACTACGCAGCGAAGATCCGCGGTGGCGGGTTCACCATGCCGCACCCGCCGCGTGACTCGCGGACCTTCCCGACGGTCGAGGGCAAGGCCGTCTTCACGGTCAGCCCGGTCGAGGTGATGACCGTGCCGGAGGGCCGGCTCATTCTGCAGACGCTGCGCAGCCACGACCAGTTCAACACCACGATCTACGGGCTCGACGACCGCTATCGGGGGATCACCTCCGGCCGCAGGGTGGTGTTCATCAGCGCCGCCGACCTGGCCGAGCTGGGCTTCGCCGACGGCGACATGGTCGACCTGGTGTCGGAGTGGTCCGACGGGGTCGAGCGGCGGGCCGAGCGGTTCCGTCTCGTCGGGTACGACACGCCCAAGGGCTGCGTGGCCGCCTACTACCCGGAGACCAACCCGCTGGTGCCGCTGGACTCGCAGGCCGAGGGGAGTGGCACCCCGACCTCCAAGTGGGTCCAGGTCCGCCTGGAGCGGGTCGCCTAACTCTCCGGGGCGGGGGTGGCGGTGGCGGCCGACTCGAAGAGGGCCGCCAGCGTCTCCACGCCGCCGCCCCACGCCGCGGCCAGCACCGCCGCGACCACCGTCGCCGCCTGGAGCGCGTGGTAACCGCCCCGGCCCGACCCGGCCCGGGCCAGGTTGCGGGCCACCGCGCGCGGCAGCGTCCGCCGCAGGTAGTCCTTCTCCGCGCCGAGCTCCTGGTCCTTCGGCATCAGCCCGGCCATCTGCACCTTGCCCCGGCCCTCGGCGTAGCAGCGCCGCATCAGGAACCCGAACGTCGACCGTTCGGCCGGTACCTCGTGGTCGATGGTGGCGTCCGGGACGTACATCCACCGGCCACCGGCGGAGGCGCTCATCCGCAGGCACAGTTCGGTGTCCTCGGGCCGGTTCTGGTCGCCGAGTTTGCCGAACCCGGTGCGGAAACCACCGACCGCGAGGAACGCGTCCCGCCGCACGATCATGTTCGCCGACCACACGTTGCGGATCGGCGCGGTCCGCGTCGGCATCCCGGTGTAGGACACCCCGACCGCCCACAGCAGCTCGTCCGGCAGCCAGGTGGGGCGCACCCCGGCCCATGCCGGGATGATGCCGCCGCCGGTGCCCACCACCGACGGGTCGGCGAACGGCGTGAGCTGCCCCGCCAGCCAGTGGGGACTGGCGACGGTGTCGTCGTCGAGGAACGCGATGAACGGCGTCCGCGTGTGGAAGGCGCCGGTGTTGCGGTTGCCGGAGGCGCCCCGGGCGTACGCGTTCTCCAGGACGGTCACGCCCGGGAACTCGCGCCGCAACCGCTCGGCCATCGGCGGATTGTGATCGACCACGACCACGATCTCGGCGGCCGGGTGCGTCTGGGCGTGTGCGGAGGCGATCGTCCGGGTGAGCGAGGCCCAGCGCTTCTCGCTGTGCGTCGGTATGACGATGCTGACGTCGATGCTACTGCTGGGCTCCACGCGATCGGCTCCTAGTTGCGGGGGGAGTGGCGAAGCGTGGCCGACTTTCCTGTGGTGAACCTATGAATCCGGCCCGCCGTCGATGGCGGGACCCGGGATCGGGCCGAAGGGGCCACTAACGGCGTTCCATCAGGGTGATGCCGACCGACGGATAGCTCCATCGCTGCACCACACGGTAGCCGTCACCGATCCGGGCGCGCTTGGCCGCCGACATGTGATCCAGCGGATCGGCCGGCGAATCCGTCCGGATGACCCAGATCCGCGGCGGATCGCCGAGGCAGGCCGCGTCCGGGCACTCGGTCGCGAGGAACCGCCCGTCGACCCGCTGCCCGGTGACCGCGAGGACGTCCGCCGGGCGGGGATCCCGCAGGTACCGCGACCAGATGTCCCGGGCCGCCCAGTCGATGTTCGAATACCGGTCGGCGAACACCGCGACGTCGCCCGCCCGGTACCGCGGCGTGATCACCTGTGCGATCCGCGCCGAGTCCTGCCCGTGCCCGGCCGGCTTGCGGATGTCGACCTGGGCCGGCCAGCCGAGCACCGCGACCAGCCCGATGATCCACGCGGTCCGCGACCCGGCGCCCCGGGCGGCGAGCACGACCAGTGCGGGTATCGCGATCAGCACGTACCGCGGCACCCAGATCGCGGCGACGGTGCCGGCGGCGAGCAGCAGCGCCGGCGGCACGAACCCGGCGGCGGCCAGAGCCCAGCCGATCCGGTCACGGCGCAGGCCGGCGACGGCGAGGGCGAGCACCATGCCGCCGGCGATCGCGGAGACGAAGAGCTGCGCGGGCAGCAGCCGCAGTGTCTGCACGCCGACCGGGTGGATCCAGGAGATCTGCGCGGTCTGGCGGGTCGCGTACAGCAGCAGGGCGGCCGCCGGCAGCCCGCCGATCACCGCGGCCGGCACCCAGGACCGCCGGACCCGGAACCCGGCGACGGCGTGGCCGGCGATCATCAGCAGCCCGCTGAGCGGATGCAGGATACCGGTCAGCGCGACGGCCGCCGCGTAGGCCGCGGCCCGGCCCCGGCCCGGCCGGTCGAGGAGGCGGATCAGCGCGAGGAGGGCGAGTGAGGCGAGCAACATCACGACGGCGTACGGCCGCGCCTCCTGCGCGTAGCGGGCGGTGACCGGCAGCACCGCCCACAGCAGCCCGGCGAGCAGGCCGGCGAGGTCACCGGCGGCGCGGCGGCCGAGCTCGGCGACGACCACGGCGGTGAGGACGGCGGCGACCAGCGAGGGCAGGCGCAGGGCGACCGTGCTGGTTCCGGCAAAACCAACAAACAACTTCAAAGCCGCATAGTACGGGGTGAGCACCGCATCGACCGAACCCCCGAGCCGCCACAGCTGCTCCCAGCCGAGCCGGATCGCGCCCCACGTGGCGAGCTCGTCCGCCCAGAGCGACGCCCCGCTCAGTCGCCATCCACCGATCAGTGCCGTGACCAGCGGCGGAAGCACCCAGATCAGAGCCCTGAGCCGTCGCCCGGCGGCCACTGGCGGGGCCGTCGGCGGGGGCTTCGGAGCGGTGACGGCGCTGATGACGGACTCCCGGACGCGACGGTGTCAAGCGTAGGGTCCGCGGCGGCCCGGCCCTCGCCACCGCGGCGGAGGGTTCAGTCAGAGTTCACCGGCGTGAGACGGACCCTGGCCGCCTTCTACCCGGCCGGTGCCGGGTCAACCCTTGACGGCGCCCGCGGTGATGCCGGCGACGAAGTGACGCTGCAGGAAGGCGTACGCCAGGACCATCGGCAGCGACGCCACCACCACACCGGTGAACAGCAACGGATAGTCGGTGAGGTACTCGCCCTGGAAGTCGAGCAGCGCCAGCGGCAGCGTGCGCTTGGCCGGGTCGTCGATGAACAGCAGCGGGTAGAGCAGGTCGTTCCAGTGCATGACCAGCAGGAAGATCGCGGTGGCGGCCAGGCTCGGGTAGGACACCGGCACCGCGATGCGCCGGAACGTCGCCCACGGCCCGGCACCGTCGATCTCGGCCGCCTCGTAGAGTTCGGGCGGCAGCGTCCGCATGAACCCGGCGAGGATGAAGACCGCCACCGGCAGCGTCACCACCACGTCGACCAGGATCAGCCCGGTCAGACTGTTCCGCAGGCCGAGCCGGTCGAACTGCACGTACTGCGGGATCATGATCGCCTGCGCCGGGACCGCGAGACCGATCGCGAAGACCCCGAAGAGCAGGGCGGACGGCCAGCGCGGCAGCCGGGCAACGGCGAACGCGACGAGACTGCCGAGCAGCAGCGTCACCGGTACGGACACCGACACCACCAGGACGCTGTTGCCCAGCACCCCCAGCAGATCCTGTTCGGTGAGCACCGTGGCGTAGTTGTCCAGGGTCGGGTTCGACGGCAGCCCGAACGGCGCCGCGAACAGGTCCTTCGTGGTCTTGAAGCTGCCGCCCACGATGACCAGGATCGGGACCGTGATCAGCAGCGTGTAGACGGCCAGGATCAGGCGCCGGCTCATCCGTGTGCCATCCTCGCGGCTCGGTTCTGCAGATAGGTGACCAGCGCGATCGCCGCCATGAACACGATCGACTCGGCGGCCGCGTAGCCCAGCTGGGCGTTGGCGAACGTGGTGTAGATGCGGGTGGCCAGCACGTCCAGCCCGGACCGGGGCGGGTTGCCGGCCAGGCCCAGGATCAGGTCGAACGCCTTGAACGACTGGAGTGTGGTGTAGGCGATGACCAGTGTCGTCGCGGGCGCCACCATGGGCCAGGTGACGTGCCGGAACTGCTGCCAGCGCCCGGCTCCGTCGGTGGTCGCCGCCTCGTACAGCTCCGGGGGTATCTGATTTATCCCGGCGATGTAGATGATCATCATCTGTCCGGCGTGGAACCAGATCTGCGCCACCGCCACCCAGAGGATCGCGGTGTCCTCGTCGCCGAGATAGGCCGACCGCAGCGAGTCCAGTCCGGCCGCGCCGAGCACGGTGTTGGCCAGCCCGAAGTTCGGGTCGTAGACGAACTTCCAGATGAACGCCACCGACACCGACGACAGCACGGTCGGGAGGAAGAACAGGGCCCGCAGGAACGTCGAAGCCTTGCTGCGTACGGCCAGGAGCACCGCGAGCAGCAGGGCCAGAGCGGTCTGCCCGAGCACCACGAACAGCATGAACTTCAGGTTGTTGGTGAGCGCGTTCCGGAACAGGTCGTCATCGGACACGACCTCGGTCAGGTTGGCCAGGCCCACGTCGTTGAACGCGGCGCTGTACCCGTCCCAGTCGGTCGTCGCGTACCGGAGCCCCTGTACGGCGGGCAGCAGGAAGAACCCGCCGTACAGGGCCAGCGCGGGAACCGCGAAGAGAAAGAGTTTGACCTTCACTACTTCTTCTTCTGGTCGATGACCTTCTGTGCCTCTTCGGCCGCCTGCTCGGGGGTCTTGCCGCCGGCCACCTGGACGGTGGCGTTCTCCACGGCGCCGCGCACGTCCAGGTTGGTGAACTGGAAACGCGGGGCCAGGGCGGTCTTCCTGGTGAGCCACGGCGCGAGTGCCTTGAGGTCGGCGTTGGTGTACTCGACACCCTTGACCGTCACGTGCTGGGCGGTGCCGTTGGCGTAGGCGCCGGCCACCACCGGGTCGGACAGGTATTCGAGCCAGGCCAGCGCCGCGCCCTGCTTCGTCGACCTGGCGTTCACGCCGAGGATGAAGGTGGCGTTGTGGACACCCTCGTACTTCGCCTTGTCGGCCGTCGTGGTGATCGGCGCGAGCAGGTCGATGCCGAAGGTGGCGCCCAGCTTACGGACGCCGGCGACCTGGAACGAGCCGGTGGCCAGCAGGGCGGCCTTGCCCTGGGCGAACAGCGCGAGCGCGGCGTCGCTGCTGGTGCCGGTGGCGCTGTTCTGGAAGTACGGGCGCAGTTCGGCGTACTGCTTGAGGACGGTGAGGAACCAGTCGTCGGTGACCTTGTGCTCACCGGTCTCGATCTTGCCGAGGGCGTCGTCGGTCGGCGCGTTGTTGACCACCAGCACGTTGAGCAGCTGTCCGGCGTTGGCCGCGTCGCCGCCGGGCCAGGCGATCGGCGCGACGCCCTGGCTCTTGAGCTTGTCGGCCAGGGCGAGGAAGCCCTGCCAGTCCTTCGGGGCCTCGCCCACGCCGGCCTTGCTGAGCAGGTCGGTGTTGGCCAGCGGGGTGTTGAAGACCAGCTGGTACGGCACACCGAGCTGCTTACCACCGTCGGAGCCCGCGGCGATCAGCGACGTCTCGTACTTCTGCAGGAGCGCCTGGCCGGTCAGGTCGGTGGAGACGCCGGCCTTGGCCAGGTCGAGGAACTGGGCGCCACGGAACGCGGTGAACGCGTCGCCGACCGAGCCGCCGCGCAGTTTCTGGATCGCGGTGCTCTGGTAGTCGGCCGACGGGGAGATGTCCTGCCGTACGGCGATCTTGCCGCCGTTGCTCTTGAAGAAGTCGGCGAGGATCGTCTCGAAGACGTCCTTGTCCTCGGCCCGCCAGTGGGCGAACGAGATGTTGCCCTCCCGCGGTCCGGCGAGGCCGCTACCGGTCGTGGCGGGGTCGGCGGTGCTGGAGCCACCGGGCCCGGCGCAGGCCGCCAAGAGTGAGGCGGCGCCGGTACCGGCGGCGAGACGCAGCAGATCGCGCCGGCTGAACGTGGTCATTTATCGGTTTCTCCTGTCGAGGAGCCGAGGAGGTGGCGACGCCGCAGTTCGGGCAGCAGGCCCTCACCGGCGTGGTACGCCTCCTCGAGGTGCGGGTATCCGGAGAGGATGAATTCGTCGATGCCGAGGTCGTGGTACTCGGCGATCCGGTCGGCGACCTCGGTGTGGCTGCCGACCAGGGCGGTTCCTGCGCCGGGGCGGACGAGTCCGACCCCGGCCCAGAGATTGGGGTAGATCTCCAGTCCGTCGCGGGTCCCGCCATGCAGGGCGAGCATCCGCTGTTGTCCGACCGAGTCGGCCTGGCGCAGGGATGCCTGAGCCTTGGCGATCTGGTCGGGGGTGAGGGCGTCGAGCAGCGCGCCGGCTTCGGCCCATGCCTGTTTCGACGTGTCCCGGGTGATGACGTGCAGCCGGATCCCGAAGCGCCCGGTGTAGCCGAGCTCGCGCAGCGCGGCGATCTTGCCGGCCACCGCGGCGGGCGGCTCGCCCCAGGTCAGGTAGACCTCGGCATGGTCGGTGGCCACCTCGAGCGCGGCTTTCGACGACCCTCCGAAGTAGATCGGCGGGGCGTCGAACCGGCGCGGCGCGAGTGCTCCGGCCACGTGGAAGTGCTCGCCCTGGAAGTCGAACGGCCCGTTCCAGGCGCCGCGCAGCACGGTCAGGAACTCGCCGGTCCGGGCGTACCGCTCGTCCTTGTCCAGCCAGTCGCCGAAACGCTGCTGCTCGGCGGCGTCGCTGCCGGTGACGATGTTGAGCATCAGCCGGCCGCGGGAGATCCGCTGGAAGGTGGCGGCCATCTGGGCGGCCAGGGTGGGGGAGAGCGAGCCGGGGCGGAACGCCACCAGGAACTTGAGGGTGCTGGTCTCGCGGGCGATCGCGGCGGTGGTCAGCCAGGCGTCCTCGCACCAGGTGCCGGTCGGGGTGAGCACCCCGGTGAATCCGGTGCGCTCGGCGGCGCGGGCGACGTCGATCAGGTATTCGATGTCCGGCTCGCGCAGGGCCGCACCGTCGGTGTGCGTGCTGCGTCCACCGCGATCGTCGACGCCCACGATGGACCGGCTGTCACCGGTCGTGGGCAGGAACCAATGCAGGACCACGGGCATGGCCAGGAATATATGTGCATCATCTCCTATAGATCAAGGAGGTGAACTAGAATATGTGCACGTTCTCACACAACGGCTGTTCAGCGGCCGCCGCGGGGACCGTGAAGACGAAGATCGTTCCCCCGCCAGGGTTGGGCAGGGCCTCGATGTGGCCTCCGTGCCGTTCCACGATCCGGCGGCAGATGGCCAGGCCGAGGCCGGTGCCGGGCATCGCCGTGCCGTTGCTGGCCCGGTGGAAACTGTCGAAGACGGCGGCGTGCTCGCCGTCCGGGATGCCGATACCCCGGTCGGCCACCTGCACCCGCACCGTGCCGGTGTCGTCGGTCCGGGCCGTCACGTCGATCCGCGGCTCCTGACCCGGCGGGGTGTACTTGATCGCGTTGCCCAGCAGGTTGTCCAGCACCTGGCGCAGCAGCACCCGGTCGCCCCGCACCCGCGGCAGCCCCCCGACGAACACGTCCGGCCGGCAGCCCGTCATGCCCGGCGCGTCGGCCCGGGTGGTCACCACGTCGTCCACCAGCTCCCGCAGGTCCACGTCCTCGACCCGCATCGTCGCGTCCCGCGCCGCCGTGTAGTCGAGCAGTTCGGTGATCAGCGTGTGCATCCGGTCCACGCCCGCCATCACCTTGCCGGCGCTGCGGACGGCGTCCTCCACCGCGTCCGGGTCGGGGTCGCCCAGTGCCTCGACGATCAGCTCCGCGTACCCGCGCACCGCGGACAGCGGCGCCTTCAGGTCGTGCGCCACCACTCCGGCGAACCCGCGCAGCTCGTTCTCCACGTGTTTGCGGTCGGTGATGTCATGGAAGACGGCGACCGCCCCGCGCTCACCGGCACCGGTCTCGATCGGCTGCGCCGACACGCTGATCACCCGGCCCTCCGGGTGCGCCCGGTTGCGGACCAGCATCTCCACCTGGTCGCTGCTCGTGCCCTCCAGCGCGCGGGTCAGCGGCTGCTCGTCCACCGGGTACTCGGTGATCCCGTCCAGCCGGTACAGCCCGAAGTGATCGGTCCAGCCGCCCGGCGTCGTCGCCTTCTCCCGCCGGCCGAGGATCCGGCGGGCGGCCGGGTTCTGCAGCAGGAACGACCCGGTCGGGCCGACCACGCCCACCCCGTCACTGATCCCGTCCAGGACGGCGAGCAGCAGCCGGGCCTGGCGGCGTGACTCCTCCTCGCCGGCCAGCAGTTCCCCGGTCGCCAGGCGCACCTGCTCCTCGGCCCGCTCCCGGGCGGCGACCAGCACCCACACCAGAGCCGTCAGCAGCGCGGTGAGACACAGCCCGCCGCCGAGAACCGCCGCCGGGAGACCGCTCGTCGCGCCCGGCAGCCGGTCACTCACCGCGGTCAGGTGCAGGGTCCAGCGGCCGTCGGCGACGGGAACGGTCTCCGTACGGCTGAGATCGCGGACCCCGGTGACCGGCGCGGCGAGGGCGGCGACGGTCACCTCACGTCGCCCCGCGTCATCGGCGCGCAGCGTCAGATCCAGCAGATTCTGGCCGGCCCGCGTCAGGGCGCCGCTCACGAAGTCCTCGCCCCGGACCCCCAGGACGATCCAGCCCAGGAACCGCCGCTCCTCGCCCTGATAGACCGGCGCGGTCAGGATGAACGAGTTCTGCCGCTGGCCGGACGGCAACGGCCGGTCGACGAGCAACTGGTAGGTGTCGGAGACCGCCACCGCACCGCTGCGGCGTGACTCGGCCAGCGCGGCGGCCGGAGCCTCCGCGCCCATCAGATCCATACCCGGCACGATCACGTTGCCGTCCAGCGACGTCGGATAGATCGAGAAGGCGTGGTCGCTGTCGCCGAACGGCATCAACGTCAGATCCGGCAGGCCCCGCTGCCGCCACAGCTCCTGCGCCCCGGCCACCTCGTCGTCGGCGACCGCGATCACGAACGCCATGACGTTGGCGCCGGCCAGGTTCATCGACTTCAACGGCTTGGTCAGGGCCGCGTACTCGGAGCTGGTGAGAACCTCCTGTGCCCCCGCGGCGGCCGCGGTGGTGAGCAGGGTGTCGACGTAGCGCTGCGTCTCGGTGCGCACGGCTTCGACCGCGGCGGCGGTGCGGCGGTCCATCTGGACCTCGCCGTTGGCGGCGTCGTGCCGCCTCAGCACGACGCCGACGCCCAGCGTCACCGCACACCCCACCGCCGCCACCAGCGCGCTGACGACCGCTCGCTTCCCCCTCACCCCTTGCTTATCGGGTGTCCCGGCAACCGGACTGAGACTGTTTCAGGGGCGTCGAGGCAACAACCAGCTCACCCGTCGCACCAGTTCACCGGTGTTCACCGGCTTGGGCAGGTACTCCTCGGCGCCGGAGACGAACGCCAGGTCGATGTCGGTCTCGGAGGCCATCCCGCTCAGCATGATCACCGGGATCTCGGCGGTCGCCGGGTCGGCGTGCATCCGGTAACAGACGCTCAGCCCGTCCATGCCCGGCATCGCGACGTCGAGCACCACGAGATCCGGGTGCGCCTCGCTGATCAGGGTGAGTGCCGTGCAGCCGTCCGCCGCCGTCACCGTCCGGTACCCGGCCATCTGCAACTTGAACGTCACCAGGTCCCGGACGTCCTCGTCGTCGTCGACCACGAGCACCATGGGCCCGGAGCCGGTGCGGGGGAGAACGGGCGCGATGTCCATCATGGCCGTCATGGTGTCTCCGGTTCTCGAGGCCGGCGGTTCATCACCGCCGAGGTGACCCGAGCAATCGGCCCGCACCCCGCCTTCCCCAGACAAACGCCGGTTGCCGCCGGGTTACAAATTCCTTCTCCGGTACGGCCACACCTCCGCCGACCGCACCATCGCGTCCCGGGCCCACCCCGCGACGGGGCTGCGGCTCGACACCGAAGAGCGGCCGCCGGGCGGAATGCGGTGGTCCCGGTCACCCCTCTCCGGCGGAGCACCAGCCGGATCATCCGGCGCTGTCAGGCGTGTGCGGCGACCTCTGCCGCGGGCCCGGGCGCGGTCTCCGGAGCGGCCGGGAACCCGGCCTGACGGGCGGTGACGGCGCGTTCCGGGCGGCTCCGGCCCAGGAACGTGACCGCCCAGCGGATCAGCGACGACGCCCGGTTGCGCCCGCGCGGCAGGTAGGCCCAGTGCACGCCGAGCCACAACAGCCAGCCGGCGAGCCCGCTCAGCCGTACCCCCCGGAGATCGGCGACCGCGGAGAACCGGGACACCGTCGCGATGTTGCCCTTGTCGAGGTAGTGGAACGGCTTGCCCGCCGGCTTGCCGGCGAGGCGGCGCCGGATGGTCCGCCCGGCGTGGCCGCCGCCCTGGATGGAGACCTGCGCGACGCCGGGCAGCCCGCCGAGGCTCATCAGGTCGCCGACCACGAAGATCTCCGGGTGCCCGGGGACGGTCAGGTCGGGCTCGACGAGGATCCGGCCGGACCGGTCGGTGGGCGCACCGGTGGCCTCGGCGATCCGCGCGGCCAGCGGGGCGGCCGCGACACCGGCACTCCACACCCGGGTCATCGCCTCGATCCGCTCGCCGGGCAGCTCCACCCCGCCGGCGTCGACGTCGGTGACCGGGGCGCCGGTCCGGATCTCGATGCCGAGTCTCCGCAACCGGCGGGCGGCGGCCGCCGACGAGCCGGCGCTGAAGGCGGGCAGGATCCGGTCGGCGGCGTCGATCAGGACGATGCGGGCCTGTGCCGGGTCGATGCGCCGGTACTCGCCGGGCAGGGTGCGGCGGGCGATCTCGGCGATCTGCCCGGCCAGCTCGACACCGGTGGGGCCGGCGCCGACGATGACGAACGTCAGCCAGCGGGCCTGCTCGGCCGGGTCGGTGGCGAGTTCGGCCATCTCGAAGGCGGTGAGGATGCGCGAGCGCAACTCGACCGCGTCGTCGATGCTCTTCAGGCTGATCGTGTGCTCGGCGAACCGGTCGTTGCCGAAGTACGACTGGGCGGTCCCGGCCGCCACGATCAGGGTGTCGTAGGGCACCCGGTAGGGCAGGCCGCCGGGGGCGGTGGCGGTGACGGTCCGGTTCTCCGCGTCCACATCGGTCACCCAGCCCAGCAGCACCTCGGTGTTGCGCTGCCCGCGGAACAGCTCGCGCACCGGGGTGGCGACCTCACCGGGGGAGAGGATACCGGTGGCGACCTGGTAGATGAGGGGTTCGAACACGTGGTGGTTGGTTCCGTTGATGACGGTGACGTCGGCCGGGGCCTTCCGCAGCGCCCGGGCGGCGTACCTGCCGCCGAAGCCCGCTCCGATCACGACGACCCGGTGCCGTGCCTGTCCGATCATGTCGATCACGCTCCTCGCATCCAGTAGAACCCCTGGGAGGGGGCCACAAGTCCTGGTGGAGGCGAGGCAATCGTCACCGGCCGGAGCTGTCACAAACGGCCGGGGTACCTCGTCGTGAGGACCCCGGCCGTTCGCGGAAGGGCTTACTGGACGACGAACAGCAGGCGGTTCGGCGAGCCGGAGCCGGCGTTGGTCACCACACCGGTGGTGGCGTTGCTGGTCAGGGCCGAGGAGACCTGGGCCGGGGTGTAGCTCGGGTTGCGCGACAGGACCAGGGCGGCCGCGCCGGCGACGTGCGGCGACGCCATCGAGGTGCCGCTGATCGTGTTGGTGGCGCTGGTGCCGGTGTACCAGGCCGACGTGATCGACGAGCCCGGCGCGAAGATGTCCACCGTGCTGCCGTAGTTGGAGAAGCTGGACCGGGCGTCGGTGCTGGTGGTGGAGCCGACCGTGATGGCGGTGGCGACCCGGGCGGGCGAGTAGTTGGCGGCGTTGGCGTTGGAGTTGCCGGCCGCCACGGCGTACGTCACACCCGACGCGATCGAGTTGCGGACCGCGGTGTCGATGGTGGTGCTGGCGCCGCCGCCGAGGCTCATGTTGGCGACCGCCGGCTTGACCGCGTTGTTGGTCACCCAGTTGACGCCGGCCACGACGCCCGCGGTGGTGCCGGAGCCGGAGCAGTTGAGCACCCGGACGCCGACCAGCTTGACGGCCTTGGCCACGCCGTAGGTGGATCCGCCGACCGTGCCGGCCACGTGGGTGCCGTGACCGTTGCAGTCGACCGCGCCGCTGCCGACGGCGTCGTAGCCGGCCGTGGCCCGCCCGCCGAACTGGCTGTGGCTGTAGAGGATGCCGGTGTCGATGATGTAGGCGGTGACGTTGGAGGCGGTGACCGGGTAGGTGTAGGTGGTGCTGAGCGGCAGCGCCCGCTGGTCGATGCGGTCGAGGCCCCACGTCGCGTTGGTCTGCGTCGCGGCCAGCGAGATCACCTGGTTCTGCTCGACGTAGTCGACCTTCGGGTTGGCGGCGAGCCGCTTGGCCTGCGCCTCGGTGAGGGTCGCCTCGTAGCCGTTGAGGGCCGCACCGAAGCTGCGCTTGACCGCGCCGCCGTACGACCTGGTGAGACCGGCCTCCTGGGCGCCGGACTTGAGGACGACGATGTAGCTCCCGGGAATCGCGTCGGCGCTCCCGGCGAGCCGGATCTGGCCGGTGGCGGGGGCGGCCGCGGCCGGGGTCCCCGTCGCGACGACCGCTGTCGCCAGTGCGAACAGACCGGCGGCAATCATGCGGCCGCTGCTGCGTCGAATCGCCATGATCTTCCTCTCTCGCGCCTGCCCGCGGCGAGCACAGGGATAGATGCTGATCGCTGGGCAGCTCCGAGCCGAGAGTATTCGTAACGGTCGTTAACAACCAGATATCGAACTGTATATATCTCCGGCTAAGGGTTGTCCCGGATGTGCCGACAAGAGGGTGAAAGGGTCACATCCCGATACGAGGCGAACCGATGAGACTTCCGATGGCCGTAACGCCCGTTGTCGGCTACGCGGCGCTCTACCTGATCGCCGTCGTCGCCGGTGCCGGCACCACCCTCGGTGACCCCGGTGAGCCGATGGTCTGGCCCGCGTTCGGTGTCGCGGCGACCTGGCTGGTCATGAGCGGGCACACCCCCTGGCGCTGGGCGGCGACCGGCGCCATCGGCCTGTTCACCGCCGGAGGGCTCGCCGTCACCGGCACCTCCCTCGGGATCGCCCTGGTGGAGGGCTTCGCGGCGATGCTCGGCGCGGTCGTCTTCGCGGTCGCGGTGGCCCGCTGGCTGCCGGCCATCCAGCCGTCCGCGGACGGTGGACGGCCGCTGTCGGACCTGCCCGGCCTGTGGCGCCTGCTGATCTGTGCCGGCCTCGCCGCGGTCGCGGCCACCCTCCTGCGGATCGGCGGTGACCTGGCCCTCGACGGCGAACGGACGTTCTCGGCGTACGGCGCCGGCGCCCTGTTCCTGCGCGACGCCGGCTCCGTCCTGGTGTTCGGCGCGGCCACCCGGCTGCTCGCCGACCTGCTCGGCGGTGACCGCGGCGTCCGGTCCGCCCTGAGCCGGGCACGTGTCCTGGAGTGCCTGGCCGTCTTCGTCACCTCGGCCGCCGCCTACTGGGCGGTGTTCAGCAGCCAGGAGGAACTGCCGATCGGGTTCGTCCTCATCCCGCTGACGGTGTGGGCCGCCGTCCGGATGCCCAGCCCGGTCCTGATCCTGCACGCCGCCGTGTTCAACTGCTCGGCCCTGCTCTACACGGTCGGCGGCCACGGCCCGTACGCCGTGGTCGCCGACATCGAGCTGCGGGCCATGCTGATCCAGCTCTACGCCGGCATCCTCGGCTGCGTCGGCCTCGCCCTCGCGCTCAGCCGCGACGAACGCGTCAGCCTGATCCAGCGCCTGCGGATCTCCGAGCAGGAGGCCACCGACAAGGCCACGATGATGACCACGGTGGTCAACTCGATGACCGAGGGCCTCGCCATCCTCGACCACACCGGGCGTCTCGTGCTGCGCAACCCCGCGGCCGGCCGGCTGCTCGGCGCGGTGCCGGCGGTCACCGGCGGGGTGGCGCTCGGCAGCAACCACGGCTTCTTCCAGCCCGACGGCAGCCCGCTCACCGACGACGAGCTCCCGCACGTACGGGTCCTGGCCGGTCACGAGGTCGAGCCGATGGACGTCCTGGTGCGCAACGCCGCGGTGCCCGAGGGCCGGGTGGTCCGGTTCAACGCCGCCCGCCTCGTGCTCGGCACCGGTCCGTACCACGTGGTGGTGGTCTTCCACGACGTCACCGCCGACCGTCGGCACCGGGACGAGCTGATGTCGTTCGCCGGCCGGGTCGCGCACGACCTGCTCAACCCGCTGACCACGATCGAGGGCTGGTCCGAGGTGCTGGAGCAGGAGCTGGCCGGCTACCGGCCGGCCGAGCGGGTGGAGCGGATCCAGCGGGCCGCCGCCCGGATGCGCACGTTCCTCAACGGGCTGCTCGCCTACACCGCGGCCCGCGACGGCAAGCTGATGCCGACCACCGTCAACATGTCGCTGCTCGTCGGGGACATCATCAACAGCCGGCTCGACCAGGCGGAGAGCACCGGATCGGCGCCACCCTACTTCGAGGTGGGCCGGCTCGACCCGGTCGAGGCCGACCCGGTGCTGCTGCGGCAGCTGCTGGAGAACCTGATCGACAACTCGCTGCGCACGATGGCCCCCGGGGTCGGCCCCTACCTGGCGATCTCCTGCCAGCCGGCGCCGAACGGGATGCTGCGCATCGACATCCTGGACAACAGCCTCGGGATCCCGCAGGGCACCCGGCACGAGATCTTCACGAACTTCCACCGGGAGAAGGGCTCGACCGACACCAACGGGCTGGAGCTGGCGATCTGCAAGCGGATCGTGGAACGGCACGGCGGAACGATCGAGGCGACGGCCAATCCGTACGGCGCGGGCACCCGGATGTCCTTCACGCTGCCGATGGGACGCTCCGCGTACGCCCGCGCCCTCGCCCCGGTCCGTTAGCCGGTCGGCGGAACCGCGCCGAGCATGTCCAGGACACCGCCGAACAGTGCGGCGGTGCCCTCCTGGTCCAGGTGACGGGCCTGCCAGCCGCGGTCCCGGAGCCCCTGCAGGACACCGATCACCGTCGTCCGCACGGTCCGGAGCGTGACCGGGGAGAGCAGCACCGCCGAGGTGCCGTCGGCGTGCGCCGCCCGGGCCGCCGAACCGATCGCGACCAGCGCGGCCGCGGCGCCGTTGAGGATCTGCGCGACGTGCAACCGGTCCCGGTCCAGGTTGAAGGCGGCCACGTGCACGGCCAGCCCGAGCACCGTCATCAGCCGCCCGGTCTCGTCGCCGCTGAGCACCGCCGGCATCGTCGCCGCGTCGTCCTCGGCGCCGGCGGCACCGGCGCAGAACCCGTTGATCAGTTCCTCGGCCACGTCGGCCGGGACCGGCCCGGTGTCGCCGGAGCGGCGGCGCAGCGCGGCCTCGACGGCGTCGCGCACGATGTACTCCGGCACCACCCGGTGCTGGTCGGCCAGCCGCCCGACGATCACGGCCACGACGTCGTCGACACGCATCGCGCCGGGCTCCTCCATCCCACCAGCCTAGGCCCTATCCGGCGGCGGGCAGGGTGACGCGGGCCGTGGTTCCGGTGCCGCCGCTTTCCACGGTCACCGTCCCGTGGTGTGCCTCGATGATGTTGCGGGCGATCGTCAGGCCCAGACCGACGCCGGGAACTGCCTGGTCACGGGCGTGCCGGCCGCGATAGAAGCGATCGAAGACGAAGGGCAGCTCCTCGGCGGGGATGCCCAGGCCGCCATCGGTGATCACCACGAAGGGACGCGGCGTCGCGCCGCTGACGATCGTGATCGGACGGTCGGCCGGGGTGAAGAGCAGCGCGTTGCGCAGCAACTGCGAGACGGCGTGAGCGAGGCGGGACAGGTCGGCGCGGACCGGGACCTCGGCGTCCAGCCTCAGCCGTACGGTCTCCGAGCGCAACGCGATGAGCGGACGGCAGGTGGTCGCCGCCGCCGAGACCACGGTGTCCAGCGCGACCGGCCCGACCGGGGCGGGCAGCGGTGCCTCCGCCGGCCTGGTCCCGGCGAGGAGATGGTCGACCATGGACACCAGACGCTCGCCGTTGCGGTGGATCGGCTCGATCAGCCGGCGGTAGGGTGCCAGATCCTCCTGATCGCCGAGGATCTCCAGATAGCCCTGTATCGACGCGACGGGTGTCCGCAGCTCGTGGGTGATCGTGGCGACCAGGTCGTCCTCGCGTTTCGAGGCGCGGGCCAGTTCGTCGCCGAGGTCGGACATCCGCAGCCGGTTGCGGATGGCGGTCAGGTGCACCGCCGCCTGCCCGGCGAACGTGACCAGGTTGCGGACCTGGCCGTCGTCGACCTGCCGGGGCCGGTCGTCGATCACGCACATGGCGCCGAGGGTGTGCCCGTCCTCGTCGACGATCGGCGCGCCGGCGTAGAACCGGACGTTGGGTTTGCCGACGACGTTCGGCAGGTCGGCGAAGCGGGAGTCCTGGGAGGCGTCCGGGACGATCAGCGGCTTCCCGGACGGGATGACGTGCCGGCAGAACGACACGTCGAGGGGCGTCTGCTCGTCGGCCAGGCCGTGGCTGCCGGCGAACCACTGGCGGTCCCGGTCGATCAGGGAGACGGCCGCCATCGGGGTGTCGAACATCGATGCGGCCAGCCGGGTCAGATCGTCGAGGGCGGCCGGTCGTGGCCGGTCGAGCACCTCGTACGACCTGACGGCGGACAACCTGGCCCGCTCGTCCTCGTCCCGGGGATTGTGCTCCACGACTACCTTTCGGCGAGCGGTCCCCGCAGCTGAGCGGAATCGGGGACCGGTTGACGGCCCGGCTCGGCGGCCGGCACCGAGAACTCGAACCGCGATCCACCACCCGGATTGTCGGTCGCGGTGATCGTCCCGCCGTGCCGTTCGACGATCCGTTTGCAGATCCCCAGGCCCAGTCCCGTCCCGGCGTACCCGAGGGTGGAGTGGGCTCGGTGGAAGTTGCCGAAGATCTCGTCGTGCTGCCCGGCCGGAATGCCGATGCCGTTGTCGGCGACGCACACGCGGACCATCTCGCCGTCCCGGACCGCGGTCACCGCCAGCGCCGGCGTCACCCCCGGGGCGGTGTACTTGATCGCGTTGCCGATCAGGTTGTCCAGCAGCTGCCGCATCAGCACCGGGTCGGCCTGCACCGCCGGCAGATCGCCGACCGTGAACCGGGGTGCCGGCATCCCCGCCGCGATGGCCGCGTCGAGCCGGGCCACCGTCACTTCGGAGACCATCTGGCCCAGGCCGACCCGGGCCGAGGAGATCGTCACGTCCCGGGCCGTGGTGTAGGCGAGCAGCCCGCCGATCAGCGAACGCATCCGCCCAGCGGCCCGTTCCACCCGGCCCAGGGCATCGAGCGTCAGCTTCCGCTCCGGCCCGGCCGGCAGCCTCTCCACCACCTCGGCGGCCGTCTCGGTCCACCCCTCGACCGCGGTCACCGGGTTGAGCAGGTCGTGCGCCACCACCCCGGCGAACCCGGCCAGTTCGTCGCGGTGCCGACGCTCGGCGGTGACGTCGTGGAACAGCAGCACCACACGCCGGGTGCCGTCCGGGTCGCGCAGCGCGGCCGTGCGGACGCTGACGACCCGGCCGCCGCCGCTGCCCGTACCCGGGATCGGCACGTCGGTCTCGGTGACCGTCGCGCCGGCCAGGGCACGGTCGAGGATCTCGTCGAGGTCACCGGCCGAGCCGCTGCCGAACAGGGAGTCGGCGGCCGGATTGCTGAGCACCACCCGCCGGTCGGCGCCGACCACGGCGAGCCCGTCGGTGGTCGAGTCGATGATCGCCCGCAGCAGGTCGGCCCGCTGCGACGCCTGCTCCCGCTCGGCGGCCAGCTCCGCCTTCTCCGCGGCCAGTGCCGACATCAGGGCGATGCGCTCGTCGCGCCCGAGGGCCAGCGAAAGCCCGACCACGGCCACGATCGCGACGTACAGCTGGGCCACGCACGCCCGGCTGGCCGCGTCACCGATCGCCGCGAACGGCCCGTGCCCGTTCAGTGTGAACAGCACCGCCATGGTGCCGCCGCCCAGATCGTGCACCACCACGAACGGGGTGGGGAACCGGGTGCCGGCCCACACCGTCAGGGCGATCAGGGCGAACGCGATCGGCAGGCCCCGGCTCATGGCGAACGCGGCCACATACGTGGCGCCCGAGCAGACGATCAGGGCGGCGTACTCGAACAGCCGCATCCGTGGGGTGGCCCGCCACCAGGCGAGCGGGGTGCCGTACCGGGCCCGGAACTGGGCGGCCGCCTGCGCGGTGCACAGCCCGGCGGTGCCGACCAGCAGGATGCTCGCGGTGTTGCGGGACAGCCAGACCAGCGTGGCCGCCCACGAGTGCCGTTCGGTGAGCAGCCACATCCCGGTCGGCCCGACGGCGGCGCCGGCCACCGTCCCGGCGACTCCGGCGGCCAGCAGCGCCCACAGGTCACGGGGGTTGTGCAGGCCGTACTCCGGCCGCAACATCGGCCGCCATCGGCTGAGCAGATGCAGGAAGACCGCGATCTGGACCAGGTTGGCGGCGACGAACACCAGCGCCAGGGAGACCGTCGCGCCGGTCGCCGTGTTCACCACCAGGGTGATCACGGCGAGCGCCGCGACGTCCGCCCAGCGAGCGGGGGCCTCCCGCTGGACGGTGAACCAGACCACCGCGATCCCCGCGGCCGGCCACACCATGCTCAGGTTGGTGTCGTCCATCACGGTGAGCCGTCCGGCCCAGACCGCGATCAGGTACGCGACCGCGAACATGCCCGTCCGGGCCAATGATGCGCGGTACGTCATTCCTCGCTCCCCAAGGTGCCCGTCGGGCCACCTATCGGCGGGGAACGCGGATTGCTGAGCGTCAGCCCACGGCGGCCCGGCGCGCGGTGTAGTCGTTGCCGGAGCGCTGGCTCGGGTACTGGATCAGGTTGTCCGGCTGGTCGTCGTAGGCCGCGTCGGCCCAGCGCGCCCGCGGGGTGCTCTCCAGCGGGTCGCTGTCGTAGACCGACCGGGTGTGGAACCGCTGCGCGTAGTCGAGCATGCCGTCGACGAGCCGGTCCACGTCGCCCGCCGGGCGCACCACGAGCCGCATGAACTGGCTGGTCATGCCGAGCTTGTTGCCGCACTCCCGGGTCATGATGCCGTGATTGGCGACCAGGTAGTCGCGCAGCGCCACACCGGACCACTCGTTCGGCAGCTTGACCAGGAAGAAGTTGCCCTGTGACGGGAAGACGGTCAGGCCCTGGATGCGCTGCAGCTCCCGGCCCATCGACCGGCGGTCCCGGCTGAGCAGGCGCAGGCTCTCCTCGTACTCCATCTCGTGGTCGGAGATCATGTGGACCACCTTCTCCGCGAGGGAGTTCAGGTTCCACTTGGGCAGCATCTTCGCGATCTTGCCGGCGATCGCCGGGTTGGCCAGCATGTAGCCGAACCGGATGCCGTGCAGGCCGAAGTTCTTGCCGAGGCTCTTGAGCACCACCGCGTTCGGGCGGATCACCGCGTCCGGGCCGACCGAGGGGTAGCGCTCGGCGTCGGAGAAGTCGATGAACGACTCGTCGACGACGACCAGGTCCAGGTCGCTGAGCGCGTCCATGAACCGGATCACGTCACGGCGCGGGATGTAGTGCCCGTCCGGGTTGTTCACGTTGCAGACCACCGCGACCCGCGACTTGCGCTCCCGGATGAACTGGACGTACTCCTCCAGGTCGAGCCGGAAGCCGTCACGCTCCTGCAGTGGGAACATGTCGACCCGCTTGCCCGTCTCCATCGGCTGGTCGGTCCACCGGCCGAAGGTCGGGATCGGGATCGCGACGCTCTCCTTGATCAGCAGGTGGTCGATCCAGGTGATCAGCTCGGTCGAGCCGTTCGCCATGGCCACCGTCTGCGGGTGCAGGCCGAGGACACCGGCCAGCTTCTTGGTGATCGTCGAGGAGTCGCTCGGGTAGTACTTCAGGATGCTCTTGAGGTCGCGGGTGAGCTCGTCGAACATCTCCGGGGTGGGGAAGTACGGGTTGCACGGAATGCAGAAGTCGACGATCTCGACGCCTTCTCCCGCGGCTCGCGACACGTCGAAGAACGATGCGCTGTGTGAACCCTTGTGCAGGATCGAAGTATCGATACCGGTCCGCGCCACAGTAGTCCTCCCGAACCCCTCGGTGATGGTGCCGCCCTCCGATACGGGCACGGGGGTTGAATCGTTCGATACTTAATTCTCAGGAAAGAAACAGGTTCCGCCACGATTGATCAACTAGCTCGTTCTCTTCTCTGGTGGTTGTGACGGAGGGAGAAGGATGCGCGGATTGATCAGACTCTGGCTGGCGAGCGTCGTGGTGATGGGCGCGGTGATGACGGCCAGCCCGGCCCACGCGGCGGCCCGGCCCTCCCTCATGATCCAGGCCCTAACATGAGGAGACGTGACTGAGGGGGACTGAATGACCGGGTGGCCGACGGCGCCGGTGATCTACGAGATCGGCACCTGGCCGTGGCTGGCCGGGCTCAGCCGGCGGTACGGCCGTCCGGTGACCCTGGGCACCGTGCCGGGTGAGGTGTGGGACGAGGTCGCGGCACCCGGCGTGGACGCGGTCTGGCTGATGGGGGTGTGGGAGCGCAGCCCGGCCGGTCTCGCCGTCGCCAGGGACAACGCGTCGCTGCAGCGCGCCTTCCGGGCCGCGCTGCCCGACCTGGCCGACGACGACGTGGTCGGCTCGCCCTACTGCGTGCGCCGTTACCGGGCCGACGACCGCTTCGGCGGGCCGGCCGGCCTGGCCACGGCCCGTGCCGAGCTGCACCGCCGCGGGCTGCGACTGGTCCTCGACTACGTGCCCAACCACGTGGCCCCCGACCATCCGGCGACCGCCGACTACCCGAACTGGTTCATCCAGGGCACCGGGGCCGATCTGGCCGCCGACCCGGGTGCCTGGTTCGAGGCGGCCGGCCGTGTCCTGGCGTTCGGCCGTGACCCGTTCTTCCCGCCATGGCCCGACGTGGCCCAGCTCAACGCGTTCGACGAGGGCCTGCGCGAGGCGACGGTGGCCACGCTGACCTGGATCGGCGAGCAGTGCGACGGCGTCCGTGTCGACATGGCGATGCTGGTCACCAACGACATCTTCGCCGGCACCTGGGGGGAGTACGCGGGGCCCGCACCGTCCACCGAGTTCTGGCCGCCGATCATCGGCCGGGTCAAGGAGAGCCACCCCGGGCTGGTGCTGATCGCCGAGGCGTACTGGGACACCGAGTGGACGCTCCAGCGGCAGGGCTTCGACTTCTGCTACGACAAGCGCCTCTACGACCGGCTCACCCACGAGGGCGCCGAGTCGCTGCGCAAGCACCTGGTCGCCGACCGCGGCTACCAGGACGGGCTGCTGCGGTTCACCGAGAACCACGACGAGCCGCGTGCCGCCGCGAGCATGGCCGGTGTCCGGGGCCGGGCCGCCGCCGTGGCCATCGCCACGCTGCCCGGGGCCACCCTCTGGCACGACGGGCAGTTCGAGGGGCGCCGTACCCATCTGTCGGTCTTCCTCGGCCGGTACCCGGACGAGCCGGCCGATCCCGAGCTGCGGTCCTTCCACCGGCGGCTGCTGTCGATCGCCTCCGGCGTGCGCCGCGGCGAGTGGCGGCTGCTCGACAGCCACGGCTGGCCGGACAACCCGTCACACCGGGACGTCGTCGCCTGGTCGTGGCACGAGGGCGCCACCCGGCACCTGGTCGTCGTCAACTTCGGCGACCAGCCGGCCCAGGCGCGGATCACGATGCCGTGGCCGGGGCTGGCCGGCCGGTCCTGGGAGCTGACCGACCTGCTCGACGGCCGGGTCTTCGACCGGGACGGCGACGAACTGGCCGGCGAGGGCCTGTTCGTGGACCTGCCGCCGTGGGGCGTGCACGTTCTCGGCGTCGAGCCGGCCTGACCGGGTCAGACCAGGGAGCCGGCGCGCAACCGCAGGCGGGGCGGGGTCGCCGGCAGCGCCGTGGCCTCGTCGGCCGCGACCGTCACCACCACGCAGCCGGGCCGGCGGGTGACCTCGGCGGTCACGCCGAGCAGCCGGGCCGCGCGGACCAGCACCGCGGCGATCTCCTGATCCCGCAACGTCACCCACAGCAGGTGACCGCGCCGGCGCTGACCGGCCGCGAGCAGGGCGGCCCGCCAGGCGGCCTGGGCGAGGACGAGACGTTGCACGTGCCGGGGCGAGGAGGCGCCGAGCTGTTCGGTCCCGAGGAGGGCTTGCCGACCCTGGCGCCAGGCCGCCGCCAGCATCCGGCTGGTCGCCAGACGCTGCGATTCCGCCACGACCACGCGCTGCACCTCGTACCGCCGCCGCCCGCCCCCCGTTCGGATCTCCCGCGCGGCCTCGCAACCGAGGCCGTCGAGCAGGTAGACCAGGCGGTCCGCGGCGTCTTCCCGATCGAACTCGGCCAGCGCCTCACCCGCCCGCGGAACCGGGGCGGGCAGGGGCTGTCGCTGGGGACGGGAGGTGTCCACACACTCGACCAGGCAGGCGGACTCGAACGCGCCGGGCAGCGCGTCGGCCAGCACGACCGGACGAATCGAAGTCGGGTCCATCGGCATCTCCCTCCGTGGCTGAGGACACCGTCGCCGATAAGTCCGTTCGGCCGGTACTCCCGCGGCGCAGACTTGAGGGAAACTTGCGCGGACCGGGCCGTCCCGCGTGGGGAAACAAAGGTGACCCTTCGAACCAGCCGTCGCATCGCGATCGCCGGGCTGGTCACACTCCTCGTCGTGACGGGCTGTGGCCGTGGCGCTGCGGAGGATCGCCGCGTGCGGATCGCGACCGGCAGCCCGACCGCCGTCTACTACGCGATCGGCACCGCTTTCAGCGGCATCATCGACCGGGAACTGCCCGGCACCGACGCCAGCGTCCTGGCCACCGCCGCCTCCAAGGAGAACATGGACCTCGTCGCCCGCGGGCAGGCCGAGGTCGGGTTCGCCCAGTCCGACGTGCTCGTCACCGGCGGTGCGCCGGCACCCGGGCTGGTCGCGCTCGCCCGCGTCTACGACGACCTGCTGCACCTGGTGGTCCGCGCGGACAGCCCGATCAAGGGTCTCGCCGGGCTGAAGGGCAAACGCGTCTCGGTCGGCGCCCGCGGCTCCGGCACCACCGTGACCGTCGGCCGGCTGCTGACCGTGGCCGGCATGGCGGGCTCGGTGCAGCGCCGTGACCTGGGCCTCGACGACTCCATCGTGGCGCTGGAGCGCGGCGAGATCGACGCGTTCTTCTTCTCCGGGGGGCTGCCGGTCACCGGCATCAAGAAACTCGGCACCTCCGTCGGCATCCGGATCGTCGACCTGTCCGAGTGGGCCGGTGAGCTGCGCAAGGCCTACAGCGACGTGTACGTGGTGCGGGACGTGCCGACCTCGGCGTACTCCCTGCCGCCGGTCGCCACGATCGCCGTACCGAACCTGCTCGTCGTCGCCGAGACGATGCCCGAGGACCTGGCCTACGACCTGACCCGGCTGCTGATGGAGCGGCGCGAGGAACTGGCCGCCGCCCACCCGGCCGCCGAGCGGCTGGAACTGCGGGCCGCGATCTCCACCCTGCCGGTGCCGCTGCACCCGGGGTCGGCCCGGTACTACAAGTCCGTCAAGCCCTGAACCTGATCGTCGCGGCCAGGCCGCCGGACTCGGCCGATGCCAGCGTGAACCGGCCGCCGGACGCCTCGACCAGCACGTTGACGATCGACAGGCCCAGGCCGGCGCCGTCCACGTTCTGCGCGTCGGGGGCGCGCCAGAACCGTTCGGTGGCCTGCCGGCACTGCTCCTCGGTCATTCCGGGGCCGGTGTCGCGTACCGTCACCTCGGCATCGCCGTCCTCCGCGGACCGCAACCGGACCGCCACCCGGCCACCGGCCGGAGTGAATTTGAGGGCGTTGTCGATCAGGGCGTCCAGCGCCTGATCGAGAGCGGTCGCCACCAGCCGGGCCGGCACCGGCTCCTCCGGCAGCTCGGCCACCAGCTCGACACCGCGCCGCTCGGCCAGCGGCTGCCACGCCTTCACCCGGTCCGCGGTCAGCGCGGTCGCGTCAGCCGTCTCCACCTGGTGCCGGCCGCGCTCGGCCCGGGCCAGGGCGAGCAGCCCGTCCAGCACGTCGGCCAGCCGGTCGGTCTCCTCCAGGGCGAACTCGCGGTCCTCGCGCAACTCCTCGTCGTCGAGCCGGGCCCCCAGGTCCTCGATCCGCAGCCGCAGCACCGTCAGCGGGTTGCGCAGCTGGTGGCTGGCATGCGCGACGAACGACCGCTGCCGCTCCATCGCCTCGGCGACCGCGTCGGCCATCTCGTTGAAACTCGCCGACAACCGCCGCAGCTCCGGCGGCCCCAGTCCCGGCTGCACGCGGGCCGCGCTGTCCCCCGCGCCGATCTCGTGCGCCGCCGCGTCCAGCCGGGTCACCGGCCGCAGCACCCAGCTGGCCAGCCGGTCCGCGGTGGTCAGGCAGGCGGCCACCGCCAGCACCCCGACCAGCGTCAGCACCAGCCACACGATCAGCACGTCCCGGCGGCTGCGGTCGGTCGGCGACACGGTCAGCACCACGCCCAGCACCGCGCCACCGTCACTGATCGGGACCGCGACGACCAGCGGCTCCCGTTCCCACGGCCACAGCGTTCCCGGTGAGCTCACCTGGTGCCCGGCCAGCGCGCCGCGGACCGCGCCGGCCGGTGTCGCCGCCGCGGTGCCGAACGCGCTGAGCACCCGCTGATCCTGATCGACCAGGAGGGTGCCGATCCCGTACAGCTCCTGGTAGCGGCGCAACTCGTCGTTCAGCGCGTCGATGTCGCCGCTGCGCACCGCCGGCGCCGCCAGGGAGGCGAACCGGGTCGCGTCGGCCAGCCGGTCAGCGACGGCCCGGTCGGTCTCCCGGCTGGCGACCGTGACGGCCAGCGGAATCTCCAGGGCGAGGAGAACCATGCAGAGCAGCAGCAGGTAGGTGACCACCAGCCGCCTGCGCACGCCGTCTCCCGTTGCTCATGTAGTGCGCAAACGGTAGCCCACACCGCGGACGGTCTCCACCAGCCCGGGATCACCCAGTTTCGCGCGCAGCGACGCCACGTGCACCTCGAGCGTGTGCTTGCCGGACCAGGTGGTCTGCCAGACGTCCAGCATGATCCGCTCGCGGGTCAGCGCCACACCCGGCTGCCGTGCCAGCGAGCTGAGGATGTCGAACTCCTTGCGGGTCAGCGTCACCGGCTCGCCGTGCATCAGCACGGTCCGGGCCGCCGGATCGATCCGCACCGGACCCACCTCGACGATCCCCACGGCCACCGGCGCCTGCCGCACGGTCCGCCGGAGCAGCGCCTCGATCCGCGCCTGCAGCTCGGCCATCGAGAACGGTTTCACCACGTAGTCGTCGGCGCCCACCCGCAGGCCGGTCACCCGGTCACGCTCCTCACCGCGCGCGGTGACCGCGATGATCCCCAGGTGCTCGTTGCGGGACCGGAGCGCCCGGCAGACGTCGAGACCGTCGCCGTCCGGCAGGTTCAGATCCAGCAGCACGAGGTCGCAGGGTGCCGCCTCCAGCGCCGCGGTGGCCGTGGCGGCGTGCTCCACCGCGTAGCCACGCCGCTGGAGCATGGTGGTCATCACCGCCCCGACCCGGCGGTCGTCCTCCACGAGCAATATTCGCATCGGTCTCCGCCCGTCCTCGTCCGTAGCCCGAACGGTAACCGCCCTTTGTTTCCAGCGGGAGCGCCCGGCCGGTGGAGCGCTCCGATCGATTAGGTTAGGGTCACCTAACTATGGCGAACTTCAAAATCCGCAAGCCGGTCGATCCCCACGTGTTGCTCCTCGAGGTGACCAAGAGTGAGCGGATCTCGCCGAACGTCGTCCGGGTGACCTTCGGCGGGGAGGGGCTCGGCCGGTTCACGCCGCTCGGCTTCGACCAGTGGTTCCGGCTGTTCCTGCCGCGCCCGGGCCAGGACACCCTGAAGCTGCCGACCCGTACGTCGGGGCTCTGGTATGCGCAGTATCTGGCCACCGCCAAGCCGAAGCGGCCGTTCGTGCGCAACTACACGGTCCGTGCGTTCCGGCCGGACGGGCTCGACGTCGACTTCGTGGTGCATGTGGACGCCGCCGGGCACAGCGGCCCGGCCAGCGCGTTCGCCCTCGCCGCCAACCCCGGTGACCAGGCCGGGCTGCTCGACCAGGGTGTGGGCTACAACCCGCGGGCCGAGCACGACTGGACGCTGCTGGTCGCCGACGAGACCGGTCTGCCCGCGGTCGCCGGCATCTGCGAGTCGCTGCCGGACGACGCCAGGGGAGTGGCGATCGTGGAGCTCCCGTCGGCGGAGGACCGACAGGAGTTCCGGGTGCCGGCCGGCGTCGACCTGCGGTGGGTGGCCCGTGACGAGCCGGCCGCCGTGCCCGGGCGGCTGGCACTCTCCACGCTGCGCGAGGCGGACCTGCCGGACGGGCCGGTGTGGGCCTATCTGGTCGGTGAGTCGGCGCTGGTCACCGGTGGCCGCCGGCACCTGGTCGAGGACCGCGCGGTGCCGAAGAACCACATCGACTTCATCGGCTACTGGCGGCACGGCCACGCCGCCATGTGACCTACGGGCAGTCCGTGGCCGGCAGGTGCAGCCGGATGACCGTGCCGCCCGACGGCGACTCGCCGACGGTGATCCGGCCGCCGTGCCGCTCGACGATCCGCATGCAGGTCGACAGTCCGATGCCGTGGCCCTTGCGGGACTCCGGGTCGACCTGGGCGAACATGTCGAACACCCGGTCCCGGTGTTCGGGCGGGATGCCCAGCCCGTTGTCGGCGACCGCGACGACGCAGCCGTCCGGCCCACGCTCGCAGGTCACCTCGACGGCCGGCGCCCGGTCCGGACGGCGGTACTTGATCGCGTTGTCGATCAGGTTCTGCAGCAGCTGACGTAGCAGGGTCGGGTCGCCCTCGACGGACGGGAGCGGCCCGCCGACCGTGATGGTCGCCCCGGCGCTCTCGGCGTGCGCCCGCAGATCGGCCCGCACCTGGGCGAGCACCTCGTTCAGGTCGACGGATACCGCCTGGTAGGGGGCGTGACCGGCCCGTGCGTAGTCGAGCAGCGCCTTGACCAGTTGCTGCATCCGGTCGAGGGCCCGGCCGGCGCCGGTCACCCACTTCGCGCCGCGCTCGTCGAGCTGCTCGCCGTACACCTGCCCGAACATCTCCAGGAAGCCGCTGGCGCTGGCCAGCGGCCGCACCAGATCGTGGCTGACCGCCGCGGCGAAGCCCTCCAGCTCGTCGTTCGAGCGTTCCAGCTCGCTGACGGCCAGGCGCAGCTCGGCGTGGGCGCGTTCGATGGCCTGCCGGTGCTCCCGGTCGCGGGTCACGTCGGTGAGCGCCACCACGGCGCCGATCCGATCCCCGGCGTCGGTGAGGATGTTGCGGCTGTTCGCGGTGACCGTGAGATGCGAGTGGTCCGCGGTACGCAGCACGAACTCCACATCGTTGACGAGGTGGTCGCGCAGCGCCTGGTGCAGCGGCGTCTCGTCGGTGCTCACCGGGGTGAGCCCGTCCAGGTGCAGCAGCTCGCACCGGGTCGCGAGGATCTCCAGTGGGGTGCTGAGGTCCTCGGCGGCGCCGGCCCAGCGCCGGACGGCCCGGTTCAGTACGGTGAGCCGCCCGTCGGCGTCGGCCGCCGCGATGCCCACGTCCACGGTGTCGAGCAGGGTCTCGATGAACTTGTGGCTGCGTTCGGTCTCCAGCGCCAGTTCGGCACTGATCCGGGCCTGCCGGCGGCGTTCGAACAGCCCGACGATGACCTCGGCGAGGTCCTCGAGGCGCTGGATCTGCCGGCGGCTCAGCGCCTTGACCACCTCGTCGAAGACACAGAGCGTGCCGAGCGCGTACCCGGCCGGGCTGATCAGCGGCGCCGACGCGTAGAAGCGGACGTTGGCCATCCGCCCGTCCACCCACGGGTTGCCGGAGTAGAGCGGGTTCTGCCGGGCGTCCGGCAGATGGATCACCTGGCCGTCCCGGAACGCGACGTCACACATCGAGTCGCTGCGATCCGAGTCGCTTCCGGGGAAGCCGACCGTGGTGAGCTGGCACTGCCGGTTCTCGTCGATCAGGTTGAGGGTGGCGGTCGGTACGTCGGCGATCATCGCCGCGACCCGGACGACCGCGCTCAGCTCGTCGTCCGCCGGGGCGTCGAGGAGCTGGTACTCGTGCAACGCCGCGAGCCGCTGGAGTTCCGCGTCGGGGCGCTCGATGGCCGGTGTCAGCACGACCCACCGTTCGGCACGACGCCCGGCGTCCTTAGTTGTCCTGGAACGTTTTGAGCAGCTGGATCACGGCCGGCCCGATGATCACCACGAAGATCACCGGGAACATGCAGAACAGGATCGGGAAGAGCATCTTCACCGGCACCTTCTGGGCCGCTTCCTCGGCCCGCTGCCGTCGCCGGACGCGCTGTTCGGCGGCGTGCTCGCGCAGGATCGGCGCCACCGAGATGCCCAGCTCACCGGCCTGGATGAGCGCCGTGACGAGACGTTTGAGATCCCGCACGGAGGTACGCCCGGCAAGCGCCCGCAACGCCTCGGACCGGGCCACCCCGAGCCGCATCTCCTGCAGCACCCGGTGCAGTTCGTCGGCCATCGGCCCCCGGGTGCTGCGGGCCACCTGGTCCATCGCCGAGTCCAGGCCGAGCCCCGCCTCCACCCCGATGACCATCACGTCCATGACGTCCGGCAGCGACCGCTGGATGGTCTCCTGCCGTTTGATCGACGCGTTCCAGAGCAGCAGCAGCGGCAGGAACGCCCCGAGGAACAGTCCGGCGATCGCGCCGCCGATCATGCCGGGGCGCCCTTTCAGCGCGTTGCCGGTCAGCGCGGCCAGCGCCGACACCATCACCATCGCGGCCGGCCGGGCCCGGATGACCCGCTGCATCGGCCAGTCGGCGGGGTTGCCGGCCATCTCCAGCATCCGGTTCAGCCGGTCCCGGTCCCCGGGCGGGGTGAGCAGCGCACCGAGCCGGTCGGCGGACCGGGCCAGTCGGCGGCTCTCCTCGGCGGCCTGGTGACGGCCCTGCTCGGCCTCGGGGTGGCCGGTGAAGACGGCGAGCGTACGCATCACCCGGTCCCGCCGCATCTCCGGCATCGTGACCGCGATCGCGACCAGCACGATCGTGCCGGCCACACCGGTCACCGCGAGGATCGCCAGCAGCCCGGCGCCCACCTCACACCTCCACCCGGACGACCGCCCGCAGCCAGAACGCGCCGGCGGTCATCCCGACGGCCGCGATGGCGAGCAGCATCAGCCCCGGCGGTGTGGTCCACAGCGGCCGCAGGTACCCCGGCTGGACGAGGTGGATGCCGAGCGCGGTGAGCGGTGGCATGCTGCCCAGCACCCATGCCGAGATGCGGCCCTCCCCGGACAGCGCCCGCACGTGCCGCTTGATGTAGGCGCGCTCGCGCATCGTGTCGGCGGTGGTCTGCATGACGTCGACCAGGCTGCCGCCCACCTCCCGTTGCAGCCGCAGGGCCATGACCAGCCACACCATCTCGGGGCTGTGCATCCGTTCGCCGACCCGTTCCAGGGCGTCCTCGAAGCTGCCGCCGATCCTCGTCTCGGCCAGGGCACGCCGGAGTTCGGTGGCGACCGGGCCGTTGTCGTCGCGGACGGCCGCCTCGACCGACTGGTGCAGGGTGAAGCCGGCCCGCAGCGAGCTGGTCATCAGGTTGAGGGCGCCGGGCAGGTCGTCGCCGAACTGCCGTTCGCGCCGCTGGACCCGTACCCGCAGCAGCGCCCCGGCACCGAACCAGCCGCCGAGCAGGCCGAGGACCAGCGCGAACAGCCACGGGAACACCGCTGACGCGACCGCCGCGACGACCGCCACGGCGGCGAACCGGACGGCCAGCCACTCGGCGGGGCGGATCCCGCCGCCGAGCCGGTCCAGCATCGGCTCGTCCCGGGCGGCGATCCGGGCCAGCGCCGGCACCGCCTCCAGCCGGCGTCCGGCGGCC
>NZ_JBHSBL010000005.1:630446-641851 GCF_042650585.1 Actinoplanes subglobosus
GGCCTGCTCACCGGTGGCCCGCGCCGAGAAGCGGCGCAGCACGGTGAGCCGGCGCTGGATCGGGGTGCGCCCGATGGTCGCGTCGAGCGCCGCGTATCCGGCGAGGAAGGCGGCGCCGCCCCCGAAGACGAGAACCATCACCAGGATCACCATCCGCGGCCCGCGAACAGGCTGGGGGAGAGGGTGACCCCGTACGGCGCGAGCGCGTCGAGGAAGTTCGGGCGGATCCCGGTCGGCTTCAGCTGTCCGCCGCGCGCGTCCGGGGCGTACTCGTGGAGGAAGATGTCCTGCAGAGTGACGACCTCGCCCTCCATGCCCACCACCTCGGTGATGTGGGTGACCTTGCGCGTCCCGTCCTTGAACCGGTTGACCTGCAGGATCAGGTCGACCGCGGAGGCGATCTGGTCGCGGATCGCGCGGCTGGGCAGGTCCATGCCGGCCATCAGGACCATCGTCTCCATCCGGGAGAGCGCGTCGCGGGGCGAGTTGGCGTGCAGTGTGGTGAGCGAGCCGTCGTGGCCGGTGTTCATGGCCTGGAGCATGTCGAGGGCGGCACTGTCGCGGACCTCCCCGACGACGATCCGGTCCGGGCGCATCCGCAGCGCGTTGCGGACCAGCTCGCGGGTGGTGATCGTGCCGCGGCCCTCGGAGTTCGCCGGCCGCGACTCCAGCCGCACCACGTGTTCCTGGTTGAGCTGGAGCTCGGCGGCGTCCTCGATGGTGACGATGCGCTCGTCGGACGGCACGAAACCGGACAGCACGTTGAGGATCGTGGTCTTGCCGGAGCCGGTGCCGCCGCTCACCACCACGTTGCGGCGGCCGCGGACGCAGCCCTCCAGGAACTCGGCGCCGTTGCGGGTCAGGGTGCCGTAGCTGAGCAGGTCGCCGACGGTCAGCGGCACCGCCGCGAACTTGCGGATCGTCAGTGACGAGCCGTCCAGCGCGATCGGCGGCACGATCGCGTTGACCCGGCTCCCGTCCGGCAGCCGGGCGTCGACCATCGGGCTCGCCTCGTCGACCCGGCGCCCCACCCGCGAGCAGATCCGGTCGATGATCCGCCGCAGGTGGGCCTCGTCGTCGAACTCGGCGGCCACCCGTTCGATCCGGCCGAAACGTTCCACGAACACCGCGTGCGGCCCGTTCACCATCACCTCGGTGACCGACTGGTCGCGCAGCAACGACTCGATCGGCCCGTGCCCGAGCACCTCGTCGACCACCTCGCGGACGATCCGGGCCCGGTCGGCGCCGGAGAGGGGGGTCTCCTCCCGGGCCAGCAGCTCGTTCAGCGACTCACGGACGCGGGCGTCGAGGTCGTCGGCCCGGTCGCGGTCGTTGCCGTACAGGGTGGGGCCGAGCTCGTCAGCGAGCCGTCGCTGGATCCGCAGGCGCACCTCGTTGACCTGGTCGGTGGCCTGGTGCCGGCCGGCCGGGCCGCGGTCGGACGGCAGCGCGGGGCCGGCGGCCTGCTGGCTCTGGACGTTCCTCGCGGCCGCGAGCCGCGCGGACAGGCTCATTTCGCCTTCTTCCTACGGCCGAAGAGGCCGCGGCTGCGGGCGGGGGGCGCCTCGATGCCGGCGCACCGGTCGGCGAGCTGCCGGATGGCCCGGCTCACCGGGTGCATCGGGTCGGTCATGGTCAGCGGCTCGCCCTGGTTGACCGAGACCGGCACGTCCCGGCTGGACGGCACCTGCACCGCGAACGGCATGCCGACCGCCTCCTCGACGTCGGCCGGGGTGAGCCCGACCTCGGAGTTGGCCCGGTTGAACACCAGCAGACGGCGGTCCTTCGGATAGTCGAGCAGGTCGAACATCTCTGTGGTGAGACGTACCGACTTGAGGGTCGGCAGGTCCGGGGTGACGATCGGGATGTACCAGTCGGACATGTCCAGGGCGGCGAGCACCTGGTCGGTGACGACCGCCGGGGTGTCGATCACGATGAAGTCGTAGACCGGGCGGGCCACGTCCAGCAGTTCGACCACGAACTCGCGGCTGACCCTCTCGCCCTCGGCCGGGCTGGGCGGGGCGAGCAGCGCGTCCAGGCCGCTGCGGTGGCTGGAGACGATCGACCGGAGCCCCGGCTCGTCCAGCCGGCCGGTCATCGACAGGCCGCCGGAGATGTTGCGTTCGGGGGAGAGCCGCAACATGATCGCGACGTCGCCGAACTGCAGGTCGAGGTCGAAGAGCAGGACCCGGCGTCCGCCGCCGGCCAGCGCCACGGCCAGGTTGGCGGCGACCATGCTGCGGCCGCATCCGCCCTTGCCGGCGAAGAGGGTGACGACCCGGGCGTACGGCGCCTGCTCGGTCGTGCCCCGCAGGGTGCTGCTCAGCGCCTTGGAGAGGTCGACCGACCGGACGGTCGCGGCCCGCAGCCCGTCGTTGTCGGCCTCCTCGACGATCTCGCGCACCCCGGAGCGCAGGCAGTCCAGCACGACCGCGGGCTCCAGCGTCCGGCGGATCAGCACCACGCCGATGAGCGGCCGCTGGAGCCGCTGGTAGGCGGTGAACATCAGCGCCTCGCCCAGATCGACGGTGGCACCGAGGATGACCAGGATCGTCTCCGGGTAGCGCGGCAGATGCGTCTCCAGATCCGCCATGCCGGCCAGCATCGTGCAGCCGACCTCGCGGAAGGCGGGCCCGACCTCGGCGCGCCGGGCCTCGTCCGGTTCGACGTAGACGTAGAGGGACATCAGTACAACCCGTCCGTGTCGACGCCGTCGCCCGGGGTCACCTTCACCGTGGCGCCGAGCATGGCCAGATGGAGCGCGCAGTACCGGGAGGCGTGCACCAGCCGCTGCGCGTCCTTCGCGCCGACCGCGAGGGTGACCACGTACCGTTCACCGGTGGTCGCCTGACCGCCTCCGGTGGTGCCGATGATCTCCCGCTGGTGCGACGCGGACGGCCCGGGCGACGCCGGTCCGGCTGCGGGTTCGGGCGCCTCACCGATCGCGATGATCTCGGTACGCGGCAGCAGCGCCCGCGTCTGCGGAGGCGGATCGGAGTCCCTGGGTTGGAGCGGGCAGCTCGCGTAGACGGTTACCTCGTCGCCGGTCGTGACGTCCCCGGCGACCTGGGGCGCGATACTCAGCGCGACGGTCACGGCGAGGCGGTCCGGAGGCACGGTGAGCCGCCGGGACGGGGAGGCGGACGGCACCGGTGTCTGGAACAGCGGCCGCAGCAGGAGCTGGCTCGCCTCCAGCGGCGCGGTCAGGCGCAGCCCGTCGAGGGAGGAGTCCCAGCCGGTCAGGGCACCGGTGGGCACGGTCTCGGCGGGCACCAGGATGCTCTCGGTGAGCTTGGCGACGTCGGCGCCGGAGGTGTCGGCCGGGATGTGCCGGGTGGCGATCAGCACCCACACGCCCTGTTTGCCCTGGACGGCCCGGCGGTCGGCGCCACGGACGTACGACAGCAGTGAGATCCCGCTGATCACCGCCAGCAGGAGGGCGGCCAGCAGGATCAGCACGCGCCGCCGCACGGCGTCACCGCCCCCGCCGTCATCCGACGCACGACATCACGCCCTTGGCGCTGATCACGAGCGGGGTGCTGCGGGAGATCCAGGCCAGCAGCGGCGTGGTCGGCTGGAAGGTGCGCTGGACGTTGACCACGGCGTCGGTGCCGGCGCCGGACGCGGCCGCGCAGACGTTGACCCCGTTGACAGCCGGGTAGGTGAGGGCGACGCCGGTGCCGACGATCGAGGTGACCTTGGTCTTGACCTGATCGACGGTTCCGTTCAGCGCCCCGGTCCGGGCCCCCTCGCGGGCGGCCTCGGTGAGCTGGATGTGCTGTTGCATGAGCCGGCCCATGTCGATGATCGCGAAGAGGATCAGCAACACGATCGGGAGCACGAACGCCATCTCGACGATCGCCGCTCCGTCCTCGGCCCGGGCCACCCTGTTCGCGGGCGGCCCGGTGACCGGCCGGGTCGTACTAGATGGCGTTGGTGACCTTGGTGAGCAGGCCCGCGATGTCGGTTTCCAGAGCCTGGAGGCCGACGATGAGGGCCACCGCGATGAGCGCCACGAGAAGCGAGTACTCGACGATCGTCGCGCCCTCGTCCGAGGTGTGCTTGGCACGCAGGTATCCGATGAGCAGCTTGAACTGTTCCACGGTCGTTCCTTACTCACTGTGGCCACACCCCCGGCGGCCCGTGCCCTGTTCATCGGACGTTTCGTGTGGACCATGAGAGAGCCTCGGTTGCCGGACAGTTACCGGTTAGGGGTGGATGAGGTCTGCGCCAGCACCGACCGCAGGGTGCCGGCCAGCACGTCGGCCGTGTACGGCTTGGAGATGAACGGCGAGCCCGCCTTGATCAGGCCCCGCTTGACGGCGATCTCCTCGGGCACCCCGGAGACGTAGACGACCCGCATGGTCGGCCGTACCGCCGCCGCCGACCGGGAGAGCTCGCCGCCCGAGACCCCGGGCAGCCCCAGATCGGTCAGGAGCACGTCGATGGTCCCGTCGTGCACCCGGCACGTCATCAGCGCGCTGACCGGATCCTTCGCCGCCAGCACCGAGAAACCGCGCATCTCGAGCATCTGCGTGGTGAGCTCACGCAGGTCCTCGTCGTCCTCGACCAGCAACACCACCGGTCCCTGTCGTTCTGCGGTCTTCCACATATCCCTCTCCCGCACGGACGCCTTCACGCTATCGACTGCGGCTCACCCGGCGGCCGGGAATCGGTAAACGCAGAAGGCCCGTGACCTGCGAAGGCCACGGGCGAAGGGGTTGCCGGGTGACAGGTCAGGGCCGGCCGAGGAGACGCATGGCGACGGGCCGCCGGTCCTCCAGGACGGCCACCGCGCCGCCGTCGAACGCGCGGGGCGCCGGGGCCATGGCGCAGAGAGTGCCGACGACCGCGCCGTCGACCCGCAGCGGCACGCCGGCGTAGGCGCGCAACGGCCCCACGATCGCCGTGGCCGGGAAGAACCCCCAGTCCACGGCGTGCAGGTCGTCGACGAGCAACGGCTGGTCCGGGTTGACCACCCGGGGGCAGACCGACCACTCGGCGGGCAGCCCACCGGCCCGCATGATCCAGTCGGGGATGCCGCGTCCCGCGGCGATCAGCACGGCGTCGTCACGGACCAGGGTGATGGCCGCGATCGGCACGTCGAGCCGGGTGGCCACGTCGTCGACGACCTCCTGGAGTTGCTCGCGTACCGGGGTCGCCGCCTGGATCAGGCTGGTGACCGTCTCGGAGCGGGTGTCGACGAGAACGTCGAGAGAGTTGGCCTCGAAGCCGGACATGAACGCCACGAATCCTTCCCGACGGCCCGGGGTGGCCGGTCCGGGGAACCCTCCCGTCCCCCGGGTGCGGAACCGGTCGTCGCCGGGTTGCCGGCGGGTTGCCGCGGGTGTCAGCGCGGCAGTGTCACCGTGAACCGGGTGCCGCCGCCCGGCCCCGGTGCGGCCGCGATCGTCCCGCCGTGCGCCTCGACGACCGCCTTGGTGACGGCCAGTCCCAGCCCGGTGCCCTTGATCTTGCGTTCCACCGCGGTACTGGCCCGGAAGAACCGGGTGAACAGTTTCGGATACTGCTCGACGGGTATCCCGATCCCGGTGTCGGTGACGTCGACGGTCACCGCGGTGCGGTCCGCGTGCGCGCCCACCGTGACCGTCCCGCCCGGCGGTGTGTACTTGATCGCGTTGGAGAGCAGGTTGTCCATCACCTGCCGCAGCCGTGCCGACTCGCCGGACACCACCGGCAGCGGGCCGATCTCGGTGACCAGGTCGACCTGTGCGCTGATCCGGTGCTCCTCGACGGCCTGGCGCAGCAGCCGGTCCAGGTGCAGCGGCCGCGGGTCCAGCAGCGCCGGACCGGTCTCGAACCGGGCCAGGTCGAGCAGGTCCTCGACCAGGTGCAGCAGATGGGCGCTGGTGCGCGCGATGGCGGCCAGTTCGCTGCGCCCGGCGAGCTCCGGCTCCTCCAGCAGCGAGTCGGTGTACGCGGCGATGATCGCGATCGGGTTGCGCATCTCGTGACTGACCACCGCTACCAGGTCGTCCTTCATCCGGTCCAGCTCCCGCAGACGGCGGACCTGCTCCTGCTCCCGGGCGAGCAGCAGCTCCCGCTGGTCGGTCAGCTCCCGCCGGTCGGTGACGTTCGTGGAGATCCCGTCGATGTAGCAGACTCCGTCCTCGACACGGGGGAACGCGCGGCACCAGATCCAGCGGACGGCGCCGTCGAATCCGGTGAACCTGCATTCGAACTCGCCGGGCCGCCCGTCCGTGATCGCGTCCTGGTACTGCCGGAACTGGTGCAGGTCGTCCGGGTGGATGTGTTCGGCAGCGATGTGGGCGAACGTGTCCACGGCCGGTAGCGGGCCACCGAACACCTCCTTCGCCCCCGGGCTGATGTAGACCGTGTGCCAGGTGTCCGGAGGCGAGTAACGGACGCTCCAGACACAGTCGGGGACGACCTCGATGACCCGGTTGAAGTCGCGCCGGGCGGCGGCCAGTTCCAGGGTCAGTTCCTCGGCGCGACGGCGTTCGACGTACCGGCCGGTCTGTGCCGCGATGTCGCGCAGCACCGACAGGATGTCGTCGTCGCGGTCGACCGGGGTGTCGGAGAAGAACACCAGCACCCCGGCCACCCCGGCGCCGCAGTGCACCGGCATGCCGATCGCCGCTCGCAGCCCCAGCCGGTGCCCGAGCGGCAGCCGTCCCGGATCGGTGAGGTCGCCGGGCAGATCGTTGGTCCAGATGTCGGCGCCCCGCTGCCAGACCGTCCCGGGCACACCCTGCCCGACGCCGAAGTCGAACGGCTCGTCGCCGGTGAACCCGGACAGGTCGATGCCCTCGCGGCACCAGGATCCGGCCCGGGCGATCCGGTGCCGTTCGGTGTCCACCTCCCAGTATTCGGCGCAGGCCCAGCCGAGTTCGGCGGCGACGCCGGTGGCCGCCGCCATCGCCGCGTCCCGCGCGGAGGCCGCCTCGGACAGCGCCTGCGCCACCGCGTGCCGGCAGCGGCGCAGCATCTCGGCCCGGTGGGCGGCGGTGATCTCGTGCAGCGCGACGACCGCGCCCAGGCGCCGCCCGTCGGCGGAGTCGATCGGCCGGGCGTTGGCCAGGAATCGGCGCGGCGGCCGGTCCGGCACGCACACCAGCATCTCCTCGTGCTGCACGGTCTCGCCCTGCCAGGCCCGGGCCAGCGGCATCCGCTCCGGTGCCAGTGGCGTACGCCCGTCCGCCGCGAACAGAGGGAAGGTCTGCGCCCACGACTCCGCCCCGATCGACAGCATCCCGAGCCCGTGGATCTCCCGCATCGCCGCATTGAACTGGGCCAGCCGCCCGTCGCTGCCGCACGCCGCCACCCCGGTGTCCAGGCTGTCCAGCAGTGCCTGCAGGAACGCCCGCTCCTGGCGCAGCTCGGTCCGGGCGGTGGTCCGCGCCGTGATGTCGTGCAGGAACGCGTGGAAGACCTGCTCGCCGTCCTCCCGCTGCAGCTGGAGGGTCATCTCGACGGGGAACTCCCGGCCGGCGCGATCGACAGCGGTCAGCTCCAGCCGCCGCCCGGACAGTTCGGAGACGCCGGTACGCCGTACCCGCGCCATGCCGGCCTCGTGCGCTTCGCGCAACCGGTCCGGGATCATGAGCTCGGTCGCGCACCGGCCGACGGCCTCGTCCCGGGTCCAGCCGAAGAGCTGCTCGGCCGCCGTGTTCCATGCCGTGACCCGCCCCCCGGAGTCCATCGAGACGAACGCGTCGTGCGCCGAGTCCAGGACCGCACGCAGCCGCGCCGCGGTCCGGAGCGCCTCGTCGCGCTCGGCCCGCAGCGTGTCCTCCGTTACCGGGATCAGATCCTGCCGGTGCGTGGTCATCACCGAAACCGATCGGCAACCGAACGCGACCACTGAGGCGTGACCGCGGCCTCATTCCATCGGGAATTATCGATACCTTGCTCGGGTTGAGCGGGTCACGAGAGGCCGGAAGGGCCACTCACCGGGAACGAAGAGAGTGATCAGAATGAGCCAGAAGAAGGTCATCGCGGTCGTCGGCGCCACCGGTGCCCAGGGTGGCGGACTCGTCGAGGCGATCCTGGCCGACCCGTCCGGCGACTACGCGGTCCGTGCCCTGACCAGGGATACCACCTCGCCCCGCGCGAGTGAGCTGGTCAAACTCGGCGCCGAGGTGGTGCAGGCCGACAACTACGACGAGGAGAGCCTGGTCGCGGCGTTCACCGGGGCGTACGGCGCCTTCCTGGTGACGAACTTCTGGGCCCACATGTCCGCCGACCGCGAGCTGAAGGAGGCCGCCAACCTGGCGAACGCCGCCCGCCGCGCCGGTCTGGAACACGTGATCTGGTCCACGCTGGAGGACACCCGCGACCACATCCCGGTGTCCGACGACCGGATGCCCACCCTGCAGGAGAAGTACAAGGTCCCGCACTTCGACGCCAAGGCCGACGCGGACCGGCTGTTCACCGGGGCGGGCGTGCCGACCACGTTCCTGCGCACCACCTTCTACTGGGAGAACCTGGCCAACGGCTGGGGTGCGGCACGCGACGCCGACGGGGTGCTCACGCTGAGCCTGCCGATGGGGGAGAGCCGGCTGGCCGGCATCGCCGTCCAGGACATCGGCCGGACGGCGTACGCCCTGTTCCAGGCTGGTCCCGCCGAATACGCGGGCCGTACCGTCCACATCGCCGGGGAGCATCTGACCGGGGAGCAGATCGCGGCCGGCCTGTCCCGGGCGGTCGGTGAGCGTGTCGTTTACCGCCCGTTGACCCACGACGCCTACCGTGGTCTCGGTTTCCCGGGCGCCGACGAGGCGGGCAACATGCTCCAGTACTACACCGAGTTCGAGGACTACTTCACCGGAGTCCGCGACCTGGCCGAGGTCCGTCGCCTCCACCCCGGGCTACTGACCTTCGACCAGTGGCTCGACGCGAACGGCCACACCCTGCCCACCAAGTGACATTTCCGGAGGAAGCACCGCATAGGATGCGGCGGTGCTCATCCGGGAACTCACCGCTCGTTGCCTGACCGTGGTCGGCGCACCCTGGTTCAGTGCCGCCGGCTTCGCGGTCATCGCGGTCAACGCGGCGTGCCTCGGCCTGGAGACCTACTCCGGGATCGAGGCCGCCGCCGGACCGTACCTGCGTTTCATAGAGCACCTGTGCGTCGCCGGTTTCGTCCTCGAACTGCTGGTCCGTTTCGGCGCCTCGCTGGACCGCCCGTCCCGCTTCTTCCGCGACGGCTGGAACCTGTTCGACATCGCCATCCTGGCCGCCCCGCTGATCCCCGGCGTCCGCGAGAACGTCACCCTGCTCCGCCTGCTGCGCCTGGCCCGGATCGTCCGCGCGTTCCGCCTGTTCCCCAGCCTCCGGGTGATCCTCGTCGGCATCCGGCGCAGCCTCCCCGGCCTCGGCAGCTTCCTGCTGATCACCGCCCTGGTCATCTACGGCTACGCGATGGTCGGCTGGATGCTCTTCGGCGCCGCCCAGCCGGAGAAGTACGGCACCGTCGGCCAGGCCATGCTGAGCCTCTTCCTGCTGCTCTCCCTGGACGACATCACCAACATCCTGTCGGCCGGCCGCGAGATCACCCCCTGGGCCGTTCCGTACTACGTCTCCTACATGGTCGCCGCGTGCTACCTGTTGACGAACCTCCTGGTCGGCCTGGTCCTGACCGCGTTGCAGGAGGCCCACGAGGCCGAGCGGGCAGCCACCACCGGCAAGAAGAGCGGCCCGCCCATCCCGATCGACAACACCCCGCACGTGCAGATCGCCCGCCTCCGCGAGGCCCTCGACACACTCGAGGCCCAGCTGCTGACCACCCCACCGGCCCCGCGCCTCCCGGAATCCCCGGCGTCCCGCTCAGCGGCCCCTCTGCCATGACCCCTCATCCGGTACGCCGTCGGCCGCCCCACCCGCGCACCGTCCGGCCCCGGCCGTACCGCCCACGGCGCTCTTCGTGCCCAGAACGGGGTCATCCGCTTTCTTGCGAAGCGAGAAAGGCTAGCCTCCTAGGATGCCGAAGGGGATAGGGTCCGTCCGTGACTGGTACTCCTGAGATCACGGTGGCGACACCCGAGGATCGTGAACGGATCGTCGATTCGCTGGTCGCGGCGTTCCCGGGTGACCCGGTGCTGCGCTTCCTGTTCCCCCGTGACGACGATTATCGTCGGGAGGCGCCGGAGTTCTTCGGTCACCTCTTCGACAAGCGGGTGAACAAGGCGACCATCTGGACCGTCGAGCGCGGCGTGTCGGCAGCGATCTGGGAGCCGCCGGGTGGCAGTGACGTGCCCGCCGCCGAGATGAGGTTGTCGGCGGAGGCCCGGGTGCGGATGGCGGCCTACGACGAGGCGATTCACGAGGCTTTCCCGGACGAGCCGTACTGGTATCTGGGCGTGCTCGGCACTCACCCCGCCGCTGCTGGTCGTCGCCTCGGCCGGGCGGTGATGGCCGTCGGTCTCCGTCGTGCGGCCGAGGACGGTCTGCCCGCGATCCTGGAGACGAGCAAGCCGGAGAACGTCGAGCTCTACCGCCGCGCGGGCTGGGAGGTGGCAGCCGAATTCCGTGACCCACTGCCCGTCTGGATCATGCGCCACTGACGCGATCGTCCGCGACGTGGCAGCCGGACCGAGGCGGCGTTGGGTGGGCTCGAAGGCGGGGTGGTCAGGCGGAGGTCAACTGGGCTGAGCGGACGCTGTGGGCGGCGGTCCACCAGATGCTGAGGATCAGGAGGAGTTCGCCGATGTTGCCGGTCCAGAAGGCGAGTGCGCCCAGACCCGCGGCGACGAACATTGCGACCGCTCCGGCGAGCAGCCACGGCCAGCGGGTGCGGATCAGCAGGGTGGCTCCGATACCGATCAGCACGAGGATGGTGACGACGGCGGGGATCGGTGCGCCGTGTGAGGCCGCGTTGGTGTAGCGCAGCGTGTCGGCGTACCGGGTGGGCTCCAGATCGAGATCGATGATGTCGAGGTAGATGCCGGCGACGATGAGCGCGACGGTCAGCGCGCCGAAGGCTGCGGGCGCGGCGCGGCCGGCGAGGGAACGGACGCCGTGCCGGCGGCCGAGACCGACCCCCACCATGATCAGAAGGGGTACGAGAAGCCCGTGCGTGATGTAGCGCGGGTAGGAGAGCGCCTCCAGTGTGTCGCCTTCACCGACCGTGGCACCGACCGCGATGACCGTGTTGTCCCAGATCAGCGCGAGGATGACGAGGATCAGCAGGGTGAGCGCCCAGTCGGGGTGCCGTCGCCGCATCGCGATCACGAGGCCGAGCAGGACGACTTCCGTGACGGCGATCAATCCGAACAGCGCGCTGAGCATCCGCGGCCCCATGTTCCGTTGAGGGAAACGACGTTCCGTTAACGTAGGCGCAGGCTCGCCCGGAGGCAAGGTCCGCGGTGCGCGGGTAACGCTATCTTCACGTGCGATGAGGCGGCCGGCCGTCCCACGGCGGG
>NZ_JBHSBL010000005.1:641858-648357 GCF_042650585.1 Actinoplanes subglobosus
CGACCGGGAGGAGTTCCGGAGCGGCCGGGGTCTCGACGGGGAGGCGGCGCAGGCGGCGGGCCTCCCGCCGGGACTCGACCATCGTGTAGAGGACCGGGATCAGCACCAGCGTGAGCAGGGTGGAGCTGACCAGCCCGCCGATCACCACGACCGCGAGCGGCTGGGAGATGAAGCCGCCCGCCCCGGTGATGCCCAGCGCCATCGGCAGCAGCGCGAAGATGGTGGCCAGGGCGGTCATCAGGATGGGCCGCAGCCGCCGGAGCCCGCCTTCGACGACGGCCTCGGTGACGGTCATGCCGCGTTCGCGGTACTGGTTGACCAGGTCCATGAGCACGATCGCGTTGGTCACGACGATGCCGATCAGCATCAGGATGCCGATGAGGGCGGCCACACCGAGCGGCGTGCCGGTGACCAGCAGCAGGGCGACCGCGCCGACGAACGCGAACGGGATCGACACCAGCAGGATCAGGGTCTGCCGGATGCTGCGGAACACCGCGACGAGGATCAGGAAGACCAGGGCGATGGCGACGGCGATGGCGAGGCCGAGCTGCGCGAAGGCCTCCGATTGCTGAGAGACGACACCACCCGTCTCGTACGACGATCCGGCCGGCGGCGTCAGCCTGTCCAGGGCGGCCCGTACCGCCGTGCTGGCCGCGCCGGTGTCGTCGCCGACAGGTGTGACGGTGACGGTGTTGGTGCGTTCGCCGTCGATGCGGGTCCGCTGGGCGGGCCCGTCGACCTCGGTGACGGTGGCGACCTTGTCCAGGCGAACCGGTCCGGCCTGGGTCATCACGGTGACGGCCTTGAGGGCGTTCAGGTCGCCGGGCGCGGTGGCGCCGGTGCTGACGACGACGTCGTGCTGGGTTCCGTCGAGGGTGACGCGGGTGACGGTGGCGCCGGAGACGGCCTGCCGGAGCGCGCCGACGACGGCCTGGTCGGTGAGGCCGTAGCGGGCGGCGGCCTCACCCTTGGCGACGATGCTGATCTGCGGGGCGCTCTCGGCCAGGTCGCTGGTCACGTCGGTGACCTCGGCGACGCCGGCGAGGGCTTCGGTGACCTGCGCGGTGGCGGCTTTCAGGGTGGCGTCGTCGTCGGCGCGGACGGACACCTCGATGCCGCTGCCGCCGAATCCGCCGCCTCCGCCACCGACGGTGATCTCACCGGCGCCGGTGATCGCGGCGATCCGGGTCTCGAGGGCGTCCTCGACGGCCACCGCGTCGGCGCCGTCGGTCAGGTTGAGGGTGTAGGAGACGCTGTTGCCGCCGCTGCCGCCGCTCAGGAATCCGCCGGACGAACCGATCCGGACCTGGTACGACTCGACGCCGTCGAGCCCGGCGAGCGCGGCCTCCACCTGCTGGGCGGCTTTGTCGGTGGTGGCCAGGTCGGTGCCGGGCGGCAGGGTCTGGCTGACGCTGAGGGTGCCTTCGCCGGACTGGTCGATGAAGCTGGTCTTGAGGGCGCCGGCCATCGCGACGGTGCCGACGAGCAGGGCCGCCGCGACACCGAGGACGGTTTTCCGGCGGCGTACGGAGAACGCGATCACCGGCAGGTAGATGCGCTGCAGGCGGCCCTGCCGCTCCTCGGCCTCGACACGCTGCCGGTAGGTCTCCGGGTCGACGCCGGCCGCGTCCTTCGGGGCTTTCAGGAACCAGTAGGCGAGCGCCGGTACGACGGTGAGCGACACGAGCAGTGACGCGAGCATGGCCACGGTCACCGTGATGGAGAAGGAGCCGAAGAGTTCACCGACCATGCCGGAGACGAACGCGATCGGCAGGAACACGGCGACCGTGGTGAGGGTGGAGGAGGTGACGGCGGAGGCGACCTCACGGACGGCGGTGATGATGGCGTCGCGACGGTCCTCGCCGTACCCGAGATGCCGTTTGATGTTCTCCAGGACCACGATGGAGTCGTCGACGACCCGGCCGACGGCGATGGTGAGACCGCCGAGGGTGAGGATGTTGAGCGAGTAGTCCTGCGCCCACAGCACGATCAGGGCGATCAGCAGCGACAGCGGGATCGACACGGCGGTGACCAGGGTGGACCGTGCCGACCGCAGGAACAGCACGATGATCAGGACGGCCATGAGCAGACCGAGCCCGCCCTCTTCGAGGAGGCCGTCGACGGACTCCTTGACGGCGGGGCCGTTGTCGGACACGACGGTCAGGGCGGCGCCGGCGCCGAGGTCCTCCGTCAGGCCGGGCAGCAGGTCACGGACGTCGGAGGAGATCGAGGACGAGCTGCCTCCGTGGTCCATCGTGACCGAGATGCCGAGACTCGGTTCCCCGTTGGTCCGCGTGATGGAGGAGGCCGGGCCGTCGGACAGCCGTACGTCAGCGAGGTCATGAAGTTGTTGTGGGGTTGAGCCGGTGGCGATCCAGAGGTTCCTGATCTGGTCGATCGAGGTGACCGGGCCGCCGACGGCGAGGCTCAGGTCGCGGCCGCCGGACGTGATCGAGCCGGCCGAGGAGGTGCCGCCGAGGCCGCTCAGGGCGGTGACGATCGCCTGGGTGCTCGCCGGCTTCGACGGGGTGATCGTGAGGACCTGGGTGCGGGCGCCGGAGACGGACACCTCGTTGACGCCGTCGACGGCCTGCAGGGCCGGTACGACCTTCTGGGCGAGCGTGTCGGCGGTGGTGCCGGTGGCGGCGAGCGTGATGGTCGGCATGTCGCCGGTGCTGCCGGTCATGACCTGCGGGTCGACGTCCTGGGGGAGGCGGGCGCCGAGTTTTCCGACAGCCTGTTCGACTTCCCGGGCGGCGTCGTCGATGTCGGTGTCGAAACCGAACGACAGCATCACCGTGGCGGTGCCCTGCCGGGACGTGGAGGTCATGCCCTCGATCCCGGTCAGGTTCTGCACGGCCTCCTCGAGCGGCACGGTGACCTGCTGCTCGACGACTTCGGGCGCGGCGCCGGGGTAGGAGGCGACCACGGATACGGCCGGGAACGACAGGTCGGGCAGCAGCTGCTGCTTGAGGGAGGCCGCCGCGTAGCAGCCGAGGGCCACGACGAGGGCCGCGATGATGGCCACCAGTTTGCGGTTGGCCAGACTGAGGCGAGCGAATATCGACACCCGCAAAGTCTCGGATCCACGGCCGCCGTAGTCGTCGTCCAGCGGCGGGCGGGGAGGCTACCGCGAGTGCGGTAGCCGGGCGTTGGCAATACCGCCGCCGTGGTCACTGACAGCGGCTTCTCAGCCTGCTCTCAGCCGCGGGACACGTTGACCAGTCCGCTCTGGTAGGCGACGACCACCAGCTGGGCCCGGTCGCGGACGCCGAGTTTGGCCATCGCCCGATTGACGTGGGTCTTCGCCGTCAGCGGGGACAGGAACAGCCGTTCGCCGATCTCGTCGTTGGTGTAGCCGTGCGCGACCAGTACCAGCACCTCGCGTTCGCGCTGGGTCAGGTCGTCCAGCGGCACCGAGGTGACGGCCGGTCCGGGGCCGGGCTGGCTCTGCAGGTGGTCGAGCAGTCCGCGGGTGGCACGTGGGGAGAGCAGGGCGTCGCCGGCGGCCACCACCCGGACGGCGTGGATGAGTTCGTCGGCGCCGACGCCCTTGCCGAGGAACCCGCTGGCCCCGGCGCGCAGGGCGAGCATCACGTTGTCGTCGTTCTCGAACGTGGTGAGCACCAGGATGCGCACGCCGGCCAGGTCGTCGTCGGCGGCGATGCGGCGGGTCGCCTCGATGCCGTCCATGGCGGGCATCCGGATGTCCATCAGCACCACGTCGGCCCGCTGCTGCCGGGCGAGTTCGACGGCTTCGCGGCCGTCCATGGCCTCGCCGACGATCTCGATGTCCGGTTCGGAGTCGAGGATCATCCGGTAGCCGGCGCGGATCAGCGCCTGGTCGTCGGCCAGAAGGACGCGGATCACGATTTTTCCTTGAGTAAGAGGACAGAACGTACGGTGAAACGGTGGTCGGGGGTCTCCTCCACGGAGATGGTGCCGTCGGCTGCCGCGGCTCGTTCCCGCATCCCGACGATGCCGTATCCGGAACCGGCGGCACGCCCGGACGCGACCGGGTTGGTCACGGTGATCGTCAGACTGGCCGGCGACCAGGCCAGGGCGAGGGAGGCGGACCCGGTGCCGTGCTTGTGCGCGTTGGTCAGGGCTTCCTGCACGATCCGGTAGGCGGCCAGATCGGTCACCGCCGGCAGTTGCCGCGCGGTGCCCGTGGTGTCGGCGGTGACCGCCAGCCCGGCCGCCGCGACCGTCTCCAGCAGTGCCGGCAACCGGGACAGGCCCGGTGCCGGCTCGGTGCTCACCACCGGATCGTCGGACTGCCGCAGCACCCCGACGATCGACGACAGTTCCTTGAGCACGTCGTCGCCGGCGTGCCGGATCAGGTCGAGCGCCGGCCGCACCTGCTCGGGCCGCCGGTCCAGCAGGTGACTGGCCGCGGCGGCCTGCACGCTGATCACCGCGATGTGGTGGGCGACCACGTCGTGCAGTTCCCGGGCGATGCGCAGCCGTTCCTGGATGACCCGTCGCCGGGCCTCCTCCTCACGGGTCTGCTCGGCTCGCCGGGCGCGTTCCTCGACCTCGGCCAGGTAGGCGCGGCGGCTGCGGGTGGCGTCGCCGAACGCCGTGGCCATGCCGAGGAACGTCAGCGTCGGCACACTGTCCAGCACGAACGGGTCCTGCCGGCGCAGTGCGTCGGCCACGTAGATGGCGCTGCCGCAGCCGGCCACCAGCAGCAGGGTGGTGCGCCGGTCGGTGCGTGACGCGACGGTGTACGCGACGATCCCGCTGGCCAGGATCAGCAGTGGATGCCGGTGCTGGGTGATCGTGTACTGCGCGACCAGTCCGGCGGTGACGATGATGAGGACGGTGCGCGGGAACCGCCGCCGCCCGGCCACCGCGCCGACCGCGACGACGGCGGCAACCCAGTCGGTCGTCGTCATCGGCCGGTCCCGGGGCAGCCCGTCGGCCCGCCAGTAGATGAACAGCGACAGGGCGAGCAGCAGCGTCGCGAGCGTGGTGTCGACGGCGGTCGGGTGCCGGACGGCCAGGGCACGTAACCCGGCCCGGCGCGGGAGGACGGTTTCGCTGACCATGGCCCGATCAACGGTAGTGCCCGCCGGTGGTCCGGGCGTCGTCCAGTGGCGGTAGCGGCCGGTACCGCCGCTGAAGTAATCGCACCCCCGTCCACCTGGGGTTCATCTTCCGTTCCCATGAGATTCACAGGATTCATCGAGGTTGCTCTGTCCTCGCTATCCATAGATATGGGGCATGACGTCCCTGCACTCGTTCAACCGGTACGAGATCAAGTACCTGCTGCCCAGCGACCAGGTCCCGGACCTGCGCCGGGAACTGGTCGGCCGGATGGATGCCGACAGCCACGGTTCCGATGGCGGTTACGGCGTGTGGAGCACCTACTACGACACTCGTGACCTGCGGTTCTACTGGGAGAAGATCGAGGGCCTGAAGTTCCGCCGGAAGCTGCGGGTCCGCCACTACGGCGACCGGAACGACGTCAGTGACGACACAGAAGTGCACGTCGAGATCAAACAGCGGGTCAACCGGGTCACCCAGAAACGGCGGGTGGCGCTGCCGTACCACCTCGCTCGTGATCTGTGTGACGGCCGGCGGATGGTCGACCACGAACCGCGACAGACCGCCTTCCTGGAGGAGGTCCTGGAACTGATCTCGACGCTCGACCTGCGGCCGGTCGCGATGACCGGCTACCAGCGGGAGGCCTACGTCGGGCGGGACGCCGACGTCGGTCTGCGCGTCACCCTCGACCACCGGGTCCGCGGCCGGGACCGCGACTTCCACTTCTCCGCCGATGCGGAGAACCGGCTGATCGTGCCGGCCCGCCTGTCGGTGGTCGAGTTCAAGGCCAACGAGCGGGTGCCGTACTGGCTCACCGATCTGGCCGCCCGCATGAACATGTCGATCGTGCGGGTCTCCAAGTACTGCCAGAGCGTGGAGGCCTTCGGCCGGGCCCCGCGCAGCATCTTCCACATCCCCGATTCCGAGACTGTCGAGGTCTGACCCATGCCCTTCGAAGTACAGGACCTGTCCGGCACGTTCAGTGTCGGTGACATCGCCATCGCGCTGTCGCTGTCGTTCCTGCTCAGCGCGTTCATCGCCTGGGTCTACCGGTTCACCCACCGCAACGTGTCGTACTCCCAGTCGTATGTGCAGACGCTGGTCATCCTCGGCATGCTGATCGCGCTGATCATGCTGGTCGTCGGTTCCAACATCGCGCGGGCGTTCGCGCTGGTCGGCGCCCTGTCGGTGGTCCGGTTCCGGAACGCGATCAAGGAGACCCGTGACGTCGGGTTCATCTTCCTGGTGATGGGCGTCGGGATGGCCGCCGGCACCCGCTTCTACACCCTGGCGATCGTCGCGGCGGTGGCGATCAGCCTGATCATTCTGGTGATGTACCGGTTCAACTGGTTCGCCTCCAACGTGCAGCGCCAGGTCGTCAAGGTGCAGGTCCCGCCGGACGGCAACTACACGCAGAACATCCAGGACGTGCTGATCGGCCTGACCA
>NZ_JBHSBL010000006.1:0-161990 GCF_042650585.1 Actinoplanes subglobosus
AGCCGGCTGTCTCCGAGACCGATGTGCAGGCCGGTACCGAGTCGGACGGTGGCGAGCACGGCACCTTGACGATCGCCGACGCCGACGCGATCCCGACCATCACCCTGGAGCCGGTTCTCGGCGCCGAGGAGGGCGACACGCTCACCGTCGTCGCGAAGCCGAGTGGCAAGGCCGAGCGGGACATGGACTACACCGTCGTGATCGCGGGGACCGGTGACAACCCGGCCACCGCCACCGACGACTACACCGCGACCCCGGTGCCGGTCACCATCCTCGGCAGTACCCCAGCGGGAACCGGTGTCGACTTCCTGGAAGTCGACCTGGCGGACGACCAGGCCGACGAGTATGCCGAGACGTTCAAGGTCACGGCCACCAACACCACATACACCTCGGCGGATCCCGTCGAGCAGACCTACGCGATCGCCGACGACGCGAACGACCTGACGCCACAACTGGTGGCCGGTGGCCCGCAGACGGTCGGGGAGAGCACCACGACCGTCGACGTCCCGGTTTCACTGAGCTGGGACGGCCTGCCCAACACGAACGACGCGACATCCACCCAGAAGACGATCACGGTGGACTGGGCCACCGAGGACGGCACCGCGATCAACCCGGGCGACTACGCGACCGCCTGGGACCAGATGACGTTCACGCCCGGCGACCCGCTGACCCAGAACGCCCAGGTGACGATCGCTTCGGACACCGTCTACGAGGCGGACGAGACGTTCAAGGTCAAGCTTTCCGCCCCGACTCCGACCGGCGACAGCACCATCGGCACCGCCGAGTCGGTGATCACCATCGACGATGACGACGACGTCAACAAGCCGACGTACTCGGTGACCGCGACGAGCGTGGCCGAGGGTGCCTCCGCCGAGGTCACGGTGACGCTGACCAAACCGGCGGTCTCCGACATCACCTTCGACGTCAGTGTCGGCACTGTCGGGGCGTCCGCGCCGACCGCCGGCGTCGACGACTACGACGTGACCGACACCACGATCACCGTGCTGAAAGGCGACTCGACCGGCACCGGCGACATCGCGCTGGAGAACGACACCCTCTACGAGGGCACCGAGAACGCGACGGTGATCGTGAAGGCGGCCACCGGCGAGACCGACGTGAAGCCGGGCACCCAGACCGGCGACGTCGAGTACGGCGCGCTGACCATCGCGGACACGGACACCGTTCCGACGATCACGTTGAACACCGTCACCGACGGCGCCGAGGGCGGCACGATCGACGTGATCGCGACGCCGGACGGTGTCGCCGAACGGGACATGGTCTATGCGCTGACCCTGGCGGGTGCCGGCACCGATCCGGCCGAGTCCGCCGACTTCACCGACAGCGCGGCGACGGCGACGATCACCGGCGGTTCGCCGGCGAACACGCCGATCACGCTCCGGTCGATTCCGGTCGCGTCCGACCTGGTGGACGAGAACGACGAGACGATCGGGGTGACGGTCCACAACAACACCCACACGACCGGCGACGTGTCGTCGACCTACACGATCGCCGATGCCGCGAACAACAAGTCGCCGAACGTCGTGGCGACCACCCCGACCGCCGTCAACGAGAACGCGGGTACCGCGGTCGTGCCGGTCGCCCTGAGCTTCACCGGCATCTCCGGGAACGTCGCCACCTCGACCGAGAAGACCATCGAGGTCGACTTCGCGACGGTGGAGGGCACCGCCAAGGAGGTCACCGACTACTCGCCGCTGGACGACAGCCTGACGTTCAGCCCGTGGAACACGACACAGTACGTCACCGTCCCGCTGATCGGCGACGACGCCTACGAACTGACCGAGCAGTTCACCGTCCATCTCGACAACCCGACCGGTGAGGCCGCCGTCACCACTCCGGACACCGTCGTCGAGATCACCGACACGGACCCGAAGCCGACCTTCACGATCACGCCGAGCCGTACGGTGACCGAGGGGCAGACCGCCTCGTACACCGTGACCCTCGGCTCTCCGGCGGCCGACGACGTCACGCTGGAGGCGTCGATCATCGACGTCACCACCACCGACGGTGGCTCCGGTCCGGGTAAGGACGACTACACCGCGCCGGCGAACCCGATCACCATCCTCAAGGGGCAGACCACGGCGACGGTCAGCGTCCCGGTCACCGACGACACCGCTTACGAGGGCCAGGAGACCGCGACGGTACGGGTGTCCCTGGGCACCGGAGAGTCGGAGGCGATCGGTGGTCCCGCCGACGGAACACTGACGATCACCGACAACGACGCGGTCCCCACGATCGCCCTGACCTCGGTGGAGGGTGCCGAGGGTGCCCCGCTGTCGGTCGTCGCCCGGCCGACCGGTGTGGCCGAGCGCGCGATGTCCTACACGCTGACCGCGGCCGGTGACGCGACCGCCGGCAACGACCCCGCCGAGCCCGCCGACTGGACGAACAACCTGACGACGGGCACGGTCCCGGCCGGCACGGCGTCGAACACGGCGCTCGACTTCGGTTCGATCCCGCTGCTCGCCGACACGGTCGACGAGCCGGTGGAGACGGTCAAGGTGACGGCGCACAACTCGACGGTGACCACGCCGGACGTCTCCGCCTTCTACCGGATCACCGACGACCCGCTGGACAAGGCGCCGTCGGCGGCGCTGGGCTCGTCCTCGGTGACGGAGGCGGGTGGCCCGGCGCAGGTGCCGGTGACGCTCACCTTCGACAGCGCCAACGGCGCGACCTCGACCGAGCGGCCGATCTCGATCACCTATCAGGTCCTGGCGGGCAACACGACAGCCTCGGACCGTGGTAACCCGACCACCGCGAACCCGCTGGTGTTCGCACCCGGAACGACGAGTGACGTGATCCGGATCCCGATCGTCGACGACGTGGAGGACGAGTCGGACGAGACGTTCCGGGTGAAGGCCACCGCCGTCAACCCGTCGGACGTCACGTTCACCGCCGACACCGCGTCGGTCGTGATCATCGACAACGACGACCCGGTGACGCCGACGAACCCCGGCGGCCCGAGCACTCCGGGTGGTACGCCGTCGTTCTCGGTCGCGGACGTGGCGGTCTCGGAGTCGGCCGCGAACGCCACCTTCACGGTGACGCTGAGTTCGGCGGCACCCGGTGACGTCGACCTGGCCGTCGCGATCAAGGACGGTACGGCGAGCGACGCGATCACCGGTCCGGGCGGCGACGACTACGACGCCCCGTCGACCTCGCTGGTCATCGCCAAGGGCGCCCGGACCGGTCAGATCACCGTGCCGCTGCGTCCGGACCAGGTCTACGAGGGTGAGGAGACGGCCCAGCTCACGGTGGCCCTGGCCGGCGGTGAGACGGACGCCACCGGCGCGGCCAAGCAGGTGAACCTGACGATCACCGACGACGACGCCCGGCCGACGGTCGCGGTGCAGCCGGTGACCGTCGCCGAGGGGGAGAACGTCACCGTCTCGGGAACCGTCACCGGTGTCGCCCAGCGGGAGCTCACCATCACGGCGCCGACCGTGACCGCTGGTGGCGGCGGTGGTGACCCGCTGGAGGAGAACGAGTTCGACTACGCCGGCGACGACGCGACGGTGCCGGCCGGCACCGCGAGCGGGTCGACCGTGGAGCTGGGCACGATCCAGTTCTCCGACGACACCGTGGACGAGGACACCGAGACCCTGTCGGTGAACTTCGCGCAGAGTGGCACGGCGACCCGTTCCCAGGCACCGACGGTATTCAAGATCACCGACGATCCGGACGACGTCGCGCCGACGGTGACGATCGCCGACGCGGACAGCGCGGAGAGCGCCGGCACTGTCGAACTGGAGGTGTCGCTGGAGTTCACCGGCGACACCACCGGCACCGAGCGGACCGTCACCGTGCCGTGGCGGACCATCGCCGGTACCGCGAAGGCCGGTGAGGACTTCACCGCGTCGTCCGGCACGGTGACGATCACGCCGCCCGCGGGTTCGGCCACGGTCTCGGTTCCGCTGCTCACCGACGATCAGAAGGAGACCGAGCAGACCTTCAGCGTCTTCCTGAGTGGTGCGAAACCGTCGGACGTGACGATCACGAAGCCGAAGGGCATCGTCACGATCGACGACGACGACAAGGCGAAGACACCGACGCTCTCGGCGCCGGGAACGGTCACCGGCAGCGGGCGGATCGCGATCACCGGCCGGGCCGGCGCGGGCTCGACCGTACAGCTGCTGAGTGCGCCCGGCACGTCGGGCGGTGAGTTCAAGGTGGTCCTGACCGCTGTCGCGGACCGGGACGGCAAGTTCGCCTTCAACCCGAACTTCACCGCCGGGTACCGCCTGATGGTGAAGGCCGACAACCTGACCTCGGCGGTACGGACCGTTCAGCTCCGGCAGGATCCGACCATCACCGTGGCCTCGAACGCCCGCGGCGCCGCGACCGTGACGGTGACCGGCGACCCGGCCCGCGGCGGTCAGGACGTGCGTGTGCAGCAGTTGGTGGGCCGGAGGTGGGAGACGGTCGCGACCGGTGAGCTGAACAAGAACGGCAAGTTCACCACCACCGAACGGAACCTGCGCGCCGGTAACCACTCGTTCCGCGCGGTCGTCGCGGCGACGCCGTCGCTCGGCATCCTGGCGGGCACGTCACCGGCGAAGCAGATCCGGGTCAGATGATCGAAGTGTGTCGACAGTGGAGGGCGGCCCGACGGGCCGCCCTCCGCCGTTTAGACATGATGTGAAGGTTTTTATACCGAAAAACGCGTTCCGCCGATAACGGTGCGATACGCCGGTTAGATTACGGATGGCTCGGCCTCACACTGGATCTTGTTTTCCCGGTGTCTGCGCTGCTGAGGGCCGGTACAACACCGCCCCCACCGCCCCTTAGGTGCGGTACCCGAACAGGCAAACCCGTCGCGAGGCGGGGACGCAAAGCCAGGGGCCTCCCCGCTGGAGGTTGCCCAGCCGCCGAAGGAGACAGAAGGACATGCACTATCACACCCGCCGTACGGGGTCGGGCGGTTCCGTGCCGCTCGCTCTGCGCGGTCCGAAATCGGTGCGAACGCTCTTGTCGGCCGCCGTCGCCGGTGCAATCGGCCTCGCGCCCGCCGTCTTCGTCGCGTCGCCCGCGTACGCGATGGTCCCGACCTTCACCGTCACCACGACCGCGACGGCCTCGGCGCCGATCGTCGAGACGGCGACCACCACCGTGTCCGGTGGAGTGACCACGGTCACGCAGAAGAAGGCCACGGTCTTCGTCACGCTGTCGGAAGCCGCCCCTGACGGCGGTGTGGAGATTCCACTGGAGATCGGTGGATCCGCCACGAACGACACGGCCGTCGGTGGTGCCGACTCGGTCACCACCCGCGACTTCACCACGCCCATCACCTCCACGGTGACGATCGACGCGGGCGAGTTCAGCTCCTCGATCGACGTCGAGATCTACGACGACAAGATGGACGAGGACGACACCCAGTTCTTCACCGTCCGCGTCCCGTCGGACTACACCGACATCGCACCGCTGTCCGCGGCGACCCGGGCCACCAAGGTCTACATCGCTGACGACGAGGCCACCCCGACCGTGTCGGTCGGCGACGCGGGAACGGTGACCGAGGCCGACGACGCCTCGCTGCTCTTCCCGATCACCCTCAGTGGCCGTTCCGAGAAGACCGTGACGGTCGAGGCGACCACGGCCAACGGGGTCACCGCGGGCGACAGCTACGGGGCGACCGCGGGCAGCGACTACACGGCGCTGAACAAGACGGTCGTGACCGTTCAGAAGAACTCGGTCTCCGGCGTCGCCGTGGTGCCGGTCCTCAACGACGAGGTCGTCGAGGCCAGCCCGGAGAAGCTGACGCTCTCGATCGCCAATCCCACGAACGCGACTCTGGGTACGCCCACGAGCGGTTCCGGCAGCATCACCGACGACGAGGCCGCACCGACGGTCAAGCTGTCGCTCGACCCGCTGCCGTCCTACGAGACCGACGCGGTGACGACCTTCCGTCCGGAGGGCAACACCGGCGAGGCCGCCAAGACGATCAACGTGAAGCTCAGCGGCACGTCGAGCATCCCGGTGCGTCTCAACTACGAGTTCGTGCCCGGCAACGGCACCTACCCGGCCACGAAGGACAAGGACTACAAGGGCGCCTCCGGCACCCTGACCATCGCGCCGAACCAGACCTCGGCCACCATCCCGGTGACGTTCATCGGTGACACCATCTTCGAGCCCGGCTCGGACAGCGACCGGACGACCAACGACGATCCCGCCACCGACGGCGAGACCTTCGCGATCGTCCTGACCAGCCCGAACGGGTCGGTGAGCGCCGACAACCTGGGTGCCGCGAACGCCACCACCTTCACCATCGGTGACGACGACTCGGGCCCGGCGACCTTCGCCACCAGCAACGTCGAGGTGAAGGAGGGCGACTCCGGAACCACCGTCGTCAAGGTGCCGGTGACGCTCAGCGCTCCGCTGGACATCGACGCGGTCCTGCCGGTCTCGGTGACCCCGATCTCCGCTGTGGACGACGGTGTCAACGAGGGCGACACCGCGGGTGCGAACGACTACGACCCGCCGACCGCCGCCTCGGTGACGATCAAGGCCGGCGAGACCGCCGGTTACGCCGAGGTCGTGATCAACGGGGACACGGTCTTCGAGAAGAACGAGACCCTCACCGTCGGGTTCGACATCGGCAGCATGGACACGGCCCGGCTCTCCGCCACGCCGGCGCCCGGCACGCTGCACACCGCACTGGTGACCGTCACCAACGACGACGCGGCACCGACGTTCACCTTCAGTGACGTCGCCGCGCCGGAGGGCGGCCTGGTCCGGATCGGTGGCACCGTCAACGGCATCGCACAGGACCCGTACACGATCGCCTTCGCGGCCGCCGCCAGCGCGTCCGCGACCGCGAACGCGGCCGGTGCGGTGGAGACCGTTCCGGCGACGCCGGGTGTCGACTACGAGACCACGGCGATCGCCGACTTCACGGTTCCGCGCGGCAAGTCCGGCACCGTGGTGGTCTCCGACCGCAGCACCGCCAACCTGGCGTCGATCTATCTGCTGCCGGACGACATCGACGAGCCCACCGAGACGTTCACGGTGACGGCGACCGAGAAGGGCACCACGCTGGTCGGCTTCGCCAAGTCGGTCGGCACCTACCGGATCACCGACGACCCGTCGGACCTGCCGCCGGCCGCGTCCCTCCAGGACGAGTCGATCGGTGAGTGGGAGCAGTCGGTGGACGTCGGGGTCGACCTGATCCCGAACGGTGAGGCGACCTCGACCACCCAGACGATCAAGATCCCGTACAAGACGGTGGACGGGACGGCCAAGGCGGGCGAGGACTACGTCAAGGCCGAGGGTGTCCTGGAGATCAAGCCGGGCGACACCCCGAAGATCAACGTCAAGATCATCAACGACAAGTGGGCCGAGGACGAGGAGACCTTCGAGGTCCGCTTCGGCAGCCCGGTCTCGCCGGTCGGCGCCTCGGTGGTCAAGAGCACCGGTGAAGTGACCATCAAGTCGGACGACAAGACCGACCCGGTCAAGCCGACGCTCAGCGTCACCGGCCCGGCCAAGGGTGTGGGCGGCGCGACGATCAGCGGCAAGGCCGCCCCGAACGCCACCGTCGAACTGTGGGGCGCGATGCTCCCGGAGACCGACCCGGCCAAGGGCAAGTGGCTGGCCGAGGTCAAGTCCGACGACGAGGGCTGGTTCAAGTTCCCGTCGCGGTCGCTGAGCCAGGGCTGGGTCTTCGCGGTCCAGGCGACGGACATGGTCTCCTCCGCGGTGACCGTCAAGGTCACGCAGAACCCGTCGTTCTCGGCGAGCACCACCAAGGGCAAGCTGAACGTGTCGGTCGCCGGTAACCCGAAGGCGTCCGGCCAGGCCGTCACGGTGCAGCGGCTCTCCGGAGGCAAGTGGGTGAACGTCGGCAAGGGCACCACCAACTCGGCCGGAGCGTTCAAGAAGGCCTACAGCTTCAAGTCGAAGACCAAGCTGACGCTGCGGGTCCAGGTCGGCGGCACCTCGTCGCTGGGCATCAACAGCGGCTGGTCGGCCCAGAAGAAGATCACCATCAAGTAAGCCGTAGTACATGAGACGGGGGCGGCCATCCGGCCGCCCCCGTCCCGCATGTCCGGGTGTCAGTCGACCTCGGCGACAGCCTGGGCGAACTGTGCGGAATAGAGCCGGGCGTACGCCCCACCCGTCGCGATCAGCGAGTCGTGGGTGCCCTGCTCGACGATCGACCCGTTCTCCATCACCAGGATCACGTCGGCGTCGCGGATCGTGGAGAGCCGGTGCGCGATGACGAAACTGGTCCGCCCGCTGCGCAGGGTCGCCATGGCCCGCTGGATCAGCACCTCGGTCCGGGTGTCGACCGAGCTGGTCGCCTCGTCCAGGATCAGGATGCTCGGCTCGGCGAGGAACGCCCGGGCGATGGTGACCAGCTGCTTCTGCCCGGCACTGACGTTGGACCCCTCCTCGTCGATCTTCGTGTCGTAGCCCTCGGGGAGCATCCGCACGAAACCGTCGACGTGAGCCGCCTCGGCCGCCGCGTGCACGGCCGCGAGATCGGGGGAGTCGGCCCCGTACCCGATGTTGTCGGCGATGCTGCCACCGAACAGCCAGGTGTCCTGCAGCACCATCCCGATCTGCTCACGCAGCTGCTCCCGTGGCATGGACGCGATGTCCACACCGTCCAGGGTGATTCGCCCGCCGGTCACGTCGTAGAACCGCATCAGCAGGTTGACCAGTGTGGTCTTACCCGCGCCGGTGGGGCCGACGATCGCGACGGTCTGCCCCGGCTCGACGGACAGGGTCAGGTTCTCGATGAGCGGTTTGTCCGGCAGGTAGCGGAACGACACGTTCTCGAACGCGATCCGCCCGCGCACCCCGTCGAGAGCGACCGGAGCCGGATCCGGGGTCTGCTCGGGCGCGTCGAGCAGGGCGAACACCCGCTCGGCCGAGGCCACACCGGACTGCACCAGGTTCGCCATGCTGGCCACCTGGGTGAGCGGCTGGCTGAACTGGCGCGAGTACTGGATGAACGCCTGCACCTCGCCGAGGGTCAGCGAACCGGACGCCACGCGCAGGCCGCCGACCACGGCGACGAGCACGTAGTTCACGTTGCCGATGAACATCATGGCCGGCTGGATCAGGCCGGAGACGAACTGGGCACGGAAGCTCGAGGCGTACAGCTTCTCGTTGTGTTCCTGGAAGGTCTCCGCCGCCTCGCCCTGCCGGCCGAAGACCTTGACCAGGGTGTGCCCGGTGAACATCTCCTCGATGTGGCCGTTGAGCTGCCCGGTGACCTTCCACTGGGCGACGAACTGAGGCTGCGACCGCTTACCGATCACGGTGGTGAGCCAGATCGACAGCGGGACCGTGACCAGCGCGATCAGCGCCAGCAACGGGGAGATCCAGAACATCATCCCGAGTACGCCGACGATCATCAGCAGGGCCGTCACCAGCTGGGCGAACGTCTGCTGCAGGGTCTGCGCGATGTTGTCGGTGTCGTTGGTGGCGCGGCTCAGCACCTCACCGCGTGGTTGCTTGTCGAAATAGGACAGCGGCAGCCGGCCCAGCTTCTCCTCCACCTGCTGGCGCAGGTCGTAGACGGCGGCCTGCACGGCACGGGTGGTGAGCCGGCCCTGCATCACGCCGAACACCCAGGCGAAGACGTAGATGATCGCCACCCAGGCGAGGACCTGGGCCAGCCGGTCGAAGTCGATGCCCTGCCCGGGCGTGAAGTCGACGCCGGAGAGCAGGGAGGCGAGGTTGTCCTGGCCGGCCGCGCGCAGCTCCTCGACGGCCTGCTCCTTGGTGAGCCCGCCCTGGAAGATCTCCATCCGGCCGATCACCCCGCTGAAGATCACATCGGTGGCGTGACCGAGGAGGTACGGCCCGAGCACCGACAGGAAGACCCCGAGGGCGCCGAAGAGCAGCGCGCCTCCGACGAACAGCCGCTGTGGCTTGAGCAGTCCCAGCAGCCGCTTGGTGGAGCCCTTGAAGTCCTTGAGTTTCTCCGGCGGCCCACCGGCCATCATCATGCGGGCCGCGGGCGGCCCACCTGGAACGGGCCCACGACGTTGAGGTTCGCTCATCTGAATCGCCTCCCCTCAAAAGCAGAAGTGGGCAGAGCGCGATCATGACGCTCGCTTCGCTCGGTCATGCCGCCGCCTCCTCCACGGTCAACTGGGACAGGACGATCTCGCGATAGGTCGGGCTGGTCTCCATCAGGTCCTCGTGAGTGCCGGTGCCGACCACCTTGCCGTCGTCGAGCACGATGATCCGGTCCGCGTCGCGGATCGTGCTGACCCGCTGCGCCACGATCACCACCGTGGCGTCCGCGATGTGCTCGGTCAGGGCCGCCCGCAGTGCCGCGTCGGTGGCGTAGTCGAGCGCCGAGAACGAGTCGTCGAACAGGTAGACCTCCGGGCGGTGCACCAGCGTGCGGGCGATCGCCAGACGCTGACGCTGACCGCCGGAGACGTTGGTGCCGCCCTGCGCGATCGGCGCGTCGAGCTGCCCGTCCATCGACTCCACGAACGAGCGGGCCTGCGCGATCTCCAGCGCCTCCCACAGCTGTTCGTCGGTGGCGTCCGGATTGCCGTACCGCAGGTTGGACGCGACGGTGCCGGTGAACAGGTAGGGCCGCTGCGGGACCAGGCCGATCAGCCGGGACAGCAGGCCGGGCTCGATCTCGCGCACGTCCACCCCGTCGACCAGCACCTGGCCCTCGGTGGCGTCGAAGAGTCGTGGGATCAGGTTGAGCAGGGTCGTCTTGCCACTACCGGTGCTGCCGATGATCGCCGTCACCTCGTTGGGGCGCGCGGTCAGACGTACCCCCGAAAGCACGCCTGCCTCAGCCCCCGGATAGCGGAAACCGACGTCGCGGAGCTCGAGCTCGCCGTGCCGCGACAGCGTGGTGACCGGCGCCGTCGGCGCCGCCACGCTGGACTCGGTGCCCAGCACCTCCTCGATCCGCTCGGCGCACACCTCGGCCCGCGGGACCATCATGAACATGAAGGTCGCCATCATGATCGACATGAGGATCTGCATGAGGTAGCTGATGAACGCGGTCAGCTCGCCGACCTGCATCGACCCTGTGTCGATGCGGTGACCGCCGAACCAGAGCACCGCGACGCTGGAGATGTTCACGATCAGCATCACCGTCGGGAACATCAGCGCCATGACCTTGCCGACCCGCAGCGACACGTCGGTCAGCTCGTCGTTGGCGACGCCGTAACGCGCCCGCTCGTGGTCGTCACGGACGAACGCGCGGATCACCCGGATGCCGGTGATCTGCTCCCGCATCACCTGGTTGACCCGGTCCAGACGCTCCTGCATGGACCGGAACAGCGGCCGCATCCGCGCGATGATCAGGCCGATCACGGTGACCAGCACCGGCACGATGACCAGCAGCAGCGAGGAGAGCGGGACGTCCTCCCGCATGGCCAGCACGATGCCGCCGACGCACATGATCGGCGCTGACACCATCAGCGTGAAGGTGAGCAGGACCAGCATCTGGATCTGCTGGACGTCGTTGGTGGTCCGGGTGATCAGCGACGGTGCGCCGAACTGGCCCACCTCACGCGCCGAGAAACTCTGCACCCGGTTGAAGATCGAGGACCGCAGGTCACGTCCGACGGCCATGGCGGTCCGTGCCCCGAAATACACCGCCACGCCCTGCGCGATGATCTGGAGCAGGGTGATGCCGAGCATGCCGGCGCCGACCCGCAGCACATAGTCGGTGTCGCCCTTGACCACGCCGTTGTCGATGATGTCCGCGTTGAGCGCGGGCAGGTAGAGCGTCGCGATCGTCTGCAGGAACTGGAAGAGCACCACCAGGGTGATCTCCATCCGGTACGGCCGCAGATGCAATTTCAATAGTTTGATCAGCACGCCTGTTCCGTCTCGTCGATGTGAATGCCGTCCAGCAGCAGCGACGCCAGGTCCGCCCCGCTGAACGTGTCGGGCTCCCCGTACGGCCCGAAGGTGTTGGCACCGCAGAACATCAGCAGCAGGTGAGCGGCCCGGTCCGGGGTCACCCGGAGAACGGCCGCGTCGGGCGCGAAGACCGCGGTCACCGCCTCGGCGATCTTCGCCCGGTTGGCGGCCATCTGGGCGACGGTCTCCGGGTCCTGCGCGCCGACCATGATCAGCTTGCGGGCCGCGTGCATGAGGTGCGCGCGCTCCAGGAACTGCCGGTGCACCAGCTCGGCGGCGAGGATCACCCGCTCGCGCAGCGGCAGCGACCTGTCGATCGCGGCCAGGCCGTCGAGGTCGGGTTGGGGGTCGAGCGCCTTGACCACCGAGCAGACCACCAGCTGGCTCTTGCTCTCGAAGACGCCGAAGATCGTGCCCTCGGCCACTCCGGCCGCACTGGCGATCTGCCGGGTGCTCACCTCCAGACCGTGCTCGTGCAGCAGCGGGATGGTCGCCTCGATCAGGGCGGCCCGCCGCTCCTCCGGCGCCATCGCCGGGACGCGTCTGCGTCGGTTCTCCATGGCGGCCACTGTAATGAGCGAGTGCTCACTCAGCCAACTTGTTTTTACCGGTCGAACCGGAACCGGCACCCTGGCGTATGAAAGGAGCGTGAGCACAACGAAGCCGTACCGCCGCGCCATCCGGCACCTGACCACGGGATTCGCCGCTGTTCTGGTGTTTCTGGCCCTGATCGTCCCGGACCAGATCTTCCGGCTGCCGCCCGGTAACTCGATCTTCACCGCGCTCCTCAGAGTTCCGGTCGAGGCGCTGATCGCCGGAGCAGTCCTGCTTCTGCTGCCGCAACGGGGGCGCCTCGGCCGGGCCCGCCGGCCCCTCGCCGCCGGGATCGGGCTGCTGCTCGGGCTCCTCACCGTGGTCAAGATGATCGACATCGGCTTCTTCGCCGTGCTGGCCCGCCGCTTCGACCCGGTCCTCGACTGGATCCTCGTCGACGACGCCTACAACTTCATGGTCGACTCACTCGGCGAACCCGCCACCATCGGCCTCGCGGTCGTGCTGGTGCTCCTGTCGATCGGCCTGGTCGCCGCGATGACCTGGGCCGTCCTGCGGCTCAGCGGCATCGCGTTGAACCACCGGGTCGGCGCCTGGCGCGGCATCGGCACCGTCGCGGCCGCCTGGATCGCCCTGTCCCTCATGGGCACGCAGCTCATCGGGGGCATCCCGGTCGCCTCGCACACCGCCGCCGACCTGGCCGCGCACACCGCCCTCGCGCTGCCCAACGACCTCGCCGACCGCAAGCGGTTCGCCGCCGAGGTGCAGGTCGACGCCTACCGCGACCGGCCCGACGACCAGATGCTGACCGCCTTGCGCGACAAGGACGTCATCATCTCGTTCATCGAGAGCTACGGCCGCGACGCCATCGAGAACCCGGCCTTCAACAGCGCCGTCCTCATCAGCCTCGCCGCCAACCAGCAGGCGCTCACCGCCAAGGGCTTCGCCTCCCGCAGCGGCTGGCTCACCTCGCCGACGGCCGGTGGTGGCAGTTGGCTCGCCCACTCGACGTTCCTGTCCGGGCTGTGGATCGACAACGAGCAGCGTTACCGCAGCCTGGTCTCCTCCGACCGGCTGACCCTCACCCGGGCGTTCAAGAGCAGCAGCCATCGTACGGTCGGAGTCGAACCCGGCATCATCTTCGCGTGGCCGGAAGGCCAGTTCTACGGATACGACCACATCTACGACTCACACACGCTGGGCTACAACGGCCCCGGATTCAGCTGGTCCCCGATGCCCGACCAGTACGTGATGTCGGCCTTCCAGAAGCTGGAGTACGGCTCCACCGACCGGGGCCGGCTGCTCGCCGAGATCACCCTGACGTCCAGCCACACCCCGTGGGCGCCGGTGCCCAGCATGATCGGCTGGGACGAGGTCGGCGACGGCAGCGTCTACGGGCCGGTGGCCGCCAACGCCGAAGGGCCGACCAGCGTGTGGAAGGACGAGAAGCGGATGCGCACCGAGTACGCCCGCTCGGTCGCCTACTCGATGGACAGCCTGCTCGGGCACATGGCCGAGTACGGCCGCGACGACCTGGTCATGGTCTTCCTCGGTGACCACCAGCCGGCCTCCGCCGTGGTCGGCAACGAGGCCACCCACGACGTACCGATCACGATCATCGCGAAGGACCCGGCCGTCCTCGACCGGATCGCAGGGTGGGGCTGGACCGACGGCCTCAAGCCCGACCCGGCCGCCCCGGTCTGGCGGATGGACACCTTCCGGGACCGTTTCCTCGCGGCCTACGGCCCGGAAGGCGACCCGCACTGAGGCCCCGGCCGGGGCTCAGCCCGGGATGACGTCGATGACCTGCCCGGCCGGGAGCCGGGGGGTCTTCGGCGGCGCCGAGTGCGCCGGGTCCAGCGTGCCCAGACGCACCGCAAGATAGGGGAAACCGATGTCGCCGAGCATCCGGCGCAACGTCTGCCGGGTGAACGGGATCTCCACCGGGCTGCTCAGCGGCAGCAGGCTCACCGCCTGCTCGGTCGCGGCCAGCCACAGCCGGCTCAGCGCCTCCCCGCCACGCAGCCAGTCCCCGGCCCCGTCGCCCTCGCCGTAGAGCACCGCGTACACCGCCGCCTTGTCGTGCCCGTCACCGGCGGCCAGGGTGCCCTTCGCCTGGAAGTCCCGCTCGGCCACCGTGGTCAGCGGCACCTCCTCGGGCAGCGCCGACGCCGGGATACCGGTGCCGTCGGCCCGATCGCCGCCCACCCAGGTCGCCGTCTCCGCGGCCAGCCGGTCGTCGTGCGCCTCGGCGTGCTGGGCCCGGTCGACCGCCACGGCCAGCGCCAGCACCTGGTCCCGGCCGAGGACGTGCAGCCGGGCGCCGCTCTCCTCGGTGACCTTCACCAGATGCCGCAGCGTGTCCTCGGGCACCCGCTCGTCGGTGACGGTCCGCCGGTCGGTACGCCGCACCTGCAGCATCTGGAAATGCCGGGTCGCCTCCGGCCGGACCGCAACCTGCTCGACGGCGCGGATCACGGCGAGCGGCTCACCGGCGGGCCGCTCCACCTCGTGCCGCCAGCCCTCGGCCTCCAGCGCCACCTGGGCGTGATGCAGCGCGGTGCCGCAGCTCAGCAGCAGCATCCGGCCTTCCGGATCCTGCTCGCGGAGCTGCCGCTCAGAAACCCCGAACAGCTCCAGGCGGTCCTCCCGGACCACCCAGCGCCACGGTTGCGTGTTGTGGATCGACGGGGCGAACCGTGCCGCATCCGCCGCCTGGACCAGTGCGCGCTTGACCTCGTCGGTGTCGTTCATGTCCCTATCGTGCGCCATCGGACCGGTGCCGGGTACGGCCTTCCGCCCCTAGCGCCGTTACGCTTCTGCGATGTTCAGTGTCGACCTGACCGAAAGTGCCCAGCTTCGCCCACTCGAACCGTGGCAGGCGGAGGAGTTCCTGGCCCACATGGACCGGGCCCGTGCCACGCTCGACCCGTGGATCCCCTGGGCGAGCGTCAGCACCGACCTGGCCAGCGCCACCGCGACCCTCCAGCGGTACGCGGACAACGCCGCCAAGGACAGGCAGCGGCTGTTCGGCATCTGGCTCGACGGGGTCCTGGTCGGCGGCACCATGTTCGTGGCGTTCGACGCCAAGGTCGGCAACTGTGAGCTCGGCGTCTGGCTGGAGCCGTCGGCGACCGGCCGTGGCCTGGTCACCCGGGCGGCCCGGGTGCTGATCGACTGGGCCTTCCGGACCCGGGGCCTGCACCGCGCCGAGTGGCACTGCAACCCCGACAACACCAACAGCTCCGACGTGGCCCGCCGGCTCGGCATGACCAGGGAGGCGCTGCTGCGCGAGGCCTACCCGTGGAACGGTGTCCGCAACGACACCGAGATCTGGGCCGTCCTCGCCTCCGAGTGGAAGTAGATAGCCGGCCGTGTTCGCCGAACCGTCGCTGACCCATCGCCGGGAGGACGGCCTCGACGTCCCCCTGCTGCTCTGGCGCTTCCCGGAACCGCTGCTCGCCGTCTCCAGCGCCGTCCTCGGCGGCGGTGCCGGCCCCCGGGAATGGCTGATCAACGCGTCGGTCGCGATGTCCTACGCCCGCCCCGACCCGGACGCCCACCTGGCCTCGCTCGCCGCCGGCCTCGGCCTGACCGGCCCCGGGATCGGGCTGCTCACCGGCGTCGACGTGGCCGACGCCGTTCACGTCCGCGACGACGACGTCCAGGTCCACGCCACCGTCGGTCTCGGCGCCCCGATCCAGGCGGCGTCGGCTGAGTCCGGTTTCGATCACCGCCCCGCTGCCGATTCCGGGTCCGGCGTCGATCACCGCCCCGGCACCGTCAACATCGTCGTCTGGGTGCCGCAGCGCCTCGCCGACGGCGCGCTGATCAACGCGGTCGCCACCGCCACCGAGGCCAAGGCGCAGGCCCTCACCGACCTCGGGCTCGCCGCCACCGGGACGGCCACCGACGCGGTCTGTGTGCTCTGCCCGCTCGACGGCCCGCCGGCCGCCTACGGAGGGCCGCGGTCGCGGTGGGGCGCGCCGCTCGCCCGCGCCGTGCACCGGGCGGTCCTCGACGGCGGCGCGGTCAACCTGGCCACCGGACGGTCCTGGTCGGACCGCGCGGCCCGTTCCTGAGCGCCCGGGGGGGTCATCCCTGGGCCGATCATTCCTAGGGCCGAGCCAGGCCGGAATCGATCAGGATCCGCCGACCCGCGCCGTCCCGGACGAAAGCAACGAGATCGGCGCCCTTCCCGGGCTTCACCAGCACCAGGCTCACCCGCCCGACCGCGACCGGCTCGGCGTTGAGACCCACCCTCTGCACCGCAGAAGGATCGTCGCTGGCGAAGACGTCCGCGGCCGCACCGCCGGCGATGCGATCGGCCAGATCCAGCCCTTCGCCGTACGAGAGAACGACCTCGACATTCGGATACTGCGCCTCGAACCCGCGCTCCACCTCGACGAACGCCTCGGCCAGCGACTCGTCCACGGCCACCTTGAGCTCGACGAGCCCCGCCTGGGCCCCGTCACCCGTCCCGGTCCCGTCGCCGTTCCCGGTTCCGCCAGCCGTCCCGTTCCCGGCTCCGTCGCCCTGTCTCTGTCCGCCGCCCGCCGACGCGCCCGGTCCGGGTCCGCCGCCCGGTCCCGTGTCGTTCGTCCCCGGTGACGCCCCTGCGCAACCTCCGGCTGCCAGCACGCCGGCCATCAGGACGGTGACGAGTCCCCGCATCGTTCCCCTCCGCTCACTGCATGCGGAACCGCCGGGTTCGGCGATGTCCGCGGCCTCCGATGTCATCGCTACGACTCCGGTCCCCGCCGGCCGGTTCCGGGGGACGGCCGGGCTGTCGGCGTTCCGACCGCTCTGTGGCGGGTCTTCGGGAATGTGCAGATCCACCTCGTCCCGTGAGCGTCAAATCGGCACAAAAAGTGCCACCCTTCCGCCGTTGCGCACGTCACACCCCGACGTCATGCTGGGGTCGTGCCGGAACGCATCGCCGAAGTCACCGCACTGCTCGCCGAGGTCCTGGCGCCGCGTGCCCCGCTCACCGTGATCGTCGACGGCGGCGATCCGGGTGCCGCGGCGAAGTTCGCGTCCCGTCTCGCCGCCGCGTTCCCGTCCACGGCACGCGCCTGGAGCGTCGACGCGGTGCTCGGTCTGATCGGCCCCGGCGGAGGGCTGTCCGACTCGGCGCTCAACGTCCTGGAGCCGGCCACCGACCGCATCCTGGTGTATCTGCGCGGCGGCCCCCGCCACCGGTTCGCCGAGGGCGACGGCGAACGTCGTGCCCAGGTCGTCATCGACCACCGTGACCCCGACTGGCCGGTGATCCGGCACGTGCATCCCGACCTGGCCCACGTGGACCGGTGGTACCTGTCGGAGAGCCGGGCGTTCTTCGCCGCCCGCGCCGCCGACTGGGACACGAAGTTCGGCGACGACATCCCGCGCTACACGGAGGCGGTCCGGCTGGCCGGGGTGCGACCGGGCGACGTCGTCCTGGACATCGGTTGCGGCACCGGCCGTGCGCTGCCCGCCCTGGCCGCCGCCGTCGGCCCCACCGGCCGGGTCGCCGGTCTCGACTTCACCCCCGGCATGCTCAGCGCGGCCCGAGCCGCCGCCCGCGACGAATGCGCCACCCTGCTGCTCGCCGACGCCCGCCACCTCCCGGTCACCGACGCCGCGGCCGACGTGATCTTCGCGGCCGGCCTTGTCCACCATCTCCCCGACCCGGTAGCGGGCCTGACCGAACTGGCCCGGGTGACCCGCCCCGGCGGCACCCTGGCGATCTTCCACCCCACCGGCCGAGCCCAGCTGGCCGCCCGCCACGGCCGGACCCTGCGCCCCGGCGAGCCCCTCTCCGAAGAACGCCTCGGCCCGTTGCTGGCCACCGCAGGGTGGCACCTACACCGCTACGAGGACATCCCCGACCGTTTCCTGGCGTTGGCCACCCGTCGTTGACCCGACCCCGCCGCGTTCGGGGCCATCGGTGCGGCCGCCCCCCGGTGCACGGCCGATGGTCGGGCGACGGCGGAGGCCGACCGCGCCACCGCGGTGACGAGTGCACACACGACGACAGCCGGTGACCTCCCCGCCGGATCTTGCCCGATCGGCCACCGCTTCCGGTGGGTGGGCCGGTCGAGACCGGGCGGGTGGGGGAGACGCCGGGGAACGGATTGGTGAGCGGGGGTGGGAAAAGCGGATGACCGGCGGCGGCCCGGTCGATAGCGTCGCCGGAATGCGCGCGCTTGACGAGAAGGAGATCCGGGGCTCTTTCGTGAACTGCAGCCGTGGCGAGGCCGCCCGGATCCGGATGCCGGCCGGTTTTTCGGGCGGCGACATTCCCTGGAGCGATCTGGATTTTCTCGGCTGGACCGACCCGGGTGCGCCGTTGCGGGCTCTGCTGGTCGTGCCGGACGGTGACCGTCTGACCGGGCTGGTGCTGCGCCGGCCCGAGCCGCGGCGGGCGAGCGCGATGCGGTCCAGCATGTGCCGTGTCTGCCTGACCGATCACGCGTCGTCGGGGGTGGCGTTGTTCGTCGCGCCGCTGGCGGGTGCGGCCGGGCGCAACGGCAACAGTGTCGGTGAGTATCTCTGCGCTGACCTGGCCTGTTCGCTGTATCTGCGGGGGCGGCGGCAGCCGCGGATGCGCCTGGTGAAACGGGAGGAGACGCTGACTCTGGCCGAGCGGATCGATCGGGCCATGACGAACCTCACGGCGTTCACCGCGCGGGTGGCGGCGGGCTGATGTGATTCGTGCCGCCGGCATGGAAGGCTTGCCCGCATGGGCATGGTCAAGGTTGTCGGGCTGGTGCTGCATCCGCGGCGCGACTGCGGCTCCGCGATCGAGGCGATCACCGGCTGGGCCGCCGAGCGTGGGGTGACCGTTCTCGGTCTGCCCGATGAGGTGAGCCGGATCAACGGTTGCACGGCGGTGGCGGTCGGGGCCGAGGAGATGGTGGAGCGGGCGGGGCTGCTCGTCAGTCTCGGCGGCGACGGGACGATGCTGCGCACGATGCGCCTGGTCGAGGGGCGGGAGACGCCGGTCCTCGGGGTGAACGTGGGGCGGCTCGGGTTTCTCGCCGAGGTGGATCTGGCGGGGCTCGGGGACGCGTTGTCGGCGATCGACGAGCACCGTTTCACGATCGAGTCGCGGACCGCGGTGCGCACCACGCTGCCGGACGGGCGGGTGGTGTCGGCGTTCAACGATGTCGCCCTGGTCCGGGTGCCGGGGCACGGGCTGGCGGCGGTCGGCATCCGGGTGGAGGGCAGTGGTTTCGTCAACTACGCGGCGGACGCGGTGATCGTGTCGACGCCGACCGGGTCGACGGCGTACAGCTTCTCCGCGGGTGGCCCGATCGTCTCGCCGAACGTGCAGGCGCTGATCGTGTCCGCGGCGGCGGCGCATTCGTCGTTCAACCGGTCGCTGGTGGTGGACACGTCGGAGCAGCTGGCGCTGGATGTGCTGCCGACCAGTGGACGGCTGGCGATCGAGGTGGACGGGATCATCGAGGGGCACGCCTCGGCCGGGGACCGGCTGGAGATCACCCCGGTCCGGGAGGCTGCCCGGGTGATCCGTTTCGGCCGTACCTCGTTCTATGAGCGGGCCCGTCGCAAGCTGCGGGTGGAGGGCAGCGCGTCGGCGGTCGCGCTCGATCCGGCGGACGCGGTGGTCGTCGACAGTTTCGAGCGTCATCGTTACGAGGTGCTGATCAGCGGAGAGACCGTTGGAACACTCGAATACGCCATGAAACCCGGACAGATCGAGCTACTGAACACCGAGATCGACCAGGCGTTCTCGGGTCGTGGGCTGGCCGGCCGCCTGGCCGCCGCCGCTCTCGCCGCCGCCCGGTCACGCGATCTCACGGTCATCGCCACCTGCCCGTTCGTGGCGGGCTATCTCGAACGCCATTCCGAGAGCTGAGGACAGATCAATGGGCCAAGCCGCGATCCTCACGGTCGACGACGACCCGTCCGTCTCCCGCGCCATCGCACGTGACCTGCGCCGCCGCTACGCCGACCGGTACCGGGTGGTCCGCGCCTCCTCCGGCGACGAGGCCCTGGAGGTGCTGCGCGAGCTGAAACTGCGCGGCGGGCGGGTCGCGGTGATCCTCGCCGACTACCGGATGCCGCAGATGAACGGCATCGAGTTCCTGGAGCAGGCGATGGACCTGTTCCCGCACGCGCGGCGGGCACTGCTCACCGCCTATGCCGACACCGACGCCGCGATCCAGGCGATCAACCTGGTCGACGTCGATCACTACCTGCTGAAGCCGTGGGACCCGCCGGAGGAGAAGCTCTATCCGGTGCTCGACTCGCTGCTCGACTCCTGGGAGGCGACCGGCGAGCAGGAGCTGCCGGACATCCGCCTGGTCGGGCACCGGTGGAGCGAGCCGTCCTTCCAGATCCGTGACTTCCTGGCCCGCAACCTGGTGCCGTACAAATATTTCGGCGCCGACGAGCCGGAGGGCCGCCGCCTGCTGGAGGCGGCCGAGGCCGGGCCGGAGGCGGTGCCGCTCGTGGTGACGGCCGACGGGCGGGCGCTGTCCCGGCCGAGCGTGCAGGAGGTCGCCGAGGTGGCCGGGCTCTCCACCAATCCGGGGCGCGACTTCTACGACCTGATCATCGTCGGCGGTGGGCCGGCCGGGCTGGGCGCCGCCGTCTACGGCGGGTCGGAGGGCCTGAAGACGCTGCTGATCGAGCGGCAGGCGGTCGGCGGGCAGGCCGGTCAGAGCTCACGGATCGAGAACTATCTGGGCTTCCCGGACGGCATCTCCGGCGCCCAGCTCACCGACCGGGCCCGGCGGCAGGCCGACAAGTTCGCCGCCGAGACGATCAGCACCCGTGAGGTCGTCGGGCTGCGTACCGACGGGTCGGCCCGCACGCTCACCTTCGCCGACGGGGGCGAGGTGTCGGCGCACGCCGTGCTGCTGGCGACCGGTGTGTCGTACCGTCCGCTGGTCGCCGAGGGTGTCGCCGGCCTGACCGGGTCGGGTGTCTTCTACGGCTCGGCCGCCACCGAGGGGCCGGCCTGCGCCGGCACCGACGTCTACATCGTCGGCGGCGCCAACTCGGCCGGTCAGGCGGCACTGTTCTTCTCGCGGTACGCCCGCCGCGTCACCCTGCTGGTCCGCGGCGACTCGCTCGAGGCGTCGATGTCGTACTACCTGATCCAGCAGCTGGCGCAGGTGGAGAACATCGAGGTGCGGACCCGTTGCGAGGTGATCGGCGCGCAGGGTGATGGCCACCTGCAGGCGATCACCATCTGCGACAGCAAGAACGGGACGAAGGCGACAGTCGAGTGCGGCTACCTGTTCGTGTTCATCGGGGCCGAGCCGAGGACCGACTGGCTCGGTGACACCCTTCTCCGGGACGACAAGGGCTTCATCCGGACCGGCACCGATCTGCTGGCGAACGGGGAGCGTCCGCGGGGATGGGATCGGGACCGGGATCCGTTCTACTTGGAGAGCAGTGTCCCCGGCATCTTCGCGGCCGGCGACGTCCGGGCCAGCTCGGTGAAACGGGTGGCCTCGGCGGTCGGCGAGGGTGCGATGGCCGTCGCGCTGGTCCACCGCTATCTGGAGGCATAGTCATGACCGAGTGCACCGCAGCGAAGCAAGGGCCGCGAGGGCATGACCGGAGGGCTCAGTAATCATGTCCGACACCACCGACGAGATCCGTCTCGAACCCTGCGAGCCCGGCCGGCTCACCACCGGGGACCTGCGTTCGCTCTTCCTCTTCGCCAAGCTCACCGACGAGCAGCTGGCCTGGCTCGCCGAGCACGGCTGCACCATGCGGGTTCCCGGCGGCGGCCTGGTGCTGCGCGAGGGCGACCCGGCCGTCTCGTTCTTCGTGTTGCTGCACGGCACGATCACGCTGACCCGGCGGGTCGGGCAGGACGAGGTCACCACCACCCGGACCGAGCAGCGTGGCGTCTACATGGGTGCGACCCAGGCGTACCTGCGGGAGGACGGGGTGCCCCGCACCTATCAGGCGTCGATGCGGGCGATCACCGACGCCGAGTTCTTCGTGCTGTCCGCCGACGACTTCGGCTCGCTCATGCGTGACTGGTTCCCGATGGCGATCCACCTGCTCGAAGGCCTCGCCCTGGGGATGCGCAGCTCCCAGGCGGCGATCGGCGAGCGGCAGCGCCTGGCCGCACTCGGTGCCCTGTCGGCCGGTCTCATGCACGAGCTGAACAATCCGGCCGCCGCCGCGGCCCGGGCCACGAGTGCGCTGCGTCAGCGGGTCGCCGCCATGCGGATGAAACTCGGCAAGCTGGCCGCCGGCAAGGTCGCCCCGGACCGGCTGGTGGCCCTGCTCGAGTTGCAGGAGGAGGTCATCGAACGGGCCGCGAAGGCTCCGGCGCTGACCGCCATGCAGACCGCCGACCTGGAGGACGAGCTCGGCGACTGGATGGACGATCGGAACATCACCAGCGGCTGGGACGTCGCTCCGGTCTTCGCGCAGGGCGGTATCGACACCGAGTGCCTCACCGAGCTGGAGTCCCGGCTCGGCTCCCCGGAGCTGCTGGACCAGGCGATCCACTGGATCGGTTACGCCCTGGAGACCGAGCAGCTGATGAGCGACATCGAGGACGCCACCGGCCGGGTGTCCAGCCTGGTGCACGCGGCCAAACAGTATTCCCACGTGGACCGGGCCGCCCACCAGTGGATCGACGTGCACGTCGGCCTGGACAGCACGCTGGTCATGCTCGGTCACAAGATCGGCGAGGGGGTGCGGGTGGTCAAGGAGTACGACCGCGACCTGCCCGAGATCCCGGCTCATCCGGCCGAGCTCAACCAGGTCTGGACCAACATCATCGACAACGCGGTCCAGGCCATGAGCGGGGCCGGGACGCTGACGATCCGTACCTTCCGGGACGACGACCGGCTTGTCGTCTCGGTCGGTGACACCGGCCCCGGCATCACGCCCGAGGTGCGCAAACGCATCTTCGAGCCGTTCTTCACCACGAAGGCGGTGGGTGAGGGCACCGGGCTGGGCCTGGACATCTCGTACCGCATCGTGGTCAACGGCCACGGCGGTGACATCCAGGTGGAGTCGCAGCCCGGCGACACCCGCTTCCTGATCAGGCTGCCGTTCTCCGAACCGGCGTCAGCCTAGGATCCCGCGCACATAGGCCGCCTGTCCGGCGTGCTGGGCGTCGTCGTCCAGCACGCTGACCAGGCGGACCCCGAGGGTCACCGGCGGATCCCAGGCACGGTCGACGATCCGGTCCAGGTCCGCGGGGGTCAATGTCTCCAACCACGCGACGGTACGGGTGAGCACGGCCCCGAAGTAACCGGTGAGGGTCTGCCAGCTCTCCGGCGCGACTGTCCGCACCTGGTCGGCGGTGTGCCCGTACCCGGTGTCGTCCGGATCGCTCTTCAACCCGAACCGTGGCCCCCAGTCACCGGTGACGTAGATCTGCTCGCCACCGATGACCGCGGTGAGATGGTGGTCCTGGACCCGCGTCAGGTGCCAGACCAGCCAGCCGATCGAGTTGGCCCCCGCTCGCGGTGCCCAGCGCAGCTGCTCGGGCGTGAGATCACGGACGGCGGCCTCGATCGTCTCCGGCAACCGGCCGTAGCCGTCCTTCAGGATGTCCCGGACGTCCATGCTCACTCTCCTGTGGTCTCGGCCGGCTGCTCCTGCTCCGTGCCGCTTCCGCCGCCGGTCTCATTCTGCTCCGGAGCCCCGGTCTCCGCGGGGGTCGTCGCCGCCGGGCCCTCGGTCGTCGGGGCCGGCTCGGCCGGGGTGGTGGTGGCGGTGGCGGCCGGGCCGGTGGGTGCCGGTGCCTCGGTCGTCGTGCCGGTGGCGGGGCTGTCCGACGGGGTCACGACCGGCTGCTGCTGGTCGTCGTCGCTGTTCGCACCGGCGGTGTCGAACAGGATGGTCGGGCTGCCGGTGTCGCGGCCGCTCGTCACATCCGCCGCCGACCGGCCGGCGAACATCTCCGCCGTCGTCAGCACACCCATCCCCAGCAGGAAGAAGGCGCCGGTGACGAGCGCGATCCGCTTCCAATGGATCCTGCGGTCGGCTGTGCTCCCGGTCGTGGCCGCGCTGGTGGAGGCGACCTCGCCGGAAGCGTCGGCGGCCTCGACCGATGGTGTGCCGACCGCGGCGGGGGCGATCACGAACGCCGACTGCAGCCGCTTCGTACCGTGGTTGATCGACCGGTGATAGATCTCCGTCCCGATCGAACTGATCAGACTCGCCAGCGCCGCCCCGATCAGCGTGCCCGCGACCCCGAGGAACGAGCCGAGAACCGCCGCCGAGACGGCCGCGAGCGTGCCCGCGACCGTCTTCGGAACATCGATACCGGACCAGAAACGGCCCGCTGCCTGCTCAGACATATCCTCCTGACCCCTGCTCTCCGACCGCGCCGTCCCGCGCGTCCACACGCGCGGTTCGTCGGACGTCGTTGTGCGCGGATCAGGAAGCCTTTACCTCCGTGGAGGTCGCTAAACCCGCCGTCTCGGCCGCGACGTGACGCCGGGTCAGCCGCCGGGTCCGCAGGATGCCCGCGACACCGGCCGCGGCCACCAGGAACTGCACCGACATCGCGACCCGGAAATCGTCGATGTGATAGTCGTTACCGCCGCCGGTGCGGTAGTCGAGGATCAGGCCGATCAGCTCGATCGTCACGAGCGACGCCACGAACCCGCCCACGTTGACCACACCGGTCGCCGTGCCGAGCCGGCTCGGCGGGTTGAAGCTGCGGGCGAAGTCGAACCCGATCATCGAACCCGGGCCGCCCAGGCCGAGAGCGATCACCAGGGCCACCAGCAGCGGCAGCGGAGCCCGCCCGGGCCACGCGATCACCACCGCCCACGCCGTCATGTTGATCGCCACGATGCCCAGCACGAGCCAGGACCGGCGCAGCGGGTGCCGCTGGGTGAGCATGCCGAGGACCGGGCCGGCCAGCATGCCGGTCACCACGAACACGGTCAGCAGCACACCGGCCGTGGCCCGGCTCAGCCCCTGCCCGGCGACCAGGAACGGCACACCCCACATCAGCGCGAACACCGTGCCGGTGAACTGGGTGGTGAAATGCGCCCACAGCCCCAGCCGGGTGCCCGGGTGCCGCCATGAGCTGCCCAGGTCGGTGCCGAGCCGCTGCCAGCTCACCGACGCGCCACTGACCCGCCGCTCCGGAGTGTCCCGCAGAGTGGCCAGCGCCACCAGCGCCACGAACACCCCGACACCGGCGGTGCCGAGGAACGCGGTCGTCCAGCCCGCCCCGGCGAGCACAGCGGCGAGAGGCACGGCCGAGAGGACCTGCCCCAGCTGCCCCATGAGCCCTGTCAACTGGGTGAGCACGGGAACCCGTCTCGCCGGGAACCAGTGCGGCACCAGGCGCAGCACGCTGATGAACGTCATCGCGTCACCCGCGCCGACGAGCACCCGGGCCAGGATCGCCCCGCCCAGGCCGTCGGTGAACGCCATCAGCACCTGACCGGACGCCATCACCGTGGCCCCGGCCAGCACGAGACGCAACGACCCGAACCGGTCCAGCAGCAGTCCCACCGGGATCTGCAGCCCGGCGTAGACGAGCAGTTGAAGGACCGCGAAGACGGCCAGCGCGCTCGCACCGACCCCGAACCGCTCCTGGGCGTCGAGCCCGGCCACCCCGAGCGAACTGCGGTGCAGCACCGCCACCGTGTACGCGGCCAGGCCGGCGGCCCACACCGCCCAGGGACGCAGGGCCATCAGACGCAGGGCCATCAGACGCCTTCCACAGTGCCGGGTAACGTGCGCCTACCACCCTTCTCCGTTACCCACACCCCCGGCAACGTGCGTCTTCTCACTCAGTAAGGTGCGTCTCCAGCCAGCTGAGGGTCTCGCGGAGGAACTCGGCCCGGGCCGCCCGGTGCAGCAGTTCGTGACCCTCGCCGGGGAAGAGCAGATAGCGGTGTGGGTGGTTGCGGGCGGCCAGGGCGGCGACCACCTGTTCGGCCTCGATCACCGGGACGTTCGAGTCGTTGGCGCCGTGCACCACCAGCAGCGGAGCGCGCAGCCGGTCGATCCGGTGGATCGGGGACAGCTCGCGCAGCAGTGCGGCGTCGTGGACCGGGTGACCGTATTTGCTCACCGCCGCCGACGCGATCCACGGCTCGGTGTGGTGGTAGAAGGTGGCGAAGTCCGACATGCCGCAGATGTCGACGCCGACGTCGAACAGGCCGGGGAACCAGGTCAGCGCGGCCAGCGTGAGATAGCCACCGTAGGAGCGGCCCATCACGCCGATCCGGCCGGCGATCCCGGCGCCGCGCAGATACTCCACGCAGGTCCGGACGTCCTCGATCGCGGCGTGCCGCAGCGCACCGTTGTCGGCGTCGACGAACGAGCGCCCGAAACCGGACGAACCGCGCACGTTGGCGGCGAAGACAGCGATGCCCCGGTCGGTCAGCGACTGGAAGAGCGGGCCGTGGCCCGGACGTTCCTGCGCCTCCGGGCCGCCGTGCAGCCACACCACGGTGGGATGGGGGCCGGGGGTGCGCGGCGTGAACAGCCAGCCGGTCAGTGTCAGGCCGTCGTGCGCCGGGAAGGCCCGCAGCTCGGGACGGATCGCGCCGGGCGACGCCGGCTCCGCGGAGACCGCCTCGACCCGTCGGGTGCCGCGCCGCCACACCCAGACGCCGTGCGGCTGCCCCGGTCCCTCGGCGGTGAACCCGAGTGCTGATCCGTCGAAATTCCACACCAGGTCGCCGGCCACCGGACCGGGCAGCGGCGCGACGGCGACCGGGCCGCGATCACCGTCGTGGTCCAGATCGATCAGCGCGACCTCCGATTCGCCGCCCCGGACGTTCCACAACAACGCGGCGGTACGGCCATCGGCCGTCACCGCGAAGTCCTCGATCTCCCGCGGGAGGCCGGAGGGGGAGCCGGGAAGGTCGGAGGTGGGGTGCGGGAGGCCGGAGGGGGAGCCAGGAAGGTCGGAGAGGGAGCGCGGGGACTGGGCCAGCACCTCGACGGCGTCGCCGGCCATCCGGAGCAGGGCGGGGAACTCGCCGTCCTGGCTCAGGGCGTAGACGCAGCCACCACCGGGGCTGAAGATCGCCCGCTCGCCTCGGGTGACCGGTTTCTCCGTGCCGAGGGCCAGGTCACGCAGCATGATCTGGCGGGCGCCGCGGGGACCGTACCGCAGAAGCGCGAAGCGTCCCGCCGGGTCCACGTCGAGAAGGGTGACCAGATCGCCCGCGGTGACCACCGTCCTGGTCCCGGCCGTGACGTCGATCAGGACGGCGGTCGTGAGGTTCTCGGTGAGGGCGAGGACCGGCCGCCCGGGCAGCCACCGCATGTTGTCCGCGGTGTCGGCACCGAACCCGGCGACCTGGTGCAGGTCGGAGCCGTCCGGCCGGACCAGCCACACCTCCTGCCGCGGCGCGCCGCCGGGGGCGATCTGGCAGGCCAGCCACCCGCCGCCGGACGACCATCGCACCGCCGAGACCGGCTCGGGCCCGGTGCCGACGCGGAAGGCCAGCTCGCTGCCGACCGGTTGCACCCAGACGGCGGGCACACCGCCACGGTCGGAGACGTACGCCATGTGCCGTCCGTCCGGTGACAGCGCCGGCGACCAGTTGCCGGCGATCTCCGATCCGAGCGGATGCCACCCGGCGGGCAGCACGGTCACGTCGACGCGGTGGAGCTGGCCTTCCAAGAGGTTCCCCCTGTCTACAACTGCTGCAACCACATCTCCAGCAGCGCGAGCTGCCACAACTGGTTCGCCCCGAGCGTGGTGCGCGGGGTGTTCGGGTCGGCGAGGAGCGCCTCCACGTACTCCGGGCGGAACAGCGCACGTTCCCTGGCGGCCGGCGCGTGCAACGCCTCGCGCACCAGGTCGAGCACCGGGCCCTCCAGGTGCCGGATCCCCGGCACCGGGAAGTAGCCCTTCGGCCGGTCGATGACCTCGTCCGGGACCAGCCCGCGGGCCGCGTCCTTGAGCACTCCCTTGCCGTCGCGGGCCAGTTTCCGCTCGGGCGGGCAGGCCGCCGCGATCTCCACCAGCTCGTGATCCAGGAACGGTACGCGCGCCTCCAGCCCGAACGCCATAGTCATGTTGTCCACCCGCTTGACCGGGTCGTCGACGAGCATCACCTGCGAGTCGAGGCGCAGCGCGGCATCGACGGCGGTGGTGGCGCCGGGCCGGGCGAAGCTCTCCTCGACGAAGGCGCGGCTGACGTCGCCGTCCGGCAGCCATGCCGGGTTGAGCTGCCGTGTCAGGTCGCTGTGCGGGCGGTCGAAGAATTCCCTGGCGTAGGCCGCGGCGGCCTGGTCGCGGGGCACACCGGCGAGCGGCGGATACCAGCTGTAGCCGGCGAAGATCTCGTCCGCTCCCTGCCCAGATTGCACGACCTTGACCTGTTTCGCAACGTCTTCGCTGAGCAGGTTGAAGGCGATGCAGTCGTGGCTCACCATCGGCTCGCTCATCGCCGCCACGGTCCGCTGCACCGCCGGCAGGAACCGGTCCTGACCGATCCTGATCTGGTGGTGCTCGGTGCCGAACTTCTTGGCGATCAGATCCGAGTACTCGAATTCGTCGCCGCTCTCCCCACCGCCGGAGTCGAACCCGATGCTGAACGTGGTGAGCCCCTTCTGACCCTGCTCGGCCAGCAGTGCCACGATGAAACTCGAGTCCAGCCCGCCGGACAGGAGCACCCCGACCGGCACGTCGGCGACCATCCGCCGCTCGACGGCCAGGCGCAGCCTCTCCCGTACCGCCGCGGTCCAATCGGCCTCCTCGAGAGATCGGTCGAACCGGGCCTCCCAGTAGACCCGCTCGGTCGACGTGCCGTCGGCGCGGATCACCCGGACCGTGGCCGGCGGCAGTTTGCGCACCCCGGACAGGATGGTCCGCGGCGCCGGCACCACCGAGTGGAACGTCATGTAGTGGTGCAGCGCGACCTTGTCGATGCCGGTGTCCACCCCGCCGGCCGCGAGCAGCGCCGGCAGCGTCGAGGCGAACCGCAGTCGGCCCGGCGACTCGGCCAGGTACATCGGCTTGATCCCGAGCCGGTCGCGGGCCAGCATGACCGTGCCGGTGTCGTGCTCGGCGACCGCGAAGGCGAACATCCCGAGGAACCGGGTGACGCAGTCCGCGCCCCACCGGTGGTACGCCTTGAGGATCACCTCGGTGTCCGACGTCGAGAAGAACGTGTAGCCGTACCCGGTCAGCTCGTCACGCAGTTGCCGGTAGTTGTAGATACAGCCGTTGAAGACCACGGTGAGCCGCAGCCTCTCGTCGGTCATCGGCTGGGCGCCGGCCTCCGACAGGTCGATGATCTTCAGGCGGCGGTGGCCGAAAGTGATCCGGCCGCCGTCCCAGAGCCCGCCACCGTCGGGGCCCCGGGACTCGAGACAGGGCAGCATCCGCCGGATCGCCTCGGTGTCCGCCCGCCGGTCGCCGTAACAGATCTCTCCGGCGATCCCGCACATAAAATCCTCCTTCTATCCGAGCAGCCAGGTGTCCTTCGAGCCGCCGCCGCGTGAGGAATTGACGATCATGCTGCCGGCCGGGGCGACCCGGGTCAGGGCGGCCGGCGCGACCACCGACTCCCGGCCGGTGAAGACGAAGGCCCGCAGGTCGACGTGCCGCGGCGCGAGCCGGTGACCGTCGAAGACCGGATGGGTGGAGAGGTTCACCACCTCCTGGGCCACCCACCGGTGTGGGGCGGTCCGGATCTGCCGGCGCAGCGCGGCCAGTTCGTCGGCGGTCGCGTGCGGGCCGATCACGATCCGGTCGCCGCCGTAGCCGTCGACCGGCTTGCAGACCAGCTCGTCCAGGCGGGCCAGCACCTCGGCCCGCTGGTCCGGGATGCCGCACAGGTAGGTCGGCACGTCGGCCAGCAGCGGCTTCTCGTTCAGGTAGTACTCGATCAGGCGGGGCACGTAGGCGTACACCGCCTTGTCGTCGGCGATCCCGTTGCCCAGCGCGTTGGCCAGCACGATGGTGTCCGCGTGCAACGCCGACACCAGGCTCGGGCCCAGCGGCATGCCGTCCGCGCCGGGGGAGTGCACCAGGCTGTCCTCGCCCATCCGCAGGTAGATGACGTCCACCGGGTACCGGTGGCCGTTCTTCAGCCGCCACACCCGGCCCTCGTCGACGAACAGCTCGGTGCTGCGGACGACCGGCACCTCCATCGCCTCGGCCAGCATCCGGTGCTCGAACCAGGCCGAGTCGTCCGGCCCCTGGCTGAGCACCACGATCGCCGGATCGTCACCGGCCGCCGGGCCGGCCGCGTCCAGCAGCGCCTGTTTGAGCAGCTTCGGGGTGTCCTCGACGGAGATCAGCGCGGCCGGGCGGGGCAGCTCGGGCAGGACGCTCCAGGTCAGGCGCCGGTTCTGCATGGCATAGGCGATTCCGGACGGCACCCGCAGGTTGTCCTCCAGCACGCACCACTTACCGTCCCCGTCGCGGACGAGATCGACACCCGCCACCTGGGTACGCACGGCGGGCCGGCTGATCAGGGCACCGCTGGCCCGCAGTTCCGGGGATCCGTCGATGACCCACTCCGGCACGATCCCGTCGGCCACCACCTGCCGGTCACCGTAGACGTCACCGAGGAACGCGTTCAGCGCCCGCACCCGCTGGACCAGGCCCTTGCTCAGCTCCGACCAGTCGGCGGCGGGCACGATCCGGGGCACCAGGTCGAACGGGAACAGCCGGGTCGCCGCCTCCCCGGCCACACTGAACGTGATGCCGCGGGCCCGCTGCTCGTCGTCCCGGGCGTCTTCGCGCTGCCGCAGGCCGGTCGCACCCAGCGAGGTGAGCACCGGCAGGATCCCCGCGTACGCCGGGGCGACCCGCCCGCCGGGGAAGGCCTCGTCGCCGTCGGCCACGTACGCCTCGATCAACGCCGGTGCCGGAGGCCCGGCCGGACCGGACTCGGTGACGCCCCCGCGGGTGTCGGCCACCAGCATGTCCACCACATCCGACAGCCGCCCGCGCCGGGCCAGCGCCCGCCGCTGCCGTGCCGCCGAACTGCCCCGGCTCAGCGCCCGCAGCGTCAGGTCGAACACCTGGTCCCAGTCGCCCAGCTCCTCCAGCTGCGGGCGCAGCTCGCCGATCAGGCGCTCCACCGCGACGGCAGCCGGCACCGGAACCGGTGATCGCGGCAGATCCAGCAGATCGCCCTCCAGGCCGGACCGGGCGGCCCGCCACATCGCGGCCCGGTGCAGCGGCGGCCGCGACACCGGGAGGGGCAGGCCGGCCCGGTGCTCGTCCTGCGCGCGCATCACCAGCGCCCGGAAGATCCCGGCCAGCAGGATCACCGTCTCGACATCCGGGCTGGCGTCGGTGACCCGCAGTTCCACGGTCGGCACGTGCGCCGACGGGCGGACGTCGAAGTAGACCATCTTCGGGTCGCTGATCGTGCCCGACGCGATCAGGTCGCTGACCAGCGCCTCGTGCTCGGCCGCCGAGTGCAGCGGCCCGCTGTCGCCGGCGGTCGGCCAGCGCATCCACACCAGCGACCGGACACTGGCGTAACCGGAGTCCTCGCCGAGCCAGTACGGCGAGCTGGTGGAGAGCGCGAGCAGCACCGGCAGCGTCGGGGCGACCCGCTGGGCCACCGCGACCGCCTCGTCCCGGTCCGGCACGCCGACGTGCACCTGGGCGCCGCAGATCAGCTGCTCCCGGACGAGCATCTGGTACTCGTGGAGCATCCGCTGGTAGCGCGACGTCGGCGTGACCGGCAGAGCGTCCAGGTCGACCAGCGGGACGGTGCCGGCCGCGACCAGCCCCAGACCGAGCGACTCGGCCGTCCGGATCGCCTCCCTGCGCCGTGCCACGACGCCGGTGCGCAGGTCGTCGAGGGTGCTGCTGACCGGCGTGTTGGTCTCCACGACCGAGCGGTGCAGCTCGGCGGAGAAGTGCGCGGCGTCCAGCCGGTCCAGGATCTCCGGGGCACGGGGTACGAGCTCCCGCGTCCCGAGGTCGACGACGTGCAGCTCCTCCTCCACGCCGAGCGTCAGGGCGGCCCGGCCGGGGGTGCGGTGGTGTTCAGCCTGGAGTGACTCCGTCATCGGGACCGCCCTCACGAATTCGACATCAAACAGCCGTATCCGTCGGAGCTTCCCCATCGGATGTGGCGAATTGGTGACGTGCCCATTTCGTGCCACGGTCAAGCATGACGATCACGACACGACCGACCGGGCGGTCAGACTGCTCCAGCTCACCGGTACTCTCCCGGTGACGCCCGACACCCGGAGGTCAGGAAATGAGCAGCGTTGTCGTCATCACCGGATCGGCCGGTCTGATCGGATCAGAGGCGGTCCGGCACTTCGCCGGTCTGGGCATGGACGTGGTCGGGGTCGACAACGACATGCGCGGCTACTTCTTCGGCGCCGACGGCTCCACCCAGTGGAACCTGCAGCGGCTGGTCAAGGAGGTCGGCGACCGCTACACGCACCACAACGTCGACATCCGTGACCGCGACGGGCTGGACAAGCTCTTCGCCGGTCTCGGGTCGAGCGTCGGCCTGGTCATCCACGCCGCCGCGCAGCCGAGCCACGACTGGGCCGCCCGCGAGCCCTTCACCGACTTCGACGTGAACGCGGTCGGCACGCTCAACATGCTGGAGGCGGCCCGCCGGCACGCCAAGGACGCCCCGTTCATCTTCACCTCGACCAACAAGGTGTACGGCGACACGCCGAACTCCCTGCCGCTGGTCGAGCTGGACACCCGCTGGGAGCTGCCGGAAGACCACCAGTGGTACGGCGGCATCGACGAGACCATGTCGATCGACAGCAGCATGCACTCGGTCTTCGGAGCCTCCAAGGTGGCCGCCGACATCATGGTGCAGGAGTACGGCCGCTACTTCGACATGCCGACGGCGGTGTTCCGGGGTGGCACCCTGACCGGCCCCGGCCACTCGGCGGCCGAGTTGCACGGCTTCCTGGCCTACGTGATGCGCTGTGTCATGGAGCAGCGGACGTACAAGATCTTCGGCTACAAGGGCAAGATGGTCCGCGACGCCATCCACTCGCACGACCTGATCACCGCTTTCGAGGCGTTCCACAAGGCCCCGCGGGTCGCCGAGATCTACAACATGGGCGGCGGCCGGTTCTCCAACTGCTCGCACATCGAGGCCTTCAAGATCGCTGAGGAGATCACCGGTCTCGAGGCCCAGACGGAGTATGTCGACCAGAACCGGATGGGCGACCACCAGTGGTGGATCAGCGGCACCGGCCGGTTCGAGCAGCACTACCCCGAGTGGAAGCTGACCTACGACGTGCCGGCCATCCTCCGCGAGATCTACGAGGCCAACCAGGAGCTGTGGAAGGTCTGATCCACACTGGATCGGAACCGTTAGATTCGACGCCATGAGCGTCGGGTCGGGACGGGTGGTCGCCGGGCGATACCGGCTGGGTCGGATGCTGGGCCGCGGCGGGATGGGCGCGGTCTGGCAGGCCGAGGACACCCTGCTCGGCCGTGAGGTGGCGCTCAAGGAGGTGTGGGGGCCCGGCCGGCCCGCCGATCCGCAGGTGCGGCGGACGCTGCGGGAGGCGCAGGCCGCCGCCCGCCTCCGGCACCCGTCGATCGTGACCGTCTACGACGTCGTCACCGACGAGGGCGCCCCGTGGATCGTGATGGAGCTGGTCGAGGGCCGTTCCCTCGCCGAGACGATCGCCGAGCACGGCCTGCTCACCGAGGGCCGGACCGCGGAGATCGGTCTGCACGTGCTCGACGCTCTCCGGGTCGCCCACCGCGAGGGCATCGCGCATCGTGACGTCAAGCCCGCCAACATCCTCCTGGAGGAGGGGCGGGTGGTGCTGACCGATTTCGGCATCGCCGCGATCGACGACGCGACGGCACTCACCGCGACCGGCCAGATGGTCGGGTCGCCCGCCTACCTGGCGCCGGAGCGGATCAACGGGCAGCCCGCGACCGCGGCCGCCGATCTGTGGTCACTGGGCGTCACGCTGTACACCGCGGTCACCGGCCGGTCGCCGTTCCAGCGCGAGGACACGCAGGCCACGCTGGCCGCGATCCTGCACCATCGCCCGGAGACCCCGGCGCACGCCGGCCGGCTCTGGCCGGTGATCAAGGGCCTTCTCGACAAGGACCCGGTCCGCCGGCTCGGCGCCGATCAGGCCCGTGAGCTGCTGGCCAACGTGGTCCGGGCGACCGGCCCGTCCGGCGCCGACACCCCGGCCCGGCGGCGTCCTCGTTGGTGGCCGCTGCGGCAGACGCGGCCCGAGGACACACCGGAGGGCCTCCCGGGCACCCTGGTGGCTCCGTCGCCGACACTCGCCGCACCGACGGCCCACCAGCAGTCCGCCGACGCCCCGGCCACACCCGGAGCCCCCGACCCCGACCCGGTCACCGTCGCCGCTCCCGCCCCTGACCCCGATTCCGTCTCCACCCTCGCTTCCGGCGCCGCTCCGGCCGACGTTCCTCCCGCTGCCACCTCGCCCGACTCTCCTGCGGTGACCACCGCCGTTGCCGCCACCGAGGCCGCTGCTTCCGCCACCGTCTCCGTCCCGGCCTCCGTGGATCCGCTTTCCTTCGCTTCGGAAACGGCCACGGTTGTCGCGGCGGGCTCCAGCGATGGAGCCGAGGCCGCCGCTACGACGGAGGCCGTCGGTGCCGGGGAGGGGCCGGAGGCGGCGGCCGTTCCGGTGGCGACGGTGGATCTGGGCAGTGCGGTCGACGACACGACGGGGCTGGTGGTCGCCGAGGCGGCGACGTTGCGCGGGCCCGGGGCGGCGGCCTCGCGAGGCCGCACGGTGACGCCGCTGCCCGCTCATCCCGGGGCGCCGCCTGTGTCGCGCCGGGTGCGGACGGTCCGGGTGTGGCCGGTGGCCGCCGTCGTCGCCGGAGTGCTGCTGGCGGGCGGTTCGCTGCGACTGTTCTGGCCTGAGGACGGACCCGGCGGCGGTGAGCCGGCCGCGGCCGCCCCGAGTTCCGGGAGTGCCGTGCCCTCGGCTCCGGTGTCGGCCTCGGCCGTGGCGCAACCGGTGAAACCCGTCAATCCGAATCTGGACGCCTGCCTCGTGGGCACCTGGCGGTCGGTGTCGACCCAGGTCATCAACCACTTCGAGGGTGTGGACAAGATGTTCACCGGCAAGGGGGGCGTGGTCCTGCGGATCCGGGAGGACGGCAACGCGACCGAGGACTACAGCAAGTCGGCGTCACTGACGGCGACGATCAAGGGCAACAAGTATGTCGAGACGCTGCGTGGACTCCGGAAGTCGAAGATCCAGAGCCGGAACGGCAAGCTCTACGGCAGCGGGTTCTCCGGTGGGCCGACGTACAGGATGACCCGCAACGGGAAGAATCAGTCGATCAAGGTGACCAACCCGACCACGTCGTACTCGCTGACGTACATCTGCTCGGACACCGGCCTGACGGTCTACGGCGACGAGGACACCTCAACCGACTCCTATGAGCGCGTCAGCCGTACCCCATGATCGGGGTTTTGGTCGCCGTTTTCGCACTTCCTGTGGGTTTTCTGTAAGGGGCGTTTACGTAATGACCCGTTAACCAACATTCGGTACATTGCCGAAATGTCCGACTTGACGCAGTTGTTGCGCCGGGACTTGCCGGCGTCCATCGTCGTGTTCCTGATCGCCATCCCGTTGTCCCTCGGCATCGCCGCGGCCTCGGGAGCGCCCCTACTCGCAGGATTGGTCGCCGCAGTGGTCGGCGGCATCGTCGCGGGCGCCCTCGGCGGCGCCCCGTTGCAGGTCAGCGGCCCCGCAGCGGGCCTCACCGTGATCGTCGCGGGCACCGTGGCCGACTTCGGCTTCGCCGGCACCGCCGCCATCGTCGCGGTCGCCGGCCTGGTCCAGATCGCTCTCGGAGCCTCCCGCCTGGGCCGCGCCGCCCTGGCCCTGTCCCCGGCCGTCGTGCACGGCATGCTCGCCGGCATCGGCCTGGTCATCGCGCTCAGCCAGGTGCACGTGATGCTCGGCGGCTCACCGCAGAGCTCGGCCTGGCGGAACCTGGTCGATCTGCCCGGCCAGCTCGCCACCCACCATGGGACGGCCGCGGTCCTGGGCGTCCTCACCGTCGCGATCCTGGTCCTCTGGCCGCGTCTGGTCCGTTTCTCCCTGCTGCCGGCCGCGCTGGTCGCCGTGGTGTCGATGACCGCTCTCTCCACCGCGATGAACGCCGACGTGGACCGCGTCGACCTGCCGGACGAACCACTGTCCGGCCTGATCCGCCCGGCCTGGCCGGACGCGCCGCTGCGCGAGATCACCATCGCCGTGCTGACCATCGCGATCGTCGCCAGCGTCGAATCCCTGCTCTCCGCGGTGGCCGTGGACCGGCTGCACGACGGCCCGCGCGCCGAGCTCAACCGGGAGCTGGTCGGCCAGGGTGTCGCCAACACCGCGTCCGGCCTGCTCGGCGGCCTGCCGGTGACCGGGGTGATCGTGCGCAGCTCGACGAACGTGGCGGCGGGCGCGAGGACCCGCGCGTCGGCGATCATGCACGGCCTGTGGATCGCGGCGTTCGTCCTGCTCTTCGCCGACCTGCTGGAGACCATTCCGATGGCGGTGCTGGCCGCCGTCCTGATCGTCGTCGGGTTGCGGCTGGTCGATCTCGGTCAGATCCGCACGTACGCCCGGCACCGCGAACTACCCACCTACCTGATCACCGCTCTCGGCGTCGTCGTCACCGACCTGCTCACCGGCGTCGCCCTGGGCATGGTCACCGCCGCGGTGTTCATCCTGTGGCGGCTCGCCCGCTCGGAGATCCGCCGGGTCGAGCGCGCGCCCGGCGAATGGCTCGTCACCATCAACGGCACCCTGTCGTTCGTCGAGTCGGCGCGGCTCAGCCGCGAGCTGGGTGCCCTGCCGCCCGGCGCGGTCGTCGACCTCGAACTGCATCTCGACTACCTGGATCACGGGGCGTTCGAGACGATCCGCGACTGGCGGTCCGGCTACGAGCGGGCCGGTGGTTCGGTCAGCATCCGCGAGGTGCACGACTCCTGGTTCCATCAGGCCACCTCGGGCCGGCTCGGCGAGGGTAAACGCACCCCGCGGCTGCTCGGCTCCTGGTCTCGCTGGCAGGACATGGACCAGCAGCGCCGCGACGCCATGGCGGCCGGCATCGCCGAGTTCGAGCGCAGTGTCGCGCCGCTGGTCCGCCCGCACCTGGCCGACCTGGCCCGGGACGGGCAGAGCCCGCAGCAGCTCTTCATCACGTGCGCCGACTCCCGGGTGGTCCCCAATCTGATCACCGCGAGCGGGCCGGGTGACCTGTTCTGCGTGCGCAACATCGGCAACATCGTCCCGCCGCACACCGCCGGTGACACCTCGGTCGGCGCGGCCGTCGAGTACGCCGTCGACATCCTCGGCGTCACCACGATCACCGTCTGCGGCCATTCCGGCTGCGGCGCGGTACGGGCGCTGATGAGCGACGCCGCCCGGGAGGGTTCGGCGCTGGGGGACTGGCTGGCCAACTCCGGTGTCCGGTTCAGCGACGTGAGTGACGAGGAACGCTGCTGCACCGACAACGTGGTCCGGCAGCTGGCCAACCTGCGTACCTACCCGACGGTCCGGGACGCCGAGGCGGCCGGTCGCCTCCGCCTGACGGGCATGTACTTCGACCTGGCCGAGGCCCGCATGTACGAGCTGGACCCGATCCTCGGCGCCGCACGCCCGGTCGCCGCCTGAACCCGGTCCGGCGCCGGGCGACCGGCGCCGGACCGGCGAGTCGTCGCCCACGCAGGGAATGCGCGGGGTCCGGGGTGGCTGGGCGACGGCTGAGGGTGCCGCGTCAGCGGGGGACGAAGACCAACCGGTCGCGGAACAGGTCCAGTTTGGCGGGAGTGAGGCCGTCGCAGTAGACGACCAGTTCCTCGGCGGTGGTGAAGCCGTTGTGCCGGTCGCGGGCCTCGACGATTCGCTCGGCCAGGTCACGGTCGATGGTGAGATAGCGGTGGAGCCATTCGGCGGGGACGTGGTTGACGTCGACCAGGCCACCGTCGTCGTACTGCCGGCCGGGCAGGTCGGGGCGGCCGATCATCAGCTCGTTCGCCATCGCGGGCTGCGTGGCCTGCAACTGGCGGGCCTCCTCGCGCCGGGCGGCCCGCCACTGTGCCGCGGCCAGCGCCGGGTCGACACCGGTGCCCAGCGGCGCGTAGTGGGCGAACCCGTGGTGGCGCTCGGCGGCCCGGCGGAAGAAGCGCTCCCGGACCCTCATCTGCAGTGCCGCGACATGGATCGTCCCGGTGATCCACAGCACCAGGGAGACGAAGCCGACCACCGCGTTCTCGTCGTCGGAGTCGTAACCGGTCGAGGCGGTCGCCCGGGCCACGACGAGCGCGAGGACCGCGGCGAAGTAGCCGAGAGCCAGCGCCGCGTGCAGCCGGGACCGCAGCTTGAGGGCGGCGACCATGACCATCACCGGAGTGCCGTATCCACAGGTGAACAGCGGGATCAGATACCACCACCCGGTCCGCGGTGGGGTCTCGTACTGCCATCCGGGCGCGACGCGTGGATCGGGTTGCATCCCTTGACGGTAGGCCGGTCCTTCAAGCGCCCTATCGTGCGGCGCGCAGAAATTCGGCCAGCTCGGTGTCCTGGCCGGCGGTGAGCGGCTCGCGGGGGATGTCGAAGGTCGCCCCGGAGCGGTGCCGCAGCACGTAGGCGTCGTCGGTGGCGCGGTACGACACGAAGTCGGCCCAGGCGATCTCGGTGGTCGAGTCGTCGATCCGCGAGGTGTAGGACTCGTCGGTGAGGGTCCAGGTGCGCGGCGTCAGCCGGGAGGCGGGCACGGTGATCGCGCGCTGCCACAGCCGGCCGGCGAACGCCAGTGGGATCAGTCCCGCGACGGCCAGTGGAACGGCCAGCAGAAGGGCGTTCGCGCTGAACTCGCCGCCGACGGCGAGCAGCAGCGCGACCGCCAGGATGGTGGCGGCGGCGACGGCGTACGGCTGGGCCTTGCGCTCCGCGCCGGCGGCCAGGACCCGGCGGAAGTACGCACGGGTGCGGGCATGGGTGAACTCGATGTGCACCGATGGATCGTACGAACGTGCCCGCGCCGTCCGTGGCGCGGGCACGCCCAGTCGGGTGTGGACTAGTTGCGGACGATGGTGAACGTGCTGGTCGGGTTCTCGATGTCGCGGTAGTTGTTGCTCATCTGCAGGTTGGTGAAGGTGGCCGAGCCGACCGCGGGACCCTGTCCGGCCTCCGGCAGCGGGTTGGCCCAGATCGCGAACCCGGACTTGGCGTCGTACTCGTCACCGCTCTTCTGCGCTCCGGTGATGGTGACGTTGGTGAAGACGCTGTCCTTGATCGGGTTGACCGGCTGGCCGCCGATGTACTGGGTCTGGAACATGATCCCGGAGTACGTCGGGTCGACGATGTCGACGTTGCTGACCCGGATGCCCTGGAACACCTTCGAGGCGCTGAACATCCAGATCGCCGGGAAGGTCTGCGCGCCCCAGAAGTGACCGCCGGCCCGGACGATCGAGATGTTGTCGAACACGGTCGGCGGGTTGGCCCCGAACCCGTTCATCGGGTAGCCGAAGTCCAGCGAGCTGATCGTGATGCCCGAGTAGACCAGGGTGTCCGCGATGTAGATGTTCTTGAACGTGTTCGCGTAGCCGCCGTAGACCGCGATACCCGCCGCACGCCACGTCAGGATCGTCGTGAGGTTCGAGTAGGTGTTGTTGATCTCGTCGGCGCCGCCCGCGTCGATCGCCGAGAACAGCGCGAAGCTGTCGTCGCCGGTGGCCCGGGCCTCGTTGTTGTCGACCAGGTTGCCGGTCGAGCCGTTGGTCATGTTGACGCCGTCGGCGAAGGTGTTCCGGATCCGCGAGTTCTTGATCACCATGTTGTCGGTGTTCGCGCCCCAGTACAGGCAGACCACGTGCTCGGCCCAGATGTTGTCGATGGTGATGTTCGAGACGTTGGCGAAGTCGAAGACCTTGCCGGGCCCGTCGATGCGGATCGTGTAGTTGCCGAAGAACGCGAAGTCCGCGAACGTCGATCCGTTGGCCGTCGCGTCGGCCCGGAAACCGGCGTCGGTCTCGGACTGGGTGGACGGTGTGTGGAAGCGGGTGTACCAGGGGCCGGCGCCGACCACCTTGATGGCCCGGCCGTACACCTGGAACTTGTTCGAGGTCTGGTAGTCACCGGCCGGGAGGTAGACGCCCAGCTTGGAGGTGTCCTGCCGGGCCGCGTCCAGGGCCGCCTGCACCGACTGCTGGTCGAAGCCGGCCGGCACGACGTACTTGGACGCGTCCGGGTTGGCGACCGGAGCGACCTGCTCCAGGTTGATGAAGTCGATCGCGATGTTGCCGCTGTTGCCGGAGTCCTTCTGCAGCTTGATCGTGCTGCCCGCCGGGAACGAACCGGTCAGCAGGATGTTCGCCTCGTCGTAGATGTGCCGCGGTCCGGTGCCGGAGTTCTGCGGGTTCGCCTCGTTGCCGTACAGCCAGGCGAACTTCGAGTTCAGCGGCAGCGTCCTGTTGAGTGAGCCGTTGACGTACACGTTGATCGAGCTGGTGGTGCCGTCCGGGATGGAGAACCGCGCGACCACGGTGTTCGTCGCCGCCCGGGTGGTCCACTGGACGTACGAGCCGGTCTGGTTCAGCGTGACCGCCTTGCGGCCGGACGCCTCACCGGCCAGGTTGCCGACGATCCGGTTCGGGCCGACGATCGCCGCGCCGCCACCGAGCTGACCGTCCTCGGCCTCGTAGAAGTCGAACGGCAGGTTCGCTCCACGACCCACGAAGAACGGCTTCTCACTGGTGTTGTTGGCCTGCTTCACCGGCAGCTCCGCGGAGTCCACCGCCACCACGGTCCGGACCGTGTACCGGCCGTTCGCCGCGGTCCACGAGCCGAGGTTGAGTGTGGTCGAGGCGCCCGCCGCGAGCGTCCCCGTGTAGGAGGCGGTGAGGGTGCGAACCGTCGTCGAGCCGTTGAGGATCGTCAGCGTGACGCCGTGCGCGCCGGATGAGGTCGCCGCCGAGCCCTGGTTCTTCAGGATCACCGAGAAGGCGACCGTGTTGCCGGCGGCCGGGGTGCCCGGGCTCCACGTGACCGACGAGGCGATCAGGTCGGCACTGCTCACCGGGGTGACGACCAGCGCGGACGGGTGGGTCCAGGAGTTGTTCGCCTCGTTGGTCTCGAAGATCGCACCGGCCTCGTCGACCTTCGCCGACAGCTGGTAGCTGCCGGCGTCGCGGGCGCCGATGCCCACGCTCACCGTCTGCGACTGGCCGGCCGCGAGGGCCGGGACCGCCACGGTGCCGACTTTGGCCGTACCCAGGTAGAAGTTGACGTTGGAGGCTGCCGCCGGAGCGGAGCCCGCGTTGCGGACCGTGGCCGACGCGGTGATCGCGTCCGTCTCCACCGGCGCGGCCGGGGAGTAGCCCGTCGACGTGATCGTCAGGTCCGGGTTCGGAGCCGCGGTGCCGATCACCTGCAGTTCCGCCACCTGGCCGCTGGGCGCACCGGTGTTGGCGGTGAAGGACAGCCGGACGTCCGCGGTGGTCGCCGAGACCGGCACGGTCACCGTGTTCCCGGTCGAGGGATTGAAGGTGTACGTCGCCGAGCCGGCGATCGTCGTGTAGGAGGACGCCGACTGCTCCCGTCCGAGGACGGAGAACGTCTGCTGGCGCGTGCCCCATGCGGTCGACGGGTTCAGCTTGACCACCACCGAGGAGACGGCTGCGTTAGCGCCCAGCTTCACCGTCAGGTTCGCCGGGTACGCGCTGCCCTCCCAATAGGTCGCGGTGTCACCGTCGTTCGCGTTCGCCGCCACGAAGGTGTGGATGACCGACGACGCCTCGATCGGCTTGCCGGCCGCCAGGTCCGTGCCGGTCTGCGGGGTGCCGTTACGGGTCACCGTGTCGCTGTTGCCGGAGACGTTGCCGGCCGCGTCCTTCGCCCGTACGTAGTACGCGACGGTCGCCGAGTCCGGCTGGCTGTCGGTGAAGGTCAGGACGTTGCCGAGCGAGGTACGCAGCACCCCGTTCGCGTAGACGTCGTAACCGGTCACGCCCACGTTGTCGGTGGACGCGTTCCAGGTGAGCCGGATCTGACCGCTCGCCGGCTGCGTGTAGGCCAGACCTCCGGGCGCGCTGGGGGCCTGGTTGTCACCACTGACCGGGCCGTAGATCTCCAGTTCGGACAGCTGGCCGGCCGGCCACGCGGTGTTGCCGGTGAAGTTGAGCCGCACGAAACGGGCGCTCGCCGCGGTGAAGTCGATCGTCACGGTGTTACCGGACGACGGGTTGAACGTGTAACCGGCACCGGCCTTCAACGTGCTGAAAGTGTTGCCGTCGGTGCTGCCCTGGATCGACAGGGTCTCGGTGCGGGTGTTCCAGGCGGTGGCCGGCGGCAGCTTCAGCACCGCCTGGTTGACCTGGGTGGACGTGCCCAGGTCGACCTGCAGCCACTGCGGGAAGGCGTTGTTGTTGCTCTCCCAGTAGGTGTTGGCGTTGCCGTCGCCGGCGTTGCCGGCCGGGTAGACGTCGGTGAAGCTGCTCGCGCTGAAGGTCTTGCCGGCCGCCAGGTTCGGGCCGGCGGCCAGTGCCGCGGGAGCGTGGACGAGCGCGGCGACCACGCTCGTCACCGCCACCGTGGCGAGGATTCTTCGGGACAATTTGGACATCGGGGGAGCGCACCTTTCTTCCGTGAGAGGTGGTGATCGCCGGGCGGGCGGCTTCGGTGGGTGCCGCCCGCCCGGACGCCTACTTCAGCCGCAGCCAGGCCGCGGTGTCCTGGGGAAGGAGATCGCCGTCGAGTGGGCCGCTGGCCAGCAGGACGGTTTCGTGTTCCGGCAGGGGGACGGGCCCGCCGGACAGGTTGAGAACACAGGCGAAATCGGCGCCGCGGGTCCAGGCGAGCACGCCCGCACCGCGGTCCAGCCAGGCGAAGTCCCGATCTTTGAAGGCGCGCAGCCGGATCGCCGAGCGGTAGAGCTCCAACATCGAACTGGGGTCGCCGGTCTGCGCCTGGACGGTTCGGTCCTTCCATTCGGCGGGCTGGGGCAGCCACGGGGCGCCGGTGGTGAAGTCGTAGGGCGGTTCGTCGCCGGACCACGGCAGCGGCACCCGGCAACCGTCCCGGGTGTGGCCCCTCCGGGCGTACATCGGATCCTGAATCTGATCTTCAGGAATCGACTCGTTCTCCCAGAGGCCCAGCTCCTCGCCCTGATAGACGTAGGCCGAACCGGGCAGCGACAGGGTGAGCAGCGCGGCCGCGCGGGCCCGCCGGGTGCCCAGCTCCAGGTCGGCCGGGGTGCCGTCCAGGTTGTTCTCGAAACTGAACGTGGTGTCGGCCCGGCCGTACCGGGTGACATGCCGGGTCACGTCATGGTTCGACAGGACCCAGGTGGGCGGTGCGCCGACGCCGGCGTGCGCGTCCAGGGTGCGTTCGATCGAAGAGCGCATGAGGTACGGGTCCCAAGCGCACCCGAGCAGGTCGAAGTTGAACGCCGCGTGCAGCTCGTCCGGACGGAGATAGTTGGTGAACCGCTCGACGTCCGGCATCCACACCTCCCCGATCAGCGCCCGATCCTCGTACTCGTCGGCGATCCGCCGCCACGACCGGTAGACGTCGTGCACCGCGTCCAGATCGTGGAACGGGTGCGGCTCGCCCTCGACGACCTCGGGCAGTGCCGGGTCCTTGAAGAGCAAGGCGGCCGAGTCGATCCGGATACCGTCGGCGCCCCGGTCGAACCAGAACCGCAGGATGCTCTCGAATTCGGCTCTCACCGCCGGGTGCTCCCAGTTCAGATCCGGCTGTTCCGGAGTGAAGAGATGCAGGTACCAGGTGTCGTCGTCGACCTTTGTCCAGGCCGTACCGCCGAATTCACCCACCCAGTTTGTAGGCATATTTTGGCTTTTACGAAACCAAAAGTAGTCCCGCTCTTTTCCGCCGGCCAGGGCCGCTTTGAACCAGGGATGCTCGCTGGAGATGTGGTTCGGGACGATGTCGATGATGATCCGGATGCCGGCCTCGTGCGCCTCGGCGATCAGCGCCTCCGCCTCGGACAGGTCACCGAAGACCGGGTCGATGTCGCGGAAGTCGGAGACGTCGTACCCGGCGTCGGCCATCGGCGACGGATACCACGGGCTCATCCAGATCGCGTCGACGCCGAGATCCCGGAGGTGACCGAGCCGCGCGCGGATGCCGGCGATGTCACCGACCCCGTCCCCGTCGCCGTCGGCGAAACTGCGCGGGTAGACCTGGTAGATCACCGCGTCACGCCACCACTGATTCGTCATCCCGCTCATCCCTTGAGGCTGCCTGTGGTCAGGCCGGACATGATGTTGCGCTGGAAGATCAAGAAGATGATCACGGTCGGCACGGCGGCGATCACCGAAGCCGCGACCACCACGTTCTGCGGTGTACCGGCAGCGAAGGCGTAGATGCCGACGCTGACCGTGCGGGTCTCCTGGCTCGGCATCACCAGCAGCGGCCAGAGGAAGTCCTTCCACACCGCGGTCACCGCGAAGATCGACACCACGCCCAGAATCGGACGGGACATCGGCAGAAGGATCGACCAGAGGGTCCGCAGCGGTGACGCGCCGTCCATGAAGGCGGCCGACATGATCTCTTCCGGGATCGAGTCGAAGAACCGCTTGAGCAGGAAGATGTTGAACGCGTTGGCGACCATCGGCAGCCAGATCGCGAACGGCGAGTCGAGCAGGCTGACGTCCAGGACCGGCAGGCTGATCACCGTCTGGTACTGCGGGACGATCAGCACCATCGCCGGGATCATCAGCGTCGCCAGCATCGCGCCGAGGATCACGTTGCCGAAGACCGGGCGGAGCTTGGAGAGTGCGTACGCCGCCGCGGTGTCCAGGATCAACTGGAACACCACCGCGCCGGCCGCGTAGTAGATCGTGTTGAACAGCAGCTTCGGCAGGTTCAGGTTGGTCCACGCGTCGACGTAGTTGGTGAACTCCGGATCGTGCGGGAACAACGTCGGCGGAGTCTGCGCGAGTTCCTGGCCCGACTTGAGGGCGCCGGTGACCATCCAGTACAGCGGCCCGATGAAGATCAGCGTGAACGCCGTGACGATGAGGCCGAACAGCGCCCAGTAGAGGAACCGGCCGCGTCCGCGCTGCAGCTGAGCGTGCGAGATGAGGGTTCGAGACATGGTTTCTAGTCCTGTTTCGTGCTCAGCCGGAGATAGACGGCGGAGAAGGCGGCCAGCACCAGCAGCATGATCACACCCAGGGCGGCGGCGCCGTTGAGATCGTTCTGGAAGAACCCGTGCTGGTAGATCAGGTACGCGACCGAGGTGGCCGAGTCCTGCGTGCCCGCGCCGTTGGCCAGGATCAGCGGCTCGATGAAGAGCTGCATGGTCGCGACGATCTGCATCATCGCCAGCAGGGCCAGGATCAGCCGGGTCTGCGGGATCGTCACGTGCCAGATCCGCTTCCACAGACCGGCGCCGTCGAGTTCGGCCGCCTCGTACAGATCGCCCGGGATGTTCTGCAGCGCCGCCAGGTAGATCAGCACCGCGCCGCCCATGTTCATCCAGGTCGACGCGATCACCATGGCCGGCATCGTCATCGTCGGCGACTGCATCCACTCCGACGTGGGCAGATGCAGGAATTTCAGGATCGCGTTGAACAGGCCCGCTTCGCTCGGGTCGTACGCGTAGTACTTGAAGAGGTAGAGCGCCGACGCCGGCGGCAGCATGACCGGCAGGTAGACCAGGATGCGCAGGTAACCCTTGGCGTGACGGAACTCGTTGAGCAGGATCGCGACGAAGAACGGCGCCACGAAACCGAGGATGAGCGCGAGCCCGGTGAAGTAGAAGGTGTTCTTCCAGGCGACCCAGAAGCTCGGATCCTCGATGATCCGGATGTAGTTGTCCCAGCCCACCCAGGTGGTCACACCGCGGCGGGTGCGCTGGAAGCTCATCACGATGCCGCGGATCATCGGGAACCACATGAACAGGCCGAAGCAGAGGACCGCCCCGATCAGGAACGCGTGTCCGGTCAGGTTGTCCCGCAGTTTGCGGCTGGTCTTCGAGGAGACCCCCGCCTCGGCTCTCACCGGGGCGGGGGCGGTGATGACGGCCATCCTCAGCTACCGGCCGCCAGCAGCTGGTTGACCTTCTCCTCGGCGGTCTTGAGCAGCGTGTCGACGTTCGCGTTGGGGTCGGTCAGGACACCCGACATCGCCGAGTCGAGGATCGCGTAGATCGCCTGGGCGTCCCGCGGCTCGCCCACGATCGGCAGCTGCTTCGCCTCGAACAGCGCGAAGTTCTCCACCGGCACGTTCGCGTTCGCCTTGCGCAGGTCGAACTCCTGCTTCTGCGCCTCGGTGCCGTTCGCGAACAGCAGCGGCTGCGGCAGGCCGACCGGGTAGTTCTGCGGCTTGGCCCGCACGTAGTCGAACTGGCCCTTGCCGGGGGTGAGCTTCTGGTAGGCGATCCACTTCAGGCCCGCCTCGACCTGCTCCTTGGTAAGGTCCTTCTTGAAGAAGTAACCCTCACCGCCGCCGAGCGTGCCCTTGGCCAGGTCGGTCTGACCCGGCAGCGGCGCGACCGCCCAGTCCTCGAACTTGCCCTTGAACTGGCTGACGATCGCCTGGGTGGTGTCCGGCGCGCCGATGAACATGCCGACCTTGCCGGCGGCGGCGTTGGTCAGCAGGTCGCCCCACTGCAGGAGCTGGCGGGCGCCCATCGAGTTGTCGCCGTACCGCATGTCCTTGAGGTTCTGCAGGACCTGCTTGCCCTCGGTGGTGTTGAAGGCGGCTTTCTTGCCGTCCTCGGAGAGGACCCGGCCGCCCTGCGAGTAGAGCAGCGAGGTGAAGTGCCAGCCGCCGGTGTTCCCGGCGCTGTACTCCGCGTAACCGGCCACGCTGCTGTCGGCGGCGGTGATCTTCTTGGCCGCCTCGCGCACCTCGGGCCACGTCTTCGGCGGGTTGTTGACGTCCAGACCGGCCTTCGCGAACAGGGTCTTGTTATAGACCAGACCCATCGAATAATTCTTCACCGGTACGCCGTACAGCTTGCCGCCGTCGGTGAAGACCTCCTTCAGTGCCGGGTCGACGCTGTCCCACGTGGCGATGGTGTCCTTGCTGACGTACTGGGTGATGTCCAGCGCCTGACCCGAGTCCAGCACCTGCTGCAGGTCGGTCATGTAGCCGTAGAAGACGTCGGTCGTGGTGCCACCGGCCAGGCGAGCGGTGAAGTCCGGCGGGTTGTTGCACTGCTGGCCGACGCTGATGCTCTTGATGACGATGTTCGGGTTCTCGGTCTGGAACGCCTTGACGTCGGCGTTCCAGTTGTCGAGCAGCTCCTTCTGGGCGGCGACCGGCTGGCAGTCGACCGTGATGGTGACCTTGCCGGCGGCGTCGGCCCCGCCGTCGTCGTCACTCTTCGTGGAACACGCCGTCAGGCTGAGCCCGAGGCCGGCCACGAGCGCTAGCGCCGCAACCTTCCGGTACTGCGGTACGGACATCTGTCCATCCCTTCGGGAACGGGTTATCCATGGCCATCGCTGAATCGCGTTGTCGTCACTACGGTCAGGACTGTTTCCCGTAGTGAGTGGAGTCACTGTAACTACGGGGCCATGTTGCCGCAAGGTTTCGATCGCGCTTTGAAAAAACACGACTGCGCTTTGTTCTCTTTCGCTCTTGTCTGTTTTGGGCACAAAAAAGCCGGCCCCTGTCGGGGCCGGCGACTATCTGTCGGTCTCTACCTGCGGGCCGGGGCGGTCGAGCCGCGGACCACCAGCTCCGGCTCGAAGAGCAGCTCGTCGGAGAACTCGCGGGCCTCGTCGATCTGGCTGACCAGCAGATCCACCGCGGCCTGGCCCATCGTCTCGATCGGCTGCCGCACCGTGGTCAGCGGCGGATCGGTGCAGGTCATGAACGCGGAATCGTCGAAACCGACCACCGAGACGTCGGCCGGAACCGCTTTGCCCAGCCGGCGGGCCGCCCGGATCGCGCCGAGAGCCAGCACGTCACTGGCGCAGATGATGCCGGTCACGCCGCGCTCCACCAGCTTGGTGGCCGCCACCCGGGCGCCCTCCATCGAGAAGCTCGACCGCTCCACCTCGGCCTCGATGTCGGCCGCCTGGATCATCGCGAGCAGCTTGCGGCGCGACGGGATGTGCCCCTCCGGGCCGAGCACCATGCCGATCCGCTCGTGACCCAGCGAGCGAAGATGCCCATAGGCCTGCTCGACCGCCACCGCGTCGTCGGTCGACACCCGGGGAAAACCCAGCTCGTCGACACCCGCGTTGACCAGCACCACCGGCAGGCCGCGCTCGGTCAGCCGCAGGTAGTGCTCGTGCGAGGCGTCGGCCAGCGCATACGACCCACCGGCGAAGATCACGCCGCTGACCTGGTGGTCCAGCAGCATCTCCACGTAGTCGGACTCGGGCACGCCGCCGATCGTCCGCGCGCACAGCGCCGGGGTGAAGCCGCGCTGCGCGAGTGAGCTGGTCACCACCTCGGCCAGAGCGGGGAAGATCGGGTTCTGCAGCTCGGGCAGGACCAGGCCGACGAGCCGGGCCCGCTCGCCGCGCAGTTTCGTCGGGCGCTCATAGCCGAGCACGTCCAGGGCGGTGAGCACCGATGTGCGGGTGGCCTCCGAGACGCCGCTGCGTCCGTTGAGCACCCGGCTGACGGTCGCCTCGCTGACCCCGGCTTTCTTAGCCACCTCGGCAAGTCGTTTGGTCACCACGGAATCCTACGTCAGATTCTTGCAAAAACAGAACTGTGATGTGTTGCCGGTTTGCGGCCACTTGCGAACTGGTTGCCGTGTCCGGCGTGCTCGGCAAGCATATTTCACGCGGCGTGGCGAGGATCCGGCAGTGAAGCGGTTAAGCCGTCGCTCTCCGCATTGCGGCACACGTCATCGGTTCCATCGGCTTTCGTGGCGGCCCTCGCTCCCGGTGCCGCTGACTCCGGCGACGCGCACGCCCTTCGGCGAGCGCATCGTCGATCCGGATCAGGGCCGCGGGCAGCGGCGCCCAACAAAATGCTGGTCAGAGCGGTGGAAGCGTGGGGTCAGCGCACACGATCATTGTTCGGGTGCGCTGGTGGTCGCGATAGCGAGTCTTCAGCCCCATGACATCTGTCAGCCCGAATCCGGTGGTAAAGCGGTCAGGATCCTCGCTCGGCGGGCGCGCCGTTCGGGGCTCGCGCCCGTCCATGCCGTTCGGCGCTCGCGCTCGTCCATGTCGTTCGGGGCTCGCGCTCGTCCATGTCGTTCGGGGCTCGCGCCCGTCCGCGCCGTTCGGGGCTCGCGCCCGTCCATGTCGTTCGGGGCTCGCGCCCGTCCATGTCGTTCGGGGCTCGCGCCCGTCCGCGCCGTTCGGGGCTCGCGCTCGTCCATGTCGTTCGGGGCTCGCGCCCGTCCGCGCGGTTCGGGGCTCGCGCCCGTCCGCGCCGCTCTGCTTCCGTCCGTGCTCCCCAGCGATCTTGACCGAATTTCCACCGGATCCGGTGGCAAAGAGGTCAAGATCCTCGCCGGGCGGGCAGTGTTCCTTCTCGCCGGAGGAGGGCTTCGGCGATCTTGACCGCATCACCACCGGATCCGGTGGGAAAACGGTCAAGATTTTAGGCGGAGGATGCTGTCGCGGTCGTCGTGACCGTTTCGGCGCGGGAACTCGTCGTGGTCGTCGTGGTCGTTTCGGCGCGGAAACTCGTTTCGGTCGTCGCGGCCGCGCGGGGAGGATGGCGCGATGACCGAGACGCCGCTGCACGTGCTGTACCGGGAAGCCGGTGAGCCCGGGGCGATCCAGGCCCTGGACCGGCTCGCCGGAGCCTTGGCCGGGCAGCCGCAATGGCTTGCGGGAGCCCGGGCCGGGCAGCCGCAATGGCTTGCGGGAGCCCGGGCCGGGCAGGCGCACCCGTCCGGCGAGATGCTCTCGCTGATGCCGCTCGCCTTCCGGCCACGTCTTCTCGTCCGGCTCGACGAGCGGTCCCGCAGCGCCGGATGGCGGCTCGCCGTGCGGCGATGGCACGCCGGCGAGTGGATCCTGGAGGCGGAGCCCGGCGACCAGTGGCATGGCGTGCTTGATCTGGTGACGGACTTCGACCGGGACCCGGACGGTGCCGGGCAGATCGCGGTGGCGTTCGCCGCGACCGACCGCGACGGCCGCCGGCGGGAACGGGCGGTCGCGGTGATGGCCGGCCGGCGGCGGCCCGAGCACCTGGCGTTCCTGGTGCTGCGCTGCGACGACTGGGCCGGCCAGGTCCGTGAACGGGCCGGCGCGGCGGTGGCCGCGATGCTGCACGAACGCCCGGAACACCTGCTGCGGGTGGCTCTTCCGATGGCCTCTCACCTGGCCGCCCGGCGCCGGGGCGGAAAGGCGCTGCGGATCATCGAGCGGATGGTGGAGGAGGACTTCGACCGGTACGCCCCGATCCTCCTGGGCGATCGCGATCCTCACGGGCGGCGGCTGGCATTCGGTGTGGGCCGGCGGCTGGAGCGGTGGACGTACCCGGATCTGGTCGATTTCGCCATGCGCGAACCGGATCGGATGGTGCGGTGGGAGGCCGCCCGGACGGCCATTCGTGAGGCGATCCGCCGGGAGGATCTCGCGGTGCTGCGGAACCTCGCTAAGGTCCGGTTCGTCGCGGTCCGATCACTGGCCATGGCCGCACTTTCCGAGTTGGGCCACGATGACGAGGTCACCGTCGCGATCACCGACCCGGCGCCGTTGATCAGGGCATACGCGCGGAGCCGGACCATCGATCCGGCGGCGCGCTACCGGTCACTGATCGCCCCCGCGGCGCTCGGTGACCGGACTGCCGAGACGGTGGCTGCTGGTTCGGCGGCAGGGTCGGCTGCGGCTGAGGCGGTGGCTGCTGGTTCGGCGGCAGGGTCGGCTGCGGCTGAGGCGGTGGCAGCGTCGGCTGGTGCTGGTGCTGGTGCTGGTGCTGGTGCTGGTGCTGGTGCTGGTGCTGGTGCGGTGGCGGCTGAGGCAGTGGCTGCTGGTTCGGCGGCAGGGTCGGCTGCGGCTGAGGCGGTGGCTGCCGGTTCGGCGGCCGCTGATGTCGTGTGCTGGGCGATCGTCGGTCTGGCGGAGATGGGTGACCGCCGGGACGCGAGCGTTCTCACCCCGCTGCTGCGGCATCCCGACTACCGGATCCGGGCCGCGGCGGTGCGTGGGCTGAGGCTGATCGACTCCGTCCCCGTGGAGGAGACGCTGCCACTGCTCACCGACCCGGCGAGAGATGTCGTGCGGGAGGCGTCGCTGGCACTGGGGGTCTACCGGCGCCGGATCCCGGAGGAGTTGCCCTGGACACTGCTGGCCGACCCCCGCCCCGAGGTGCGGCTCGCCGGGTCCCGTCTACTGGCGGATCGTGCCCCGATCGTCCGGCTGGCGGCCGCCCTGACCCTGGCCGCCGACACCGATCCGGTCCTGGCCCACCGTGGCCGCATGGCGGCGATCCGTCTGATCCCCGCGCTGTCCGCCGCCCTGCCGTCCGCCGCCCTGCCGTCCGCCGCCTCGCCGTCCCCCGCCTCGCTGTCCTCCGCCCCTCCAGGACCGGGTCCGGATGCCCGACAGTACCTTCTCGACCTGCTGGAACGCGCCCGCCCCGCCCTCGGCCGGCACTACGAACGGATGTCCGCCGCGGTCGCTGGGCAGCACAGGCAGCTCCGGGGGTGAAACCGGGCGAATGTGCCAGGATCGGGGAAAACGCTTCGCGACCTATGGGGGAGATGGGATGTTTTGCGGAGGCCGGTAGAGAGGGGTCGCTGTCACCATGTCCGACTGGGATCAGAATGACGGCTGGTCGTCGACGGATCAGCAGCAGGACTGGTCGTCGGGGAACGGTCAGAGCGACTGGTCGGCACAGGACCGGCAGCGTGACTCGGTGCACCGGCTGGCCAACGTGAGCAACGACATGGCGGCCGCCACCGACGCGGCGGTGCGTGCGGCCGAGACCGCGGTCCAGGTGATCCAGCGGCTGGAGGCGAGCAGCACCGAGATCGGCAAAGTGGTCCAGCTGATCGCCACGATTGCCAAGCAGACCAACCTGCTCGCTCTCAACGCGACCATCGAGGCGGCCCGGGCCGGCGAGGCGGGACGCGGCTTCGCCGTCGTGGCCAGCGAGGTCAAGGACCTGGCCAACGAGACGGCCACGGCGACCAGCGAGATCGGCACCCAGGTCGGCGGGATCCGGGCGGACACCCAGAACGCGGTCTCGGCCATCGAGGAGATGCAGGGCCTGATCGAGGAACTGGACCGCTGCCAGAAGGTGATCAGCGGGATCGTCGTGGAGCAGCAGCGCGGCTGACGGAGTCATGCGTCATCGGTACCGCGGATCGTCCCGGGACCGCCGGCCGGACTGTGGACAGCCGAGGAATGTGGATAACCTCCGGGACGGCCGGAGCGGTGGGGGAGACTGGGCGCCATGGCTCGCAGATCCCCCAAACCCCGGACTGCCTCTTCCGTGTGCCCGTGCGGGCGTGGCCCGTACGCGGAATGTTGTGCTCCTCTGCACGACGGCAAGCCGGCGGCGGACCCGGAAGCGTTGATGCGCTCGCGTTTCAGCGCGTATGCGCTGGACAACAGTGACTTCGTGCTGCGGACCTGGCATCCGGAGACCCGTCCCGGCTCCGTGGAGCCCGACCCCACGCTGCGCTGGACCAGCCTGGAGGTGCTGGAGCACAGCGGTGGCGGCGTGTTCGACGCCGAGGGCACCGTCGAGTTCCGGGCACACTTCATCGACGGCGGCAAGCCCGGAGTGATGGCCGAGAAGAGCCGGTTCGTGCGGCACGACGGCCGTTGGGTGTACTGGGGGCCGCTGTGATGTGCTGGAAGGGGAGGTGGGTTCGTCATGTCGGCAGAGCGGCCGCTTGAGGACGGCATCGTCAGGGACTTCAAGGTCAACTTGTCGTACGGGGAGTATCTGCGCCTCGACGACATCCTGGGTGGGCAGCACCCGGTCAGTGTCCCGGAGCACCATGACGAGCTGCTGTTCATCGTGCAGCATCAGACATCCGAGCTGTGGCTGAAATTGATCGTCCACGAGCTCCGTGCTGTGCGGGAGCATCTGGCGGCCGACGAGCTGCGGCCGGCGCTCAAGGGCCTGGCCCGGGTCAAGCACATCCAGCGCACCCTGACCGAGCAGTGGTCGGTGCTGGCCACCCTCACCCCGACGGAGTACGCGGAGTTCCGCTCGTTCCTCGGGACGTCGTCGGGCTTCCAGTCGTACCAGTACCGCGCGATCGAGTTCCTGCTAGGCAACAAGAACAGGGGCATGCTCCCGATCTTCGACGACCAGCCGGCGGCCCGCGCGCTGCTGGAGGAGGCGCTGGAGACACCGAGCGTCTACGACGAGTTCCTGCACTTCCTGGCGCGGCGCGGGCACCACGTGCCGGAGGAGATCCTGCACCGTGACGTCACCGAGGCGTATGAGTACCACCCCGACCTGGTCCCGGTCTTCCAGCAGATCTACGAGAAGGCGGAGCAGAACTGGGACGTCTACGAGGCCTGTGAGGAACTCGTCGACCTGGAGGAGAACTTCCAGTTGTGGCGGTTCCGCCATCTCAAGACGGTGGAGCGGACGATCGGCTTCAAGCGGGGGACCGGCGGGTCGAGCGGGGTCTCGTTCCTGCGGGCGGCGCTCGATCTGACATTCTTCCCCGAGCTCTACGCCGTCCGTACCGAGATCGGGGTGCCCCGTTGACCGATGACCTGCCCGCCCGCGCCGCCGCCCTGGACACGGCCGATCCGCTCGCGGCGTTCCGGGAGCAGTTCATCACCCCGCCGCCGGCTGAGCTGCTCTCCTACCTCGACGGCAACTCGCTGGGCCGGCCGTTGGAGGCGACCGCCCAGCTCGTCGACGAGTTCATCCGCGAGCAGTGGGGCGGCCGGCTGATCCGTGGCTGGGACGAGAGCTGGCTGGAGTGGCCGCTGACCCTCGGCGACCGGCTCGGCGCGGCTGCTCTCGGTGCGGCGCCCGGCCAGACGGTGATCGCCGACTCGACGACCGTGCTGATCTACAAGCTGGCCCGGGCCGCGGTGGACGCCCGGCCCGGCCGCCGGACCGTGGTGCTCGACACCGACAACTTCCCCACCGACCGGTACGTGCTGGAGGGCATCGCCGCCGAGCGGGACCTGCGACTGGTGTGGATCGAGACCGACCCGGCCGCCGGGATCACGCCGGAGCAGGTCGCCGCGGTGGTCGACGCCGACACCGCGCTGGTGCTTTTCAGCCACGTCGCCTACCGGTCGGGGTGGCTCGCCGACGTCGCCGCAATCAACCGGGTCGCGCACGCGGCCGGGGCGCTGACCATGTGGGACCTGTGTCACTCGGCCGGATCGGTGCCGGTCGCCCTCGACGAGTGGGGCGTCGACCTGGCGGTCGGCTGCACCTACAAGTATCTGAACGGTGGGCCGGGCGCCCCCGCCTTCGCCTACCTGCGGTCGGAACTGCAGGGAGAGTTGCGGCAGCCGATCCAGGGCTGGATGGGGCACCGGGCGGCCTTCGAGATGGGGCCCGGTTACGAGCCTGCCGCCGGGGTCCGGGCGCTGCTCAGCGGGACGCCACCGATCCTGGCGATGGTGCCCCTGCAAGCCAACCTGGCCATGCTGGAGGCCGCCGGGATCGAGGCGGTGCGGGCCAAGTCGCTGCTGCTCACCGGATATGTGCTGGACCTGGCCGACGAGTGGCTCGCGCCGTACGGGGTGGAGGTCGCCGGTCCACGGGAGCCGTCGCAGCGGGGTGGCCACGTGACGTTGCGGCGTGACGGGTTCAAGGAGTTCCTGGAGCCGCTGTGGGACAGCGGCGTTATCCCCGACTACCGCCGTCCGGACGGCCTGCGGATCGGCCCGGCACCGCTGAGCACCAGCTTCGCCGAGGTGTGCCAGGGGCTGACGGTGCTGCGGGAGCTGCTGGAGAAGGGCCCCCGTTGAGCACGGAGTCGTCCTCCACCGAGACCTCCTCGTCGACCTCGCCGGACGGATCCGAGACCTCCTCGTCGACCTCGCCGGACGGATCCGAGATCGCATCGTCGTCTTCGCCGGACGGATCCGAGATCCCGTCGTCGTCGCCGGAAGTGTGCGAGACCCCGCCCTCCACTGCTGCCGCCTGTTGCGGTGGTCCGGACGGTGGGCCGGGATGTGCCCTGTCGGCCCTGCGGCGTTCCTCCGGTCCCCGGCCGACGGTGACGGTCGCGGAGGAGACTCCGCTCCCGGACGCGCCCTCACCCGTGTCTTCCGCGGTGTCCGGGGCGACCTCCGCCCCGGCTTCCTCGGGCTGGGTTTCCTCAGGCTGGGCTTCCGCGAGCTCGGCTTCCGCGAGCTCGGGCTCGGCGGGGCGCGTTCGGTGGCTGCTGGCTGATTCGATCTGGTGGGGTGGGCGGCTGCGCAAGGGCGTCGCCCTCCGGGTCGCGGCCGACGGGGTGGTCAAGCCGGTTCCGGTCGAGCTCGCGCCTGATGGCGACGACACGCGCCGGCTGCCGGGGACGTTGCTGCCCGGGTTGGTCGACGCGCATGTGCATTCGGCGCTCGTCGACCTCGGCGAGGTCCGGGCCGGGGGAATCGCCGAGGTGTGGGATCTCGGTGGTGTTCCGGCGACGGTCGCCGAGCTTGCCGGGCGGGCACTGGAGGCCGGTTCGGGGCTACCGCGGGTTCGCTATGCGGGACCGTTTCTGATCGCTCCGGGCGGCTATCCGAGCGACCGGCCCTGGGCGCCGGTCGGCAGCTGGCGGGAGATCAGCACGGCGGACGACGCCGGGTCGGCGGTGGCTGAGGCGCGGGCTGCCGGGGCGACCCTGATCAAAGTGACCGCACACGCCGGTGGGCCGCAGCTCACCCCTCCTGTCCTGACGTCCCTGGTCGAGGCGGCACATGTGTCCGGGCTGCGGGTCGTCGTGCACGCCGAGGGGGTGGGGACGGTCGAGGCGGCGTACACCGCGGGGGCCGACGTGCTGGCGCACACCCCATGGACCGAGCGGATCGACGACACGCTGCTCCGTGCCTGTGCCCAGCACATGACCTGGATCAGCACGCTGGACATCCACGGTTGGGGCGCCCCTGACCCGGCCCGGGAGATCGCCGTCGACAACTTGCGGCGCTTCGCCGGGTGCGGCGGGACCGTCCGCTACGGAACGGATCTCGGCAACGGCCCGCTGCCGGCCGGCATCAACGTCCGCGAGGTCGGGCTGTTGCAGTCGGCGGGTCTGACCCCGGACGAGGTTCTGATCGCCATGACCGAGACTGCCGGCTCCACGGTGTCCTGGATCGCGGACGGACTCGACCTGGACGTGAGCCGTTTCGCTGACGTCCTGGCCACCGCCCGGGTCCTCGACGCCGTATAGCCGCCGCGACGCGCAAACGCGTGCGTGGTGACCGGTGGCCCGGATCGAGCCGCAAGTCACCATGCTGACGTTGGTCCGGTGGCCCGGATCGAGCCGCAAGTCACCATGCTCACGTCGGCCCCGTGGGGCGTGGTGACCGGTGGCCCGGATCGAGCCGCAAGTCACCACGCGAAGGGGCCGGGGTGGGTCAGACGGGGACGGCTGAGCCTGTGGTGGCGCTGTGGCGGGCCGCGTCCAGGATCTCCATGGCGCGGACCGAGTCCCACGGGTCCACCGGCAGCGGGGCCTCGCCGCGGACCGCCGCCGCCACCGCTGGGTAGAACGTGTCCCAGCGGCCCCGGCAGCTCTCCACCGGAGCGCCGGTGGAACCGCGGAACAGGTGGCCCCAGCGGTGCTCCGGCTCGACGCCCCAGCGGTCACCGAGACGGGCCGGGGACTTGCCGGCCTTCAGCAGGGTCTCCTGGTAGTCGAGTTCGGGGGAGATGTACGTCCCGGCGGTGCCGGTCACCCGGAAGCGCGGGCCCGGGCCGGCCTGGCGCCACGAACCCCACAGATGCGACTCGACGCCGCCGGTGTGGTGCAGGGCCACGAAGAAGTCGTCGTCGAGGCCGCCGTCGGGGCCGTGCACCTCCGCATACACTCTTTCGACCGGGCCGTGCAGCTGGAGCGCCTGGTCGACGAGGTGGGAGCCGAAGTCGAGGAGGGTGCCGCCGCCGGCCGCGCCGGGAAGCCGCTCGGGGGCCCACCGCTCCATCCTGGACTCGAACCGCCGGACTGTGCCGATCGACCCGTTCTCCATCAGCTTGCGGATGGTCAGCAGGTCCGAATCCCACCGCCGGTTCTGATAGACGGTGAGGAGCACCCCGGCCTCCTCGGCCGTGGTGACGAGCTTGCGGGCGGTGTCGGCGTCGAGCGCGAACGGCTTGTCGACGACGACGGCGAGCCCGGCCTCGATGGCCTCGACCGCCAGGGCGGCGTGGGTGGCTGCGGGCGTGGAGATGGCCACCGCCTGCACGCCGTCGGCGGCGAGGGCGGCGATCGACTCGTACGGTTTCACACCCGGCAGCTGCTCGGCCACCTGGGCTTGGCGCTCGGGCGACGTGGTCACCACGCCGACGAAGTCGATCTCTGCCGCGGAGGCGATCAGCGGCGCATGGAACACCCGGCCGCCGGTGCCGTAGCCGACCAGCCCGAACTTAACCCGTTCGATCATGTCCGGAAGTTTTACACATCGGTTGCCGGCCTGTTGCCACTGATTTCCCCGGTGACATGTGATGCGCAAGACATTACGGAGCGTACGGCTTGATTTTGCGACCACTACGTGTGCGGATCGCGCACATCTGCCGCTTGATCTAGCGAAAGGGCAGGTGCCATGCCTGTCGGATGGATGACGGGGGCAGCCGATCAGGGTGCTGTCGATGAACAATTGCGGGATGGAACCCGCGCAGAAGGACCGGACGCCCTTTTCCGACATCGACGGCCTCTCCGCCCAGATGTCGGAAATCGTGCTCGACGCCCTCACCGAGATGGGCCGGCATCCGGAGATCCAGCGGGTTCGCCGCACGGCCTTCGACATGTTGGGCCCGGCGGCCGGTGAGCGGCTGCTCGACGCCGGCTCCGGTAGCGGTGAGGTGGCCCGGCTGCTCGCCGCCCGGGTCGGCCCGGCCGGCGAGGTCCTGGCGGTGGATCACTCGTCGGCGATCACCGCGGCCGCCGTGAGCAGGCATGACGGCAGTGCCGTGAGCTATCTGACCGGCGACGCGGCGGCTCTCGCCATGCCGGACGACCACGTCGACGGGGTGTGGTGCGAGCGGGTTCTGCAACACGTCGACGACGCTGACGCGACGATTCGCGAGCTGGTCCGGGTGACCCGGCCGGGCGGGCGGATCTGCCTGGTCGACACCGACTGGGGTTCGCTGGCCTTCGACGGCATGCCGTCCGGGCTGGGTGAGGTGGTGCTGGCGCACGTGCGCGGCCACTTCACGCCGCGGCAGCACGACATGGGCCGCACGTTGCGCCGCCGGCTGGTCGGGGCCGGCCTCCGCAATGTCGTCGCCGCGCCGGTGACCTGCCTGTTCACCAGTCCGGAGTCGGCCGCCGTGGTGCTGCCGATGGTCAACCCGCGGGTGCCCGAGGAGACCTGGGCGACGCCGCCCGGCCTGCGCGACGAGTGGCTGGCCTGCGTCGACGCGGCCGGGCAGAGTGGCACCTTCCTGGCGGTCCTCACCATCTGGGTGGTGGCCGGCACCAAGGCCTGACAACCGCCCCCGCCGATCTTGACCGCCTCACCACCGATCCCGGTGGCAAAACGGTCAAGATCGCCAAGGCGAGGCGCGCGACGCGAGGCGATGCGCGACGCGAGGCTGGGTCAGACGGGCTGCATGCGGTGCAACAGACGGTCGAGCGGCATGCTGGCGAAACTGATCCGGACGTCGCTGGAGGCGTACGGCAGCCAGAACCGCCCATCGTGCACGAGCCCGCCGCAGGAGTAGAGCACGTTCGGCACGTACCCCTCACGCTCGATCTCGTCCGGATCGATCAGGCCCTGTGGCAGGTCGGCGATCACCCGGGACGGGTCGTCCAGGTCGAGCAGCATGGCGCCGATGGCGTACCGGCGCATCGGCCCGACGCCGTGGGTGAGCACCAGCCACCCGGCCTCGGTCTCGATCGGCGACCCGCAGTTGCCGACCTGGATGAGATCCCAGCCCCGATGCGGTACGAGGGTCGGCCCCACGTGCTGCCACCGATGTTGTTCGTCGCGGACGCTGAGGCCCAGGGTCTCGCCGTCGGACCGGCACAGCGCGTACTTCTTGCCGTTGATGTAGCGCGGGAACATCGCCATGCCCTTGTTGCGGGCGGCCGGGCCGTGCAGCGTGGTGACCTCGAAGTGCCGCAGGTCCCGGGTGAAGATCACCCGCCCGGCGATGTTGAAGCCGTCGTAGGCGGTGTACGTGGCCTGGTACGCCATCCGCCCGTCCGGGTCGAGCACCTGCACGAAGCGGGCGTCCTCCATGCCCCGGGACTCGGTCGGGGTGGACGGCCACAGCACCCGCTGGTGCATCGGGATGGTGGCCGGGAAGGTGACCGCGTAGTCGGCGCCGACGATGCGCCGGATCGCCTCGAGCGCGGTCGGCGTGGTGGGCCGGGCCAGGAGTTCGGCCGGCAGGTGACCGAGGACCTCTTCGAACTCGTGGTCGTCATACCGTTCCGGCAGCGCGGAGAGCACGTACGCGGAGGCCTCGTTGTCGATCTCCTCCTCGGCGAGCGCCGCGCACAGCTGGTGCCGCATGTGTTTGGCGCCGACCCGCTGGCCGATCATCAGCGGCCCGTCGCGGTCCTCCATCCGGATCGCCGCTCCCGGCCCGATGATGGCGCTGCAGAACCCGATCGACGAGATGTGCCCCTCGCCGATCTGGCGCAGGCTGATCGCCACCCGCAGTTCGCCGGGGAGCAGCTCGCTCTGGTCCGGGTGCGGCACCATCGACGGGTTGCAGAGGGCGGCGGCCTCGACCGAGAACTCGTGGCTGAAGTAGGCGCCGATCAGTGTCCGCGCGGCCGGGGAGAGCTCGATCTCGTTGGGCACCCGGTGCTGCACCACCTCGTAGTGGTGCTGGAACACGCCGAGGATGTCGTGGTGCCGCCCGGAGAAGCGGGTCAGCACGTCGTCGAGCAGCGTGTTGATGTCGCCCTCGTCGAGTTGCAGGATCCGCTCGATCAGGCTGGACGCCCGGTTGTGGATGGCGTGGGCGTCCTCGCCGGGGACGAACAGTTTGATCACGACGCGCCGGCCGTCCGGCGCCATGGTGATGTTGTGCCGGGTGATGTCGGTGGTGTTCACCGTTGCTGTCACGCTAGGCCGCCTGAGGGTCGGGTCGCGCCGCGGCTCGCCAGTGTGCGGGCGTGCTGCATCGTCGAGACGAGCGCGAGGGTGGATTCGGCTCCTTGGTTCAGATTAGGACCATTGGCCGTCAATCCGTCATAACATCCGCCAGTCTCAGCGTCGTACATCACCGTTCCGGTGTCGTTGTCCCCGAAGAACCAGGCGATGGCCTGGAAGAGCGAGGCGTCCCAGTGCTCGTCGCCGGTGACCGCGGCGGCGGTGGCGCACGCGTCGGCGGTGGCCGCCGCCTCGATGGGCTGCTGGTCGAACCGGTGCCGGGCGAGGTCCGGAACACCCGGCCGCCAGCCGCCGACCGGGACGGTGGACAGGTGGCCGTCGTGTTCCTGCATGCCGCACAGCCACGTGAGCATCCGCAGCCCGTCGACGAGCAGTGCCTCGTCGCCGAGCAGGTCGCCGGCGGCGATCACCACCTCGGCGAGCGACGGGTTGGCGTAGGTCAGGTTCGGTTCCGGCCACACCCAGTCCGGGTCGGAGCCGGGCACCCCGATCACCGTGGCGGCGTCGCCGAGCAGCTCGGCGACGGCCGGGTCGTACGGCCCGGCGCGCAGCACCTCGGCCGCGCCGAGACCGGCGAACGCCATCGCCCGGGGCCAGCTGGACCGGCGGGCCAGGCCCTGCCGGAACGCGTTCATCGCCTCGCGCCGGATCCATCCGGACGGGCCGCGGGCCGCGGCGGTGCCGAGCCCCCACATGGCCCGCCCCCACCAGTCGCCGAGGGACGGCTCGTCGGTCCACCGGCGCTCGTAGCTCATCCGGTTGCGGAACGCCCCGTCCGGGCTCTGCGCGTGGGTGAGGAACGCCAGGTAGCGCTCGGCGTGCCGGACCAGTTCGGGCCAGGGCCGGGGTTCGCGGGCGGCGACGAGCAGGCCGCGGGACACGTCGTCCACGCAGTAGCCGTGCTCGCGCCGGGCGATCGCGTTGCGGGCGTGTTCGAGCAGCCCGGTGTCGTCGGAGAGCCGGAACACCTGGTCCCAGCGGGGTTCGGGGATGTCGCGCAGGCCGATGGGCGGCGGGATCAGCCGCAGGGTCTGCCCCATGCCTAGGCGGGGATCGTCGCGGCCGCGAGCGGCCGCCGGTCGGCGATGAGACGGGCGATGAGCGACTGGTACCGCGCGGCGACCGCGGGCCAGCGCAGCGTGGGGCCGCCGGCCAGGCCGGCGAGACGTCCGGGCAGGCCGGGCTCGGCGAGCACGTGACGGATGGCGATGGCCATCGCTTCGGGATCCTGATGGGGTACGAGCAGCCCCGGCCCGTCCGCGAGCAGTTCCACCGCGTGCGGGAACTCGGTCGCGACCACCGGGACCCCGGCGGCGACCGCTTCGATGAGGACTCCGGAGGTGACCTGTTCGGTGGAGTCGTAGGGCAGCACGACCGCGTCCGCCGACCGGATCAGGCGGGACAGCCCGGCCGGTTCGAGGTAGACGTCCGACCACTGCACGCAGTCGTCGACACCGAGTTCGGCGGCGAGTTCCTTGAGCGAGTCGCGGTAGACGTCGCCCTGCTGTTCTAGCACCTTGGGGTGGGTGCGTCCGGCGACGGTGTAGAGCGGCCGCGGTGCGATGTCACCGAGGAAGGCGAGCGACCGCAGCGCCCACTCGATGCCCTTGCCCGGCCCGAGCAGTCCCCAGGTGAGCAGGTGCGGCCGGTCGTGGCCCTCGCGGGGGGTGCTGGTGTGGCTGGCGGCGCCGTGCGGGATCACCGTGATCTTGCGGGGGTTCACGTCGTAGTGGGTGGTGAGCCGCTGCCGGGCGGTGTCGGTCATGGTCACCACGGCGTCGGCGGCCGCGGCGATCTGTTCCAGGACGGCTCGCTGGAGCTTGTCGGGGTGCGTGAGGACGGTGTGCAGCACCACGATGGACGGGATCCGCAGGGCCTGCAGGACCGGCAGCACCTCAGCGCCGGCATCTCCGGGGTAGATGCCGTACTCGTGCTGGATGATCGCGGCGTCGAATCGGTTCAGTGCGGTGGCGGCGGCGACCCAGCCTCCGGGCCGGTCGGTGTTCCACGTGTGCACGACCCGCGGCGCGGCCCGGTCGAGCGCGATCCCACCACTGGTGTTGTCGCCGGCGAGCAGCCGCACCACGCCTGAACCACCGGCGCCGCCGGTGAGATGTGTGGCGAGAGCCGCATTGAATGTCGCCAAACCGCATTGAGTGGGGGGATAAGTGCTCAAAAACCCGTATGTCGCGGGCATGACTGGGCCTTTCTCCTCGGCCGGGCTACGAACCCGCAGCACGGACTCAGCGCGCGCGGGCACGGTGCCGTACACCGCGGGTGAGCGGCGGAAAACGGGATACCCAAAAATGGCCCGTTTAACGCGCAATTCACATTGCGACGTTAACAAGATCTAGCTAATCAACTGATGATTTTTCGGTAAATCGCCAAGTACTCGTCGACCATGCGATCGGCCGAGAAGCGTTGCCGAGCGTGGGCGGAGCAGGTCGCCCGATCGATCTCCGCGATCCCCTGCACTGCGGCAACGGCCTCGTCGACGGTGTCCACGAGGCGGCCGGTGACACCCTCGTCGACCACTTCGGGCATCGAGCCTTTCCGGTACGCGATGACCGGAGTGCCGCAGGCCATCGACTCCACCACGGAGAGCCCGAATGGTTCCGCGAACCGGATCGGGTGCAACAGCGCCGCACCGGAACCGAGGATGGTGTCGCGCTCCTCCGGTCCCACCGAACCGAGATAGATGACCCGATCGCCATCGATGAAAGGCTCCACGCGTTCACGGAAATAGTCGGCGTCCTGCACGATTCCGCACATCACCAGCCGCCGCCCGGCACGTCGCGCGATCTCGATCGCGATGTCGGTGCCCTTGTCCGGATGGATGCGCCCGAACAGGATGAGGTCGTCGCCGCCGCCGGCGTGGAACGGCAGCCCGGCCAGGTCGACGCCGTGGTGGACGGTGGCCAGGTAGTCGAGGTCGGGGGAGCGGTCGCTGTCCGAGATCGACACGAAGTGCGACCGGGCCCGCTGGTAGGCCGGCAGGATGTTGCGCCCGGAGAAGCCGTGCACGGTGGTGAGCATCGTGGTGCGGCAGTGTGCCGAGAAGGCCAGCGGCAGCCAGTCCAGGTGATTGTGGATCAGGTCGAACTCGCCGGACCGCTCCAGCGCGTGGCTGACGTGGATCGCCTCCCAGACCCGGCCGTCGATCGCGTCGTTCTCCTCGTAACCGGTCGGGACCACGCCGTCGAGCGCCGCCTTGGTCAGCGAGTCGAGAGTCGCGAAGAGGGTCACGTCGATCCCGCGCTGGACCAGTCCCTCGGCCAGCAGGCTGGTGATCAGCTCCCATGGCCCGTAGTGCCGCGGCGGTGTACGCCACGCGATCGGCCCCAGCATTGCGATCTTCATGACAAACCAGATTTTCCGCCTATAACCACGTGGTCAGTATGCATCGCCGGTGAGCGACGCGTTCTCGTGTTAGAGAAGACGAATGACGGATTCGTGGTGGAAGCAGTCGGTCGTCTACCAGATCTATCCGCGCAGTTTCGCGGACTCCGACGGCGACGGCATGGGCGACCTGCGCGGCATCATCGACCACCTCGACCACCTGGCCGAGCTGGGGGTGGACGTGCTCTGGCTGTCCCCGGTCTACCCGTCCCCACAGGACGACAACGGCTACGACATCAGTGACTACCAGGACATCGAACCCCTCTTCGGCAGCCTGGAGACCTTCGACGAGCTGCTGGCCGGCGCACACGACCGGGGCATGAAGATCATCATGGACCTGGTGGTGAACCACAGCTCCGACGAGCACCAGTGGTTCCTGGAGAGCCGGTCGGCCAAGGACCACCCGAAACGGGACTGGTACTGGTGGCGGCCGGCCCGTCCGGGCATGGAACCGGGCACCCCCGGCGCCGAGCCGACCAACTGGGGCTCGGTCTTCGGCGGCTCGTCCTGGGAGTTCGACGAGACGACCGGCGAGTACTACCTGCATCTGTTCTCCCGGAAACAGCCCGACCTCAACTGGGAGAACCCGGAGGTCCGGCAGGCCGTCTACACGATGATGCGCTGGTGGCTGGACCGGGGCGTGGACGGCTTCCGGATGGACGTCATCAACATGATCTCCAAGGACCTGGCCCTGCCGGACGGACGGCTGAACGCCGGATCCGCCTACGCCGACGGTTCCGCCGCGTTCATCGGCGGTCCCCGCCTGCACGAGTTCCTCCAGGAGATGCACCGGGAGGTCTTCGAGGGGCGCGAGGGTCTGCTGACCGTCGGCGAGATGCCTGGCGTCACGGTCGACGAGGCGATCCTGCACACCGACCCGGAGCGGCGCGAGGTCGACATGGTCTTCCAGTTCGACCACGTCTGGGTGGACCGGGGGCCCGACCCGTGGCGGCTCGTCCCGTTGCAGCTGACTCAGCTCAAGGCGATCCTCGGCCGCTGGCAGGCCGGACTCGCCGAGGCCGGGTGGAACAGCCTCTACTGGAACAACCACGACCAGCCGCGGGTGGTCTCGCGGTACGGCGACGACAGTCCCGCGCACCGGGCCGCCTCGGCCAAGATGCTCGGCACCGTCCTGCATCTGCACCGCGGCACGCCCTACGTCTACCAGGGCGAAGAGCTCGGCATGACGAACTACCCGTTCGGCGGGATCGGCGACTTCCGTGACATCGAGGCGCTGGGTCAGTACCGGCAGGCGGTCGAGCTCGAAGGCCGTACCCCCGAAGAGGTTTTGACCGTTCTGCGGGCGCGCGGCCGGGACAACGCCCGCACACCCATGCAGTGGGACGACTCGCCGCACGGGGGCTTTTCCACCGGGACGCCCTGGCTGCCGGTCAATCCCAACCACCGGGAGATCAACGCGAAGGCGCAGCGCGCCGACCCGGACTCGGTCTTCCACTACTACCGCCGGCTCATCGAGCTACGGAAGACCGAACCCACGGTGGCCGGCGGCGACTTCACCATGCTGCTGCCGGACGACGAGCGTCTGTATGCCTTCACCCGCCGCCTCGGCGGCACCGAACTGCTGGTGATCGGCAACTTCTCCGGCGTCGAGGCGCATGCCGGGATCGACGGCTGGGACGACGCCGAGCTGGTGCTGACCAATCTGGAGGCGCCGAAGGACCTGATCCTGGCGCCGTGGCAGGCGGTGGTCTATCGGCGCTCGGTCTGACGCATCATCGCGCCGAGCGCGGCGAGGGTGACCCGCCGCCCGGCCAGCCGGCTGGCGCCGATCATGACCCGGTTGCGGGCGCCGGTGATCAGGCTGGGCGGCGTGTTGCGCCGGTCCAGTGCCTTGATGGCCAGGTCGACGACGGTGTCGGCGCTCATCCGCGTCGTCCCGCCGTCGGCGCCCTGGCCGGCCACGTCGAAGAACTCGGTCGCGGTGGCACCCGGCGACAGAGCCATCACCTTGAGCCCCGTGCCGCGTGACTCGGCCCAGAGCGCCTCGGTGAAGTTGAGCACGAACGCCTTGGTCGCCGCGTAGACCGCCAGCGTCGGGCTCGGCTGGTAACCGGCGATGCTCGCCACGTTGACCAGCACCCCGCCGCCGTGTGCCCGGAGCTGCTCGATGAACGCGCGGCTGATCTCGGTCAGGCTCGTCACGTTGAGCGTGATCTCGTCGGTGATCCGCTGCGGGTCGGCCTCGTGGAACAGGCTGTGCGTGCCGAACCCGGCGTTGTTGATCAGGCTGGTCACGGTGAGGCCGCTCTCGGCCACCGCGGCGGCGAGTTTCGCCCCCGCGCCCGGCTGGGCCAGGTCCATGCCGATCGTCGTGACGGTCACGCCGGGCAGCTCGGCGGCCAGCGCGTCCAGCCGGTCGGTGCGCCGGGCGACGAGCACCAGGTCGGAGCCGCGGGCGGCCAGGCGGCGGGCGAAGAGGGCACCGAGCCCGGAGCTCGCGCCGGTGATCAGGGTGGTCTGGTTACGAAAGTCGACGGCCATGGTTGTCACGCTATGCCGATCTGGCACTCAGTGTCAATCGGGCATGGCGTGTTAGGGTGGCGGCATGTCGTCGCTCTGGTCCCGGACCCGCAACGCCGTCTACGGCGAGATCACCCGGACCGCGATGGAGCTCTTCCTCACCCGCGGCTTCGACGCCACCACCATCGACGACATCGCCGCCGCGGCGGGCATCTCCCGGCGCTCGTTCTTCCGCTATTTCGGCACCAAGGAGGACGTCGTCCTCGGCGACCTCATCGCCAGCGGCGACCTCATCCGGCAGGCGCTGGAGGCCCGGCCGGACGGTGAGGACGCGTGGACGGCGCTGTGCAACGCGCTGCACAGCGTCAAGGACACCGCCTACGACGACGAGACGATGCTCAAGATCTTCCGGATGGTCCACGAGACGCCCTCGCTGCGTGCCCGCAGCATCGAGAAACACCTCCAATGGCAGGCGCTGCTCACCCCCGAGGTCCGGCGGCGGCTGGGCGCGGATCCCGCGGACCCCTTGGACGTACGGGCGGACGCGCTCGTCGCGACGGTCATCACCTGCCTCGACGTCGCCGGAGAGGCATGGACCCGGGCCGGCGGTCAGGTCCCTCTCGAGTCCCTGTTCGACGCCGCGGCCGCCGCCGTCCGCCGCTGAGTCACCGTCGTCAGGCCCGCAGGCTGCCGGGGGAGACGCCGAAGGCACGTTTGAAGGCGCGGCCGAAAGCGGCCTCCGACTGGTAACCGAACCGGTGCGCGACCGCGGAGAGCGGCTCGGTGGTGGAGCGCAGGTGAGTCCGGGCCGACTGCATCCGCCAGTCCGCCAGGTAACGCATGGCGGGCTCGCCGACCAGGGCGGTGAACCGCTCGGCGAACGCGGACCGGGACATCCCCGCCTCGCGGGCCAATGACACCAGGCCCCAGTCCCGCCCGGGGGAGCGGTGGATGGCGGCGAGCGCCCGGCCCACCTGCTCGTCGCGCAGCGCCGCCAGCCACCCCTGCCGGGCCTCCGGCGCACCGGCCAGCCAGGCCCGGATCGCCTGGACCACCAGCACGTCGGCGAGCCGGGTCAGCACCGTCTCCCCGCCGGGGCGCAGCTCCTGGGCCTCCCGCGCGATCAGTCGGAGCGTGCTGTTCAGCCAGCCGGCGTCGTCGGCGTCCCACCCGTCCATGTGCAGGACCGGCGGCAGCTGCCGGGCCAGCCGGTCGCCGGCCGCGTTGTCGAACCGCAGCACCCCGTAGGTGACCTGGGTCAGCTCGCCACCACCGCCGTGGCGCAGCAGCTCGTAGCAGTCGCTGAGCATCTCCACCGGCAGCTCGAACAGCGGGTCGGCGGGCACGTCCGGTCCGCTGCGGAAGACGTGCGGGGTGCCGTGCGGCAGCAGGGTGAGGCTGCCGGCGGCCAGGTGCAGCGGCTCGCTCCCGTCGATCTCCAGGCGGCAGGAACCGGCGGTCACCACGACCAGGGCGAGACAGCCCTCCAGCTCGGGCACCGCGATGCCCCAGGGGGCGGTGAGGTCGGTGCGGCAATACAGCGTGCCGCTGAGCCGTAGCTGGTGCAGCGCTTCCCCGAGTGGATCCGTCACCCCGCCATCATATGCAGATAATCCTCGAAGCTGGACGATCTGCATTGAGAAGCGGACTGCAAATGATTGAGCGTCCGATACGACGGCGGGAGCATGGAGCCACAGCAGACAACGTGAATGGGGGAAGACATGATTCTCGTGACCGGGGCCACCGGGAAGACCGGACGCCGCGTCGTCGACAGGCTCACCGCGGCCGGGCTCGCACACCGGGCGGTCGGCCGGAGCAGTGAGCCGCCGTTCGCCTGGGAGCGGCCGGAGACCTGGCCCGCCGTGCTGGCGGGGGCGGGGGCGGCGTACATCGTGCATCCCGAACTGGCCGCGACCGGCGCACCCGCGGTGATCGAGGAGTTCGCCGCCGCCGCGTCGGCCGCCGGCGTGCGGCGCCTGGTCCTGCTCTCGGGTCGCGGCGAGACGAACGCCGAGCTCTCCGAGCGCGCCGTCCAGGGCTCGGGGCTGGTGCACACCGTGGTGCGGGCCAGCTGGTTCGCGCAGAACTACACCGAGGGGCTGCTGCACCCGGGCCCCGGCGGCGGGGCGTTCGCGCTGCCGGCCGGTGGGGTGCGGGAGCCGGTCGTGGACGCCGAGGACATCGCCGACGTCGTGATGGCCGCGCTCACCGATCCGCGGCACGACGGGCGGCTCTACGACGTGACCGGGTCGCGGCCGCTCACCTTCGACGAGATGGCCGGGGAGATCAGCCGCGCCGCCGGGCGGCCGGTCCGGTACGCGCCGGTCGGGCTCGACGAGTTCCCGGAGCTGCTGACGCCGCACGTCGGGCCGGACCAGGCGGAGATGTTCGTGCAGCTCTGTGCCGAGGTCTTCGACGGGCGCAACGAGAAGGCCGGCGACGGGGTCCAGGAGGCCCTGGGCCGCGAGCCGCGGGACTTCACGGCGTTCTGCCGCGACGCCGCCGCGACGGGGGTGTGGTCGTGGTGACCACGCGGACGCGACCGGTCGCGGCCCGGACGGCGCTGCCGCAACGGGCCGTGCTGACGGTCGCCGGGCTGGTGATCGTCCTGATCGGCGGGGCGAGCCTGCTGGCGCCCGTGTGGTTCCGCGAGGTCAACGGCATCCGGATGGAGGCCGGCGCGGCCCTGCTCAGTGAGACCCGGGCGGCCGGCGCCCTGCTGCTCGCCGCCGGTGTGACGGTGCTGCTCGGCGCCTTCGTACCCCGGCTCGCGCGGATGGCGGCGGCCGTCGGGGCGGTCGGCTATCTCGCGACCGCCCTGGCCCGGCTGGTGAGCCTGGTCGCCGACGGCTCACCGGGCGGCGGGCTGCTCGTCGCCGGCGTGGTGGAGCTGGCGCTCGGCCTGGCGTGCCTGCACCTGCTCCGCCCACCCCGCTGACGCCCGATCCCCGGTGCCCGATCGGCGTCAGCCGGCCGGGCACGGGGTAAGGCGGAGACATGACCAGTCATGTGATGCGCGGTGGGCAGCGGTCGATGTCGCAGTGGTGGGCGCTGGCCGGATTCGGGGCGGCGGTGGCGGCGGCCGCCCTGCTCGGCGGGCTCGGTGTGGCCGGCACCGCCGGGGAGTACCAGAGTCTGCGGCAGCCGGAGTGGGCGCCGCCGTCAGCCGTCTTCGGGCCGGTCTGGACGGTCCTCTACGCGATGATCGCGGTCAGCGGCTGGCTGGTCTGGCGGCGTACCGGGTGGTCGCCGGCGCTCAACTGGTATGCGGCGCAGCTGGTGCTGAACGCGATCTGGACGCCGATCTTCTTCGGGTTCGGGCGATACGGGCTCGCGCTGGCCGACATCGTGGTTCTCTGGGTACTGATCGGTGTCACGGTGTGGAAGTTCCGGCCGATCTCCCGGACCGCGGCGGGCCTGCTGCTGCCGTACTGGGCCTGGGTCACCTTCGCGACCGCCCTGAACGCCGCGATCTGGCAGATGAACCAATAATCTGAACTTTTTTCACAGAACTCCCCACCTGTCACGCCGGTAACCGGCAGGGTGGCTTGTGGTCGCCGGGGCATCCGAAATGACCCCTTTATGCCGGCGGCCGGGGAGTTCACATGCGCCGCACTCGGCTCACCGCACGCCTTGCCGCCGCCACTCCGGCGATCGCCGTCGCGATCGCCGGAGCCAGTGTCGCCCTGCGACCGCCGGTCCCACCGGCCCGGACGGCGGGCGCCGAGCCCGTCCTCCAGACGTTCGCCCTGGCCGAGCCCGGGATGCGCCTGGTGGCGGCCCGGTCCCCGGTCGTGCCGCGCACTGCTGAGCTGGCCCGGCGGGCCACCGCGCCGTTCAGCCTGGTCGGCGTCACCTGGGCGGATCCGCGATCCGCGCCGCAGGGCGCCATCGAGGTACGGACCAGGCACCTCACCACCGGGGCCTGGTCGTCCTGGCAGCTCCTGGAGACCGACAACCCGGACGCCTCAGCCGGCGGCCCGGGCGTGCGCGGCAGCAGCGACCCGCTCTGGGTCGGCCCGTCCGACGGGGTCCAGGCCCGGGTCATCGCCCCCGGCGGCGATGAGCTGCCGGCCGGCCTCCGCGTCGACCTGATCAACCCGGACGCCCGGGAGACCGCACCGATCCCGGTGAAGAGGCCGGCCCCCGCGATGAGGCCGGCCGCGGAGGTGAACAACGCCGGCGAGGTACCGGTCGTCCTGCCGGTACGGCCGGTCCCTCGCCTGGTCACCAGGACCGGCTGGGGTGCCGACGAGTCGATCGTCAAGGAGCCGCCGGAGTACACCGGCTCGGTGCACATCGTGTTCGTGCACCACACCGCCTCCGGCAACGGCTACGACTGCGCGGACTCGGCGAGCATCGTCCGCGGCATCGAGCGCTTCCACGTGAAGAGCAAGGGCTGGAACGACATCGGCTACAACTTCCTGGTCGACAAGTGCGGGCGGATCTTCGAGGGGCGTGGGGGCGGCGTGCACCGGTCCGTGCTGGGCGCGCACACGCTCGGGTTCAACGCCAACGCCAGCGCCGTCGCGGTGATCGGCGACTATCGGTCGGCTCCGATCCCGGCGGCGGCGCGGGCGTCGGTGGCGCAACTGGCCGCGTACAAGCTGGGGGCCTGGAGCAACCCGCCGCTCGGCAAGGTCGGCCTGGTCTCCGGCGGCAGCGACCGCTACCCGGCCGGGCAGACGGCGCTGCTGAACCGGATCGCCGGGCATCGCGACACCGGCCGGACCGAGTGCCCGGGCAACGCCCTGTACGCGCAGCTCCCGGCGATCCGGACGACGGCCGGCGCGGCCCCGGCCGGGTTGCGGTACCGCGGGGTCAACGGTGCCACGGCGTACGGCGGGAAGTACTACACCAGGAGCGCGGCCGGACCGGCGTGGGACCTGTCGACGCCGACCCGCATGATGGACCGCTTCGAGGTGTGGGCCGACGGCCGGCTGTCGGCGGCCGCACCGAGTGGGCACCGGCAGGCCGCGGTGCGGCTCGAACCGGGCGAGCACAAGGTCACCGTCCGGGCCGTCCACCTGTCCGGGAAGATCGCCGAGACCAGTACCGCCGTGGTCGTCGACCCGGTGGCACCGGAGTTCAGCGAGCCGCCGCTGGTGGCGCTGCGCGAGGGCACGGTCGGGGTGTCGGTGCCGGTGCGTGTCGGCTGGACGGCCACCGACACGTCCGGCCTGAAATCGGTACGGGTGCGCGGCGCGGCCTCGGAGAACCTGTCCGGTGGCACCCGGCAGTACGCCGGCACGGCCCGGCTGGGTGACCCGGCGACCTGGGCGGTCACGGCCACCGATCGCGCCGGGAACGTGGCGAGCGCCGCGGTCACCCGTACCCCCGTGTTGTTGACCGAGGCCGAGGCGACGCGGACCGGCACCTGGCGGGCGATGCGGGACCAGGGGCTCCTCGGCGGTGAGGCCCTCGCCGCGTCGGCCGCCGGAGCGTCGCTGACCTGGACCTTCACCGGAAGCTCGGCCGCTGTCGTGGCCGGCCGGACGGCGGCCTCGGGCCGGGTGCGGATCTACGTGGACGAGGAGTTCCAGGGGATCGTCGACCTGCGGTCCGCGGACGCCGGGAACGGGCGGGCGGTGTGGGCGCGGTCGTGGCGCACCAGCGGCACGCACACCGTCCGGGTGCAGGCCGAGGGCACCACGGGACGGCCGTCGGTGGTGCTGGACGGGCTGGTCTACCTGCGTTGACCGGTCAACGCCGGATAGTCCCGAAGGGTGATCGCGTCGGCCTTGTCGAACTGCATCTCGGCGATCTGCCTGGACGGCCACCGGGTCATCATCCGGGCCATCAGGATGCGTGCCCCGATCATCGCGCGGGAGCGGGGTGCGGCCATCCGCATCCCGCCCGGCGGCAGCTGGATGCCGGCCGCGACGTAGTCGGCCATCTCCCGCTGGTAGGCCGCGAACGCCCGCTCCGGGTCGCCGGCACCGGCCAGCTCCCCGGCGAGCACGTAGGCGCCGACCAGGCTCATGCTGGTGCCCATCCCGGCCAGCGGTGACCCGCAGTAACCGGCATCGCCGATCAGCGCCACCCGGCCGCGCCACCACCGGTCCACCCGGACCTGGTTGAGCGAGTCGCAGTAGAAGTCGGGCGCCGCCGGCATCGCGGCCAGCAGCTCCGGGACCCGCCAGCCGACGCCGGCGAGCTTCCCGGCGATCACCCGCTCGGCCTCGGCCCGGGGCAGCCGGTCGAAATCGGGCGACGGGTGCAGGAACGACAGGCCCGCCTTCGCCGTGCCGCCGTTCTCCGGCCGCAGGTAGGCACCCCGCCCACCGGTCGCGGTGTGCATCAGCAGCCAGTGGTCCAGGTCGCCGGGATCGCCGACGGTGAAATACGCCGTGTAGCCGCCGAGATAGCGCACGAACCGCTCGTCCGGCCCGAACACCAGCCGCCGGGTGCTGGAGTGCACCCCGTCGGCACCGACGATCACGTCGAACCGCTCGGTGCCGCCGCTCGCGAACCTCACCGCGCCGTCGTCGACAGCGGTGATCCGGTCGCCGAACCGGTAGTCGGCCCCCGACGCCGCCTCCAGGAGGATCTCGGCCAGGTCGCCGCGCGCGATCTCGATCTCGGCGACGATGCCCTCACCGCCGAACGCCGTGGCCGGCACCGCGGCGAGCCGGCGTCCGGACGAGCTGACCAGGGCGAATCCCCGCTCGTCGACCTGCCGCGCACGGATCCGCTCGCGCAGGCCCATCCGCTCCACGACGGTACGGGCCACCCCGCGCACGTCGATCGCGTGCCCGCCCGGCCGCGGCGCCGCACTCCGCTCCACCACTGTCACGTCGGCGCCGGCCCGGTGCAGCCAGAACGCCAGAGCCGGCCCGGCGATCCCGGCACCGGAAATCAGAACCCGCATGTCCCCGCCTCCTTGCGTACTCTGTACATCGATGTACTAGAGGCTAGAAGTGGCTTGGAGAAGAAGCGAACCGCACTAGTACGGGAAGGCCGGTGTACTACCGTGGACGCGCCATACCGCCGGATCGTCGCCGACATCCGGCACCGCATCGAGAGCGGCGAGCTGCGCCCCGGCGACCGGGTCCCCTCGGCCCGCGCCATCACCGCCGAGTGGGGCGTCGCCATCGCCACCGCCACCAAGGCCCACGCGGCACTGCGCGACGAGGGCCTGACCGTGGCGCGCCCCGGCGTCGGCACGGTGGTGGCCGGTCCCGCCCCGCCCCGGGAGACCGACCTGAGCCGCGAGCGGATCGTCGCCGAGGCGGTCGCCGTCGCCGAGCGGGACGGCATGGCCGAGCTGTCCATGCGCCGCATCGCGACCGGGCTGAACGTCTCGACCATGTCCCTCTACCGGCACGTGCCGAGCCGGGACGAGCTGATCCAGGCCATGATCGACTCGGCGCTGGGTGAGTTGCGGGTGCCGCCGCGCTACACCGGCGACTGGCGGGCCGACCTTGACCGGTGCGCCCGTGCCCTGTGGGAGATCTTCCAGCGGCACCCGTGGCTGGGCCCGTCGATGTCGATGACCCGGCCCCAGCCGGTGCCGAACGCGCTGCGTCTCGGTGAGTGGATCATGGGTGCGCTGAGCCCGACCGGCATCGGCGTCACCGACCGGTTGATGGTCCAGGTGCTGCTCTTCAGCTTCGTCCGCGGCGTGGCGAGCGGGCTCGAACCCGAGGCGGAGGCCGTGCGGGACACCGGGATGACCGACGAGCAGTGGATGGACCACCAGGCCGCCGCCTTCGCCGCGTTCACCGCCCGGCATCCCGCGCCGCACTACGAGCAGTTGTTCCGGGGCGAGCTCGACTTCGAGTTCGATCTGCACATCCTGTTCGAGTTCGGGCTGGCCCGCTTCCTCGACGGGCTGGAGGTGTGGATCAACCGCTGATCCGTGGATCAATCGCTGATCGTCAGGACCACCTTGCCGCGGCCGTGCCGGGACTCGACCGCCGCGTGCGCCTCCCCGATCGCCTCGAACGGGTAGACCCGGACCGGCATCACCACCGACCCGGCCGCGGCCAGCGCGATCACCCCGGCCAGCCGTTCCGGGGACCGGCCGGCCCGGACCACCGCGGCACCGTGCTCGGCGGCGGCCCGGTCGTCGACGATCGTGCCGACCCGCTCCGGCGCGACCCCCAGAGCGATCGACTGTGCGATCGCCGCACCACCGGCGGCGTCCAGCGAGACGGTCGGCTTCAGGCCGGTGGCGGTCACCGCCGCGATCAATTCCTCGCCGTACGGGACAGCGACCGCCCCCAACCGCCGGAGGTGGCCGTGGTTGCTCTCGCTCGCCGTACCGATCACGGTCGCCCCCGCGAGGCGCGCCAGCTGGATCGCCACCGTGCCGACACTGCCGGCGCCGGCGTGCACCAGCAGCACGTCGTCAGCGGACACCCCCAGCTCCAGCAGCGCACCGCTCGCCGTCTGGGCGGCCGCGACCAGCCCCGCCGCGGTGGCGAAGTCGAGGCTGTCCGGTTTGGCGACCACGTTCGCCGCCGGGACCGTCAGCAGCTCGGCCGTCGCGTTCAGCATCGTCGAACCGAGAACCGCGTCGCCCGGCGCCAGACCGTCGACCCCCTCGCCGACGGCTTCGACGACCCCGGCGTACTCCTGCCCGCTCTGCTGGGGGAACTTCGCCCGTACCCACGGCATGGTGCCGCGCCGCACCGCCACATCGAACGGCTGGACACCGGCGGCCCGCACCCGCACCAGCACCTCGCCCGGCCCGGGCACCGGATCGGGCAGCTCGGCGATCCGCAGCACCGCGGGCGACCCGTACTCGTCGAACACAGCAGCTCTCATGCCCGGAGTCTGCAAGCTGAATGAAGGTTGAGGTCAACCCCCGGTCATCGGTGCGGTGGTCGTCCGGGGGTGTGGTTGTCAGACCGCTCGTCGTGCGGCTCGATACGGTAAGCGGGTGTCTCAGATCCCGTGGTGGGGACTGCCCCTGGTGGCTGTCGTGTTCGCGCTGGCCGGTGCCGCGGCGGCGCAGCTCGTCTTCGCACGTAACAACGTTCTGCTGAACCGGACACGCCGGGACCGGCAGTGGTATGACGAACGCAAGGACGCCTACGTCCGGTTGCTGGCGGCTTTCGAGCATGCGACGCACCGGCTGCGGGCCAGCTTCGACGCGGGGGAGAAACCGCCGTCGGCGCTGGTCTACGTCGACCAGATCGGCCCCGCGCTGATGCCGGTGCGCCTGCTCGCCTCCGGGCCGGTGCGGAGTGCGGCTCTGGCCGTACATCTGCAGCTGGAACGTCTGCACGGGGAGATGAATCCCGCTGGAGTGGTCGGGGTGCAGCCGCAGACCCACTTCCGGGAGTTGCTGGCGCAGGTGCCGCTGGTGATGCAGCAGTTGGAGGCGGCGATCCGTGAGGAGCTGGGGATCGTGGACACGCCACCGGCGGTGCCGTCGCTGAACGGGCGGGCCAGCTGACCCCTTTCTGCAAACGTTTGCATCGGGCAGTATCGAGCCCGTGACCGATCAACTCTCCCTCGATCCCGTCTCCGCCGCCATCGCCGAGTGCGGGCTCGTCGCCGTCCTGCGTGCGCCGACCGCCGACGGGTTCTCCGCGGTGGCCGACGTCCTGGTAGCCGCCGGTGTCACCGCTCTCGAGGTCACCCTGACCTCGCAAGGTGCGCTGGAGGCGATCTCCGGCCTGCGACGGCAGCTGCCCGACTCGGTGGTGATCGGCGCCGGCACGATCCTGACCGACGAGGACGCGAAGGCGGCCGTCGACGCGGGCGCGACCTTCCTCGTCTCGCCGGTGAGCGGCCTCGGCCCGCAGCCGGTGCCGTTCTATCCGGGCGCGTTCAGCCCGACCGAGGTGTTCGCGGCGCACCGGGCCGGTGCCCCGCTGATCAAGCTGTTCCCGGCGGGCGGGCTCGGCCCCGGCTATCTCAAGGACGTGCGTGGCCCGCTGCCCGAGGTGCGGATCATGCCGACCGGCGGCATCGGCCTGGACGACATCGCCAAGTGGCTGAGCGCCGGTGCGGTCGCGGTCGGTGTCGGCGGGCCACTGATCGGCGACGCCGCCACCGGGGGCAGCCTCACCGCGCTGGCCGCCCGGGCCCGGCACGCGGTCGACGCCGTCAGCTACGCGCGCTCATGACCGGTCTGCTCACTCTCGGTGAGGCGATGGGCATCTTCGTCGCCGACGGCATCGGCCCGCTCGACCGGGCCCGCGGCTTCACCCTGGGGGTCGCCGGCGCGGAGAGCAACGTGGCCATCGGTGTCGCGCGGCTCGGTGGCGACGCGACGTGGCTGGGGCGTCTCGGCCCGGACGCGACCGGCGCGCTCATCGTGGCACGGCTGCGGGCGGCGGGCGTACGTGTCCTGGCCCTCCCCGACGAGGCACACACCGGCCTGATGATCCGTTACCAGCGGTCGAGCCGGTTCATCCAGGCCGACTATCACCGGGCCGGCAGTGCGGGCTCGCGCCTGACCCCGGCCGACGTGCCGGCCACCGAGATCGCCGCAGCCGGGATCGTGCACGTCACCGGCATCACCCCGGCGCTGAGCGACACCTGCCGGGCGGCCGTGTTCCACGCCGTGGAGCAGGCCCGGGCGGCCGGCGTCCCGGTGTCGGTGGACGTCAACTACCGGGGCAAGTTGTGGCCGGCCGCCGAGGCCGCCCCCGTGCTACGTGATCTGGTGTCGCGCGCCGACGTGGTGTTCGCGTCGCCGGAGGAGGCGGCGCTGTTCGTGGACTCCGACGATCCGGTCGACGGTCTGGCGAAACTGGGCCCGGCCGAGGTGATCGTGAAGGACGGGGCGCGCGGCTGCGTGGCCCTGATCGACGGGGAACGGCACGCACTCCCGGCGCTGACGGTGACGGCGGTCGACACGGTCGGGGCCGGTGACGCGTTCGTGGCCGGCTATCTGGCCGACCGGCTGGCGGGGGCGGGAGCGCAGCGGCGGCTGCGGACGGCGATCGCCGCGGGCGCTTTCGCGGTCACCGTCCCGGGTGATTGCGACGGCCTGCCCGACCGGGCTGAGCTGGCAGCTCTCTCCGGCGGCGACATCCTCCGCTGATTCGGTGGGTTAGGGCGCGGAGGGAGCGGGTACCGATTGCACGACGGCAAATTCATCGATCCGAGGAGGCCGTTATGCAACCGACGCCGTTCACTCCGTGGACATGGCGGGAGCCGTCGCCGCTGGGCAACGACCCGGTGACGGCGGAGGCCGCCGACGAGTACGGGACGACCGGCGTGGACCTGGTCGGCTACAAGGTCGAGGCCACCGATGGACACATCGGCTCGATCGACAAGGCCAGCTACGACGTGGGCAGCTCGTTCCTGGTGGTCGACACCGGACCGTGGATTTTCGGGTCGAAGGTTCTCCTTCCGGCCGGCACGGTCCAGACGTTCGACCACGACGAGCGGAAGGTGTACGTGGACCGGACCAAGGAGCAGATCAAGAGCTCCCCGGAGTACGACAAGGACACCTTCGAGACGCCGGAGTACCGGGAGCAGGTCGGCGACTACTACACCGGTAGTTACCGCGACTACCCTCGCTGATCCTCGCCAGAACCCGCCGCCCCGCCCGTATCCCCCACGGGCGGGGCGGCGTGTCGTATGTCCAGGTAGTCCGACAGCCGGGCCGATCCGGTCAGCATGGCCCGGCTGCGGGCGGTGAGCCTGGCCCGCCACTGCGCGATCGACGCCGTCAGCGGCCCGGGCCCGCCGGCCGCGCGGACCTGCGCGATCACCGTCGCGATGTGCTCGAGGAGGTAGCCGCCCCGGCGTAGTAGATGGGCCAGCTCGGCGTCGCGGACGTCGTCGGGGGAGTAGATCCGGGCGGTCCGCGACCGGGCCGGTGCCAGGATCCCGGCGCGCTCCCATTTGCGCAGCGTGGCGGGGGTGACGCCGAGCCGGTGGGCGAGCATGCCGACGGAGACCGGCCGGTCCGGGAGATGCCCGGGCGCCGGCGTCTCGACCAGGGCCGCGGCGACCGCTGTCACGGTGTCGCGGTCGCGGCGCAACTGCACGTGGGCGGCGTCGATCACGGCGAGTGCGGCGTCCAGGTCGTCGCGGAGCACGGCTCGCATGATCTCGCCGGCGGACGGGTAGCCGTACCCCGGAAGCAGCCCGAGGTAGGCGGCGAGCGCCCCCACATGGTCGTCGGTGTAGACCCGGTAGCCGCTCGCCGTGCGCCGGGCCGGCGGGATCACCCCGGCCTCCTCGTAGTTGCGCACGGCCTGCGCCGACAGCCCGTGTGCCCGCGCCAGATCCACCGGCCGGTGAACCCCGTTTTGAGACTTCAGAGGTCGCTCCCCAGGCAAATCATTCAAAAGCTTCAACCGCTGGTTCAACGATACGGTTGAGGTCATGGCTTTCCACACCGAGCTGCGATCCCTGATCTCCGCGCGCCGTCCGCGCCTGCTGGCGCTGGGCGAGCCCTACCACGGCGAGCCGGCGTTTCCCGGCCTCCGCAACCGGATCCTCGAGACCCTCGTCGGCGAGGGCTTCCGCTCGATCGCGATCGAGTCGGACCGGGCCGCCGCGCTCGCCGTCGACGACTACGTGCAGGGCCACCGCGACGACCTGGACCTGTCGACCGGCATCAGCCACGGCTGGGGCGAGCACCCGGCCACCCGCGACCTGGTCGCCTGGCTGCGCGCCCACAACGCCGGCCGCCCGGCGGAGGAGCGCGTCACCCTCCACGGCTTCGACGCCCCCACCGAGATCGAAGCCGCCCCCAGCCCCGCCGTTCACCTGCGGAAACTCCGGGACTATCTCGGCGTCGCGGCACCCGAGCTGGACGACCTGGCCGGCGAGGACGCCCGATGGACGGCTCCGGAGATCATGTACGACGCGGCGCGATCACCCGGCCGGTCACCGGAGGCTGCCGCGCTGCGAGGTCTGGCGGAGGATTTCACCACCATCTTGTACGGCCACGCGCCCCGCCTCATCCAGGAGACATCCCCGCGTGCCTGGCATCAGGCGAGGGTGCTGGCTGCCACGGCGATCGGGCTGCTCACGTACCACGCGGCGATGGCCGGCCCGGGCAGCCAGTCGGAGCGGATCGGCCGCCTCCTCCAGACCCGCGACGTGCTGATGGCCCGGAACCTGCTCGACATCCTGGAGTCCGAGCGGGACCGTGGCCCGGTCCTGGTCGCCGCCCACAACACCCACCTCCAGCGCGGCCCGAGCCGATGGGAGACCCACTGGGAGGGTGTCGACTACGCGGCCGAGTGGTCCGGTGCCGGTTCGATAGTCTCCGCGGTGCTCGGCGACCACTACGTGTTCGTGGCCGGGAGTCTCGGCGCGAGCGGTCCCGCCGGGCTGGACGTGCCCGGGCCCGGCACCTACGAGGAGCGGCTCGGCCCCGAGACCGGCATCTTCCCGCCACCCACCGGCGGCGACCAGCGTGACACCGATCTGCTCGGCCACTTCCCGCTGACGGCCGCTCTGGTCGAGGGCGCCGACGCGATCCTGCACATCGGCCACGGGCCGGGCGCCGCCGTCGCCGCCCGGATCAGCGGCCTGCCCGGCGTGACCGGGACCCGCATCGAGCCCGGCTCCGAGATGCCGCCGTACACCTGGGGTGACCGGTTCTTCTTCGCCGGCGAGGACCGGATGCGCCCGTTCGCCACGATCGTCGGGCACGACGTCCCGGACTTCGACGAGCGCTCGGCCCTCTCCGCCGACGGCCGCCACCGGCTCAACATCGAGGTCGGCCGGGACGAGTTCCGGAACCTGTTCGGCTACGGCCCGGAGGAGTTCGCCGCACACCAGGAGGAGATCGACTTCGCCGAGACGGACCGGCTGATGCCGCACCCGGCCTACGCGGTGCAGGGCTGGGCCTGTGTGGTGAACCCCGGCCCGGGGACCGCCGAGGAGGTCGCCCGGCTGCTGGAGCGGGCCCGCACCCGGTCGGCGGCCCGGCAGCGCTGACCGGATCGTTCCGGGCCCGGGCGTGATGATGCCTTCTGCGCCCGGCCCAGGAGGCGTTGGATTCAGGTATGACAAACGCACTCGTCGTGATCGACGTTCAGGAGTCCTTCCGCGCCCGGCCGCTCTGGGCGACGACTGACAACCCCGACGTGGCGAAGAAGGTGGGACAGCTCGTGGACGCGGCCCGCGCCGCCGGTGACCGGGTGATCTGGGTGGTCCACGCCGAACCCGGAACCGGTAACACCTTCGACCCGGCCAGCGGACACGTGCGGGTGATGGACGAGCTGTCCCCGGCCGAGGACGAGCCGCTGCTGACCAAGACGGTGCACAACGCGTTCACCACGACCAACCTCCAGCACCTGCTCACCGTGGCCGGCGTCCGCTCGATCACGGTGTGCGGCCTGCGGACCGAGCAGTGCGTGGAGACCACCGCCCGGTTCGCCTCCGACCTCGGCTACGAGGTGACGTTCGCCATCGACGCGACCGCCACCAACCCGATCCCGCACCCGGACGCCCCCGCCGGCCAGACCGTCGAGGAACTGCTGGCCGATCCCCGTACGCTGTCGGCGGCGGACGTGGCGGCCCGCACCGTCTATGCGCTGTCCGGCCGTTTCGCCACCGTCAAGACCGTCGCCGAGATCATCGGCGACTGACCGTCCGGATCGCCCGGCGGGGAGTTGGGGGTTGACCGGATCGTGAACCGGGTGCTGTTCGTCCTCACCCCGCAGGTACACCTGCTCGACCTCGCCGGCCCGGCGCAGGTGTTCTCCACCGCGCCGGGCTACCGGCTGCACTACGTGGCCGAGGCGTCGCCGGTGCCGACCTGGCAGGGTGTGCCGCTCTGCGCCGAGCTGGAATGGCCGGCCCTCGACGCCGGTGACCTGCTGCTGGTGCCGGGCTGGCGCAGTGGCTACGGCTTCTTCACCCCGGCCACCCTGGAACGGATCGCCGCCCACCACGCGGCCGGTGGCACTGTCGCGAGCGTCTGTGCCGGTGCCGACGCCCTGGGCCGGGCCGGACTGCTCGACGGGCGGCGCTGCACCACCCATCACGATCTGCAGGACGCGTTCGCACGCCGCTACCCGAAGGCGACGGTCACCCGCGACGTCCTCTACGTCTGCGACGACCGGGTCGTCACGTCGGCCGGCATCGCCAGTGGCATCGACCTGGCCCTGCACCTGGTCGCCCAGCGGCACGGCCCGGCGATCGCCGCCCGGGTGGCCCGCGAGATGGTGGTCTACGGCCGCCGCAACGGTGACGAACAGCAGAACAGCGCCATGCTCCGGCACCGCGCCCATCTGAGCGACGTCGTGCACCGGGTGCAGGACCGTATCGACGCCGACTTCGCCGCAGTGCTCCCGCTCGCCGGGCTGGCCGCCGGAGCCGGAGTCAGCGAACGCACCCTGACCCGCCTGTTCACCGCCGCGACCGGCCGAACCCCGCTGCGCTACCAGCAGTTGCTCCGCCTGGAACGAGCCGAGTACCTGATCGGCCACGGCTCGACAGCCGAGTCCGCGGCCCGCGCGGTCGGCTTCACCGACGCCCGCATGCTCCGTCGTCTACGAGCCCGCTGAAGATCAACCCTCGTCACCCGTTCCGGGGCAGCGGGAGCCTCCGAGGTCGTAGCGGTGCCGGTGGAGGGGGTGACGTCTTGGGCCGCACTCGGCCCGGAAGTCGCCATCGGTCCGGACCGGCGTCTGCCTTGTCCGGACCGGCACGGGAATTGTGTGGCCGTACAAGATAATGAATCAACGGGAACGGCCGGGCCCGTCTGGCACCGGGGCCCGGCCGTTTCACCGGTGGTTCGCGCTCACGCGGGGGGATAGCGATGGGGGGTCGCTCCGCGGAACGGCGAACCGCTATTTGTAGGTCACGTTGGCGGTCGTGAACTTGCAGTTGGTTCCGTCGCCTCCGGTGCTCGCCTTGTAGGTGGCGACCTTGGTGGGTTCGGCGCCGGTCTTGTTGCCCTTGTAGGTGACGCAGATGGAGATCTTCTTGCTGCTGTCACCGATGATCGTGATGCCGGAGAAGGTGGCGGTGTCGCCGAAGTTCGAGTTGATGCCGACCAGGCTGGAGCCGGGGGCGGTGACCTCGATGTTCTTCAGTACGACGGCCCGCTTGTACTGGGTCGAGCAGTTGCCGCAGGACCGGTAGAGCTTGCCGAAGTCGCTGACCGCGAAGCCACTGATCGTCAGGGTGCCGCCGCCGTTGTGCTGGAACACCTTGTCGTCGGCGCCCTTCGCGCCACCACCGGTGACCGTGTACTTCGCGCTGGAGCCGCCCTTGAAGGTCGCCGCGTCCTCGCCGACGTTCTCCCACCACACGTTGGAGATGGTGCAGGAACCGAGGCAGTGCACGCCGTCGGCGGCCGGGGAGCCGATGATGACGTTCTTCAGGGTCGCGCCGTCGGCCAGGGTGAACAGCGGGTCCTGGCCCTCGTCCTGGTCGTCGGTGCCGAGCGCGCCGCTGCCGACGTAACGTTTCAAACCGCCGTCGAGTGTCCCGGAGACCGCCTTGGTCGCGGTGAGCTTCACCGTGCCGGTCGCGGTCGGCCAGGTCGCGGCGGAGGCGCCCTGCGTGTAGACGACCGCACCGAGGCCCAGGCCGACGGAGGCGATCGCCACGACTCCGGCACGCCACCGCTTCCGCAGATTCTTGAACACGATCGGCCTTTCATGGGGATGAGGATCGGGGAACGAGATAAATGCTCGCGCCCATTAGCAGCCCCTGTCAACTCGCTTAATCAATAAATTAACCAGCGAATTGAAAATGAATGGAGAAATGCATTCCACTGATTAAGTGTGCATTTCGCGCGGAAAGGTTGCCTGTAATTTTGAGCTACCCTCCGGCTACGGAAAGTCGATATCGGTGTCGTCCGCGACGTCGCCGACCGGGACGATCCGGACCGGGTTGGCGCGCAGGTAGTCGCGGGCGCCCCGGTCCCCGGTGGCCGACGCCGACACCCCGGCCCAGTGGTCGCGGCCGAGCAGCACCGGATGCCCCCGCCGCTCGCCGTAACCGCCCATGACCAGCGCGCCCGGAGCGGCGTGGGCCAGGATCCGGCGGACCGCCGCGGCCGGGACACCGGGCATGTCCACCAGCAGCACCACCACCGCCGTCGCATCGGTCGCCGCCAGTGCGGCCAGGCCGGCCCGCAGTGACGAGCCCATGCCGGTCGCCCAGTCCGGGTTGACCACCGTCGCCGGCAGATCGGGCGCGGCGGCCCGGACCTCGTCGGCCGCCGCGCCGAGCACCACGGTGACCTGCGCGCAGCCGGCCTCGTGCAGTGTGGCCGCGGCCCGCTGCACGAGGAGCCGGCCCTCGTACCGGACCAGCGCCTTCGGCATGCCGTAGCGTCGGCCCGCCCCGGCCGCCAGCACCAGTCCCGCGACCGTCATCGCGGCAGTGCCAGACCCCGGACCGCGGCCAGCGGCAACGCCGTCCTCGGGTGGTAGGCGGTCCGCCACAGCCCGCCGTGCGCCGCCGCGACCGCCTCGTCCTCCCACGCCGCCGGGGCCGCCGACCGCGGCTTGCGGATCTGGTGCACCAGCAGCAGCGCCATCAGGCGGCTCGCCGTCTCCGGTTCGAAGATCTCCACGTCGAAAAGGTGGGCACCCGCGTAGGCGGCGGCGAGCAGGCGATTGCTGATCACCGATCGGGTACGCGTCGGCGGCGCCACCGCGAAGCTGACCACCCCGTCGCGGCGGGTGAGCGTGGCCCGCCAGCGGTGGATGCGCTTGGCCAGCGCGTAGTTCGGGCCCTGCTGCGGGACCAGGCTGTCGTTGAGACCGGGGACCTCGCCGCACGGGTAGTTGGGGCGCAGCAGCCGGCCCCCGGACACCACAGCGCCCAGCTTCGATCGGGTGGAGCGGGCCGCGTACCGCGCACGGGAGTGGGTGACGGCCGCTTCCGGCGTCGCGTACACGTCGGTCGGGGTGGCCAGGAACGCCAGCGCCGTGTCGTGCCGGTGGTGCCGCAGGTGCGTGCCGAGCGCGTCGACGGCCGCCGCGAGCAGCGGGTACGCGCCACCGGGGGCGTACACGTAGTTGCCCAGGACCAGCCGCCCGTCGAAGCCGAGCACCCACTGCGCCACCGCGCCCAGGTCACCGAGCAGGTCGGCGCCGGGGGTCGTACCGCTCACCGGGGCGAGCAGCCGGCCGGCCGTGACCTTGCCGCGCACCCGCTGCCACAGGTCGTCCCGGGGCAGGTCGAGGGCGAGGACCGTGCCGCCCCAGCCGAGGAACGAGCCGACCGGGCCCATCTCGGTGCCGGCCCCGGCCGCGACCAGGGTCTGATCGCTCAGGTCCAGCCAGTCCGGCGACCCGGCCACCTCCCGGACCGCGTCGGCGCAGGACTCCTCGATCACCCCGGCGGCCACCCAGGCGTCCAGCCGGCGCAGCAGGGCGTCGCCGCGCAGCAGCTCTCCCCGGTACGGCAGGACGACCTCGGTCTCCGGCCGGCCCTCGCCGGTGACCTCGACCGTCTCCAGCGGACGCTCCGGCGCCGCCATCAGTGCCTGGGCCAGCGTGAAGTCGCCGTCGTCACGGCGGAACCGGATGCGGGCCTGCACCGACGCCAGGCCGGCCTCGGCGATCTCGTAACCGGCCGTGCCGTCGGCGGCCAGCCCGGCCTCGACCAGGGCCTTGAAGTGGCGCGGGTAGCCGCGCCGCCAGTCGGTCTCGCGCTCGGCGGCGGCAGCGGCGGCCGGATCCACGGACCGCAGCGCGTCGGCGACGACGGCCCGGCCGAACGCCGTGCTGGAGGGTCGTCCGGTCTCGTCGGAGGGGAAGTTGATCAGGGGGGCGGTGTGATCCACCGCGCCAGTATCGCCGCCTCCTACCAGGGGAGGAGAAGCCCTCCTTCGACCGGCCGCCGATGCGGCCCCCGGACGGACGATCCGGCGGCTGGAACGGGCGAGGGTGAGTCCATGACCACCATCGATTCACCCACTGCGGGAAGCGCGCCCGCCCTGCGGAGCGAGGCCCGCTGGAACCGGCCGCTGCTCTGGCTCACCGCCGCCTCAGCGGTGCTGGCCCTCATCGCCCTGACCGGGATCTTCGTCGACGATCGGATCCTCACCGGCGTACCGATCTGGCTCAAGCCGTTCAAGTTCGCCGTCTCGTTCGTGTTCTACGCCTGGACGCTGGCCTGGATCCTGGCGATCCTGCCGCGCCGCAGCCGTGCCGGCGAACGGGCCGGCGTCGTCATCCTCGGTGTGGCGGTGGTCGAGCTGACCATCATCGTGACCCAGGTGATCCGGGGGACGACCAGCCACTACAACGTCAGCACCCCGCTCGACGAGCTGCTCTGGGACATCATGGGCCCGTCGATCATGGTGCTGTTCTTCGCCCAGGTGGTGATCGCGGTGGCCGCGTTGCGGCAGCGGATCCCGGACCGGCCGGCCGCGTTCGCGATCCGGCTCGGACTGGGCATCTCCCTGCTCGGCATGGCGATCGCCTTCATCATGACCTCGCAGATGACCGACAGCGGACTGATCGGCGCGCACTCGGTCGGCGTGCCGGACGGCGGGCCGTCGATGCCGGTCACCGGGTGGAGCACCACCGGCGGGGATCTGCGGATCAGCCACTTCGTCGGGCTGCACGCCCTCCAGGCGGTCCCGCTGCTCGCCTTCGGGCTGGGGCGGTGGACCCGATTGACGGAACAGGCCCGGGCCCGGCTTGTGCTGATCGGCGGGAGCGCGTACGCCGTACTGGTGATCCTCCTGACCTGGCAGGCGCTGCGCGCGCAACCGCTGCTGCAACCGGACGGCCTCACCCTCGCCGCGTTCGGCGCCCTGGCGGCCGTGACCGCCGTCGCGGGTGTCGCCGCCACCAGGGGTCGTCCGTGACCGCGACCCTGTTCGACCTGACGTTCCTGCTGGCCGCGCCCTTCTGGGCGTTGATGATCCTGCTGCCGAAGTGGTCGTGGACGACCCGGATCGTGCGCAGCCCGCTGATCGTGTTGCCGATCGTGGCGATCTACGCGGCGCTGATCGTCCCGGATTTCGCGAACGTCTGGTCGAGCGTGTCGAACCCGACCCTGGACGGGGTGGCCGAGCTGCTCGGCTCCCCGGCCGGGGCGGCGGCCGGATGGGCGCACATGATCGCCTTCGACCTGTTCGCCGGCCGATGGTCCTACCTGGACAGCCGGGAGCGTGACGTCCCGGTCCTGCTGATGGCGCCGATCCTGTTCCTGACCATCATGCTCGGGCCGATCGGGCTGGCCACCTACCTGGCGGTGCGACCGCGCCGGCCCGAGCGCCTAGGCTGACCGGCATGGGCTGGGCGGGTCGCCTCTTCAACGCGCGGGAGACGCTCCCGCGGATGCTGCTGCTCATCCTCAGCGGCATGGCCTACCTGCTCGTCATCTGCGGGACGCAGACGCCGCCGACCGGGCCGCAGTGGGTGCTCGCCGGTCTCGCGTTCGCGTCCGGGATCCTGCTGCACCGGCGCCAGCCGATCAACCTGCTGGTGCAGACGGTTCTCTTCGGGGTGGCCCTGGCGATCCTGGAGGACTCGACGATCAACCAGGTGGGCACCGCGTGGGCGCTCGGCGAGCTGGCCTTCTGGGCGCCGCGGGCCGTCCACGTCGTGGCCGGCGCGGTCATGGTCGGGGTGACCTATCTCGTGTTCGGGCTGCCGGGTTCGGGAGTCACCCTCTTCGAGGCGCTGGTCGGGCTGGCCACCAGCCTGGGCACTCCGATCCTGCTCGGCGTGGTCGGGCGGACCACCCACGAGCTGGGGCAGCAGGCCGCCCGCCGGGCGGAGTCGGAGCAGCGTGCCGCCCGCGCCGACGAGCGCGCCGCCATCGCCCGTGAGCTGCACGACGTGGTCGCCCATCACATCGCCTCGGTGGTGCTGCGGGTCGGCGTGGCGCGGCACGTCCTGCCGGGGCTCGACCCGAGGGTGACCGACGTCTTCGACGACGTCCACCGGACCGGGACGGAGGCGCTCACCGATCTGCGGCAGCTGGTCGTGGTCCTTCGCGACCCCGAGGGGGTACGGGGTGACGCCGCCCTGACCGCGATCGAGCCGTCGGCCCTGCCCGCGGCCCTGGACGGCGCGGTGGAGAAGGCCCGCCTGGCCGGTGTGATCGTGGAGGCGGAGGTCGACCCGGCGATCGGCGCCCTGGACGCGGTGCGTGGCCTGGCCGTGCTCCGCCTCACCCAGGAGGCGCTGACCAACGTGGCCAAGCACGCCGGCTCGTCGGCCACGGCCGTGCTGCGGGTCGGTGTCAGCGGCTCCGATGTGGAGTGGTCGGTGACCGACGACGGTGGTCTGCCGGCCGGCCACCGCAACGACCTGGTCGGTGGTGGTCACGGGCTCACCGGCATGCGGGAGCGGGTCGAGGTGCTGGGCGGGACCCTCACCGCCGGCCCGGAGGGGAAGGGATGGCGTGCGAGCACGGTGCTGCCGGGATGATCCGGGTGCTCCTGGTCGACGATCAGCAGCTGATCCGTGCCGGGTTGCGGATGCTCTGCGACGCCGAGCCCGGCATGGAGGTGGTCGGTGAGGCCGGTGACGGGCGGGCCGCCGTGGAGCTGGCGGCCCGGCTGGTGCCCGACGTGATCGTGATGGACCTGCGGATGCCCGGGGTCGACGGGATCACCGCGACCAGCCGGATCGTCGGGGCGCGCCCGGCGGCCCGGGTGCTGGTGCTCACCACGTTCGGTGACGACGACCACCTCTATCCGGCGCTGCAGGCCGGCGCGTGCGGTTTCCTGCTCAAGGACGCCCCGCCGGAGGAGCTGCTGCACGGCATCCGGCAGGCCGCCACCGGGGAGAGCCCGTTCAGCCAGGACGTGTTGCGCCGGCTGGTCCGCCGCGCGGTCGACGCCCGCCCCGAGCCGCGCGGCCGGGTCGAGGGGCTGACCGCCCGCGAGCGGGAGGTGCTCGACCTGGTCGGTGAGGGCCTGAGCAACACCGAGATCGCCGACCGCATGCACATCGGCGTGACCACGGTGAAGACGCACATCACCGCGCTGATGACCAAGACCGGCAGTCCCAACCGGGTCCGCCTGGCCCTGCTCGCCCACCGCGCCTGACTCCTCAACCGGGGGGTTCCGCGACCGATCACCCCGGGCATGCGTAAGTGGATCGCCGCGGCGGCTGCCGCCTCCGTCATCGTGTCCCCGGTACCGGCGCAGGCCGCTACCGCCGAGCCGACCGGCCGTTACATCGTCACGTTGAAGGACGGCGTGCCGGACGTCCTCGCCGGCCGTCTGCTGCGTCAGTTCCGGAGCTTCCCCGGATACGTCACCGAGATGACCGCGGCCCAGGCGGCCCGGGTCGCCGCCGACCCGGCGGTCCGGCACGTCGAGGCGGACCGGAAGGTCGCCCTGACCGGCACGCAGAAGAACCCCACGTGGGGCCTGGACCGCATCGACCAGCGGAGTAGGTCGCTCACCAAGAGCTACCTGCCGTCGGCCGACGGCGACGCGGTGCACGCCTACGTCATCGACACCGGCATCCGGACCAGTCACCAGCAGTTCGGCGGCCGGGCCGTCTCCGGCTACGACTTCGTCGGCCGTGACGCGAAGGCCGACGACTGCAACGGTCACGGCACGCATGTGGCCGGCACGATCGGCGGGTCCTCGTACGGCGTGGCCAAGAAGGTCAGGCTGGTCGGCGTCCGGGTGCTGGACTGCGAGGGCCAGGGTTACATCTCCGACATCATCGACGGCATCGACTGGGTGACGCAGAACGCGGAACTGCCAGCGGTGGCCAACATGAGTCTCGGCGGCGGTTACAGCCCAGCGCTGGACTGGGCCGTGGAGGACTCGATCGCGGCCGGGATCACCTACGTGGTGGCGGCCGGCAACGAGGACACCGATGCGCGGCTGGGCAGCCCGGCCGACGTGCCGGCGGCGATCACCGTGGCGGCGACCGACAGCAGGGACCGGCGGGCGTCGTTCTCCAACTACGGCGGCGGGGTGGACATCTTCGCGCCGGGCGTGAACATCAAGTCGGCGGTCTCGGCGAGCGACACCGCCACCGCGAAATACAGCGGTACGTCCATGGCGTCGCCGCACGTGGCCGGCGCGGCCGCGCTGCTCCTGGACGCCAATCCGTCCTGGACCCCGGCGCAGGTGCAGGCCAAGCTGATCGCGAACGCCACGAAGGGCAAGGTCACCGACCGGGCCGGCGCACCGAACCGGCTGCTCTTCGTCCCCGCGCCGCCGAAGGCTCCGGTGATCGCCACCGGTCAGACCCCGCAGGGCTGGGTGGGCACCCCCTACACCACGCGGCTGACGCTGGCGGCCGGCCGTCGCGGCAGCTGGAAGCTCGACTCCGGGACGCTCCCGGCCGGTTTGACGCTCTCCTCGTCCGGGGTGATCTCGGGTACGCCGGAGGTCGCCGGCCGGTACACGGTCACGGTCCGGTTCACCGACTACGTACCGCAGTCGGTGACGAAGCGGGTGGTCATCCCGCTGGTCGCGGACCTGCCGGTGATCCAGACCGAGGTGCTGCCCGACCTGATCAACGACGTCGGGTTCGAGCAGCGGTTCGACCTGTCCGACAGCCGGGACGGTGTCTGGACGGTGGCGTCCGGTGAGCTGCCGGCCGGGCTGAGCCTGTCGACGGACGGCCTGCTGAGCGGCCTGCCGACCGTTGAGCCGGGCGCTTCCTACACCTTCACGATCCGCTTCACCGACGTCTGGAACCAGGCGGCCAGCAGGACGTACACGCTGACCGCCCGCTGAGTCCGCGAATGCGCCGCCGTCCTCACCAGTCGAGGGCGGCGGCGTATTTCTGTGCGATGGCGGTGGACTCGGGCAGGTCGCTCTCCAGCACCGGGAGGCCCGGCCGGACCACGATGCCGCCCAGCTCGACCAGCAGCTGACGGAGCAGGGCCTCGGCCGCGGCGGCCTGCGGCGCGACACCGGCGGTGACCACCGGGACGGTGAGCTTGCCGGCCAGGGCCTGCGCCGGGAGCTGGTCGAGCAGCACCTTGAGCACGCCGGTGTAGCTGCCCTTGTAGGTGGGCGTGGCCACGACCAGGAGGTTGGCCTCGCTGATCACGGCGAGCGCGGCCCTCGTCGCCTCGTCGCCCGGGGTGAGCAGCCCGGTGCCGAGCGTGCCGACCTCGATGACGTGCGGCTGCGGGGAGCCGAGCTGCTCGGCGATCGCCTCGCCGACCGCGACGGCCAGCGTCGACGTCCTGGATCCGGCCCGGGGGTTGCCGGACACCACCACGATTCCCGTCATGTCGGTGTGACCTTTCCTGGAGTTCAGCCGGGGTCCGGCGCGTGACCGAAATCCTAGTTCCCCGATAGGGAATTGTCACCACGGAGGATATGATGCCTGCCACTGCCTATCTAACTGATAGGAAATGTATCCTTGCGGCACCCACCGTGTCCCGCCTGAAGGAGTGCTCATGTCCGTCCTGGCCGTCGCCCACCCGCACGCCACGTACCCCCGCCCGGTCCTGCTACGGCCGGTGCCCGACCCGCCGCCGGAGCAGCAAGTGGACGATGACCAGGCCCCCGTGACCGTGACGATCAGCATCGCGGGCGGGGCCGGTGGCCGGGAGCGCGTGCTCGCCGCGCTGCGGGAGCTGGTGGACGCCGCCGGCGCCACCACCGCCGTCGAGCTGGACGGTGTGCCCGCCGTCCCGGCCGGTGCGGGTGCCGCCGAGATCCGTCTCGACCCGCGGGCGCGCACCGCGTTCCGTGGCGGCAAGCTGCTGGAGCTCAGCCGCCTGGAGTACGACCTGCTCCTCTTCCTGGCCCGTCACCCGCGTCAGGTGTTCAGCCGTTCACAGCTGCTCACCCACGTGTGGGGGCACCGGCACACCACGAACCGGACGGTCGACGTGCACGTCAGTCGCCTGCGGACCAAGCTTGACGACCCGGAGCTGATCACCACGGTGTACGGCCTGGGCTACCGGCTCGCCGACGACGCCCCGATCGCCGTCGTCGAGCGGTAGTCAGGATGTAACCGTGTGTCGATGTAGCCGCCGCGCCGGCCGGTGACCCCGAGGTCGCCGGCCGGTTGCGTTTCCTCCGGCTTCATCCCGAACGGGTAATAGGTCCGCGATATGCAAGGGTTGTTTTAGCTGTTCAGGAGCTTGTTGATCGACGTTTGATGATCGTTAACAACTCTTGCCATCAGATAGAGAGATTTAAATACTTGCGAGCACGCGGTGCGCCGGATCGGGCGTACCGGCCCCTACCCGTTCCCCCTGGGAGGAACCGTGCTCAACCCGAAGCTTCGCCGACCGATCGTCGGCCTTGCCGTGGGCATCCTCGTCGGAAGCGGACTCGCCGCCACCCCCGCCGCGGCCGCTCCGATCGCCGACCCCACGGCACTCGCCAACACCCTGGATGCTCGTCTCGGCGCCCGTGACGCGGGCTCCTATATCGACGCCTCCGGCCGGCTCGTCGTCAACGTGACCGACGCCGCCACCGCCGCCGAGGTGAAGGCCACCGGCGCCACCCCGCGCTTCGTCGCCCGCAGCGGCGCCACGCTGGCCGCCGCCGACGAGAACCTCAAGGTCAACCTGAAGACCCCGGGCACCGCGTTCGCCGTCGACCCGGTCACCAACCAGGTCGTCGTCTCGGTGGACGAGAGCATCACCGGCGCCAAGCTCGCCGCGGTCCAGGCGACCGTCGCCAAGCTCGGTGACGCCGCCCGCATCGAGAGCGTCCCCGGCAAGATCAGCCTGCGGATCTCCGGCGGCGACGCCATCTACGCCCCCAGCGGCGGCCGCTGCTCGCTCGGCTTCAACGTCCGCAACAGCGCCGGCACGTACTACTTCCTGACCGCCGGCCACTGCACCAACATCTCGTCGACCTGGACCAACGGCTCGGCCACCCTCGGCACCCGGGCCGGCACCAGCTTCCCGGGCAACGACTACGGCATCGTCCGCTACACCAACACCACCATCACGAAGACCGGCGGCGTCGGCACCTCGGTCGACATCACCTCGGCGGCCACCCCGGCCGTCGGCGCGACCGTCACCCGCCGTGGCTCCACCACCGGCACCCGCTCCGGCCGGGTCACCGCGCTCAACAGCACGGTGAACTACGCCGAGGGCTCGGTCTCCGGTCTGATCCGCACCACCGTCTGCGCCGAGCCCGGCGACAGCGGCGGCTCGCTCTACTCCGGCTCGGTCGCGCACGGCCTCACCTCCGGTGGCAGTGGCAACTGCACCAGCGGTGGCGTCACCTACTTCCAGCCGGTCGTCGAGGCCCTGAGCGCGTACGGCGTCTCGGTCTTCTGACACGCACCTGCGGCCCGGCGGTGACGCCCATACCGTGAGCTCTCCGAACAGGGCCGGGCCGATACGGACACCCGCCCCCGATCCACTGGATCGGGGGCGGGTGTCGTGTATCACAATCGGTGAATGACCACAGTGCACAGCAGCCGTAAGGTGCAACGGGACGGGAAGGCGCCGGGCTGCCCGGTCCGGGTCGGTGACGACGGCGTCTGGCACATCCAGGACTACGCCACCGCGCGGCAGTTCCTGCGGCACACCGACACCCGCCAGGCCGGTCTCGGCATCGAGAACGCGTTGCGCCACCAGCACCGGATGCGCCTGCCGATGCTCTACCGGGACGGGCCGGAGCACCGTGAGCAGCGACGCCAGACCGCCCGCTACTTCACCCCGAAACGGGTCGAGACCGCCTACCGGGACCTGATGCACCGGCTCGCCGGCCAGCAGTGCGAGGTGTTGCGCCGGCGCGGGGCGGCCGACCTGTCGGCGCTCTCCTTCCAGCTCGCGGTGGCCGTCGCCGCCGAGGTTGTCGGTCTCACCGAGAGCCCGCCCGGGATGCCGCAGCGGCTCGACCGGTTCTTCCGCATCCCCGACCCGGACGCCCGGGGACTCGCGGCGGCCCGGCAGAAGGCGTTCAACAACTTCGTCCTGCTGTCGTTCCTCTGGCGCGACGTGCGCCCGGCCGTCGCCGCCCGCCGCCGGACCCGCCGCGACGACCTGATCTCACATCTGATCGACGAGGGCTGCTCGCTCCCCGAGATCCTCGGCGAGTGCGTCACCTTCGCGGCCGCCGGCATGGTCACCACCCGCGAGTTCATCACCGTCGCCGCGTGGCACCTGCTCACCGACGAGTCGCTGCGCGCCCGCTACACCGCCGCTGACCCGCCCGGGCGGGCCGCCGTCCTGCACGAGATCCTGCGGCTCGAACCGGTCGTCGGCGACCTGCTCCGGTGGACCACCGCCGACGTCGAGGCCGGCGGCGTCACCATCCCGTCCGGCGCCCGCGTCGAGGTCGGGGTGGCCGCCGCCAACCTGGACGCCGCCGAGGCCGGGGAGCGACCCGGCACGGTCTGCCCCGGCCGCCCGGTCGGGGCGGGCCTCTCCTTCGGTGACGGCGCCCACAAGTGCCCGGGCGCCCACATCGCCATCCAGGAGACCGACATCTTCCTCAGCCGGCTCTTCGCGATGCCCGGCCTGCGGATGATCCGGGAACCGACCGTGACGATCCGGCCGGACATCGCCTCCTACGAGATCAAGGGCATGATCCTGGCGGTCTGATCACGCGTGGTCGTGGGTGCGCTCCTCGCCACGGCGGCGCAACATCTTCAGCCCCGGCAGGCCGGCGATCGCCAGGTGCAGGTCCTCGGTCACCTCGAGCAGCTTGTGCAGGTCGGGCCCGACCTGGTCGAGCTTGCCCAGCAGCGGCATCACGTCGTGGACCAGGTGCCGCTGGAGAGCCGGCAGCTCGTCGATCATCCGGATCGCGGCGGTCACCTCGTCGGGGGTGAGCTCGGAGACGAACCGGGCGGCCAGCGGGGCGGCCTGGCGCAGGGTGGGCGAATAGTCACCGACCATCCCCTCGACCTCGCCGGCGACGGAACCGGCCCGGGTCACGATCGAGGAGGCGTCGTCGACCGTGGCGCCCGCCCGGGTCGTCAGGGAGGTGACCTCGTCGACGGCGGCGGCCGCCCGGGTGGAGATCGCGGTGACCCCGTCGACGGCGGCGGCCGCCGCGGTGGTGATCGCCCTGGCCCCGGCCACCGCGGACTCCGCCTCGGCGGTCACCGCGGACACCCGCCCGATCAGCTCCTCGGCCTGCGCCAGCGCCAGGCCGGCCCGGGTGAGCAGCAGCTCCGTCTGGCCGATCAGGGCGACCGCACGCACCGGGATCGTGGCGGCGGCGGCCGCCGTCTCGATCACCTTGCCGGCGGCGGCCGCGGTCAGTTGAACGGCTCCGGACACGAGAGAGAACATGCACCCATTGTGCTCCGGTTGCGCACCCTGCGATCGGTGACGGGCTGTGGCCGTGGCGGAGCCGAGCGTCGAAAGTCGGGAATACACAGGATTCAGGTGCGGCATACGGCGGCGCGACACGGCAGTATGCATGGGTGCGACGTTCCCGGAATCTCATCGTGACGGTGGCCGCCCTCGGTATTCTGGGGGGCTCGGTCCTGGTGGCGAAGGGTCTCCTGGCCGACGGCGGCAGCGGTGGGTCCGGTGCCGGAGCCCTCACCGGGGCCTTCCAGAACGAGCCGACGGCGTCCCCCACGCCGACCGGCCCCAGCCCTGAGGAGCTGGCCGCGATCGAGCGGGCGAAACGGGTCAAGGCTCTCGACACGGCGCTGAAGAAGTATGCGGCCGGCAAGCCCGAGTTCTCCGTAGCGGTCTTCGACCGGAAGACCGGCGAGACGTACGCCTACCGCGGCGACGAGAAATACGAGACCGCCAGTGTCGTCAAGGTGCAGGTGCTGGGCTGTCTCCTGCTCACCGCCCAGGACGCCGGCCGCAAGCTGACCAGCAGCGAGAAGGCCCTGGCCGACAAGATGATCCGGTACAGCGACAACGACGCGACGACCTCGCTCTACAACAAGGTCGGCAAGATCAGCGGGCTGTCCGCCTGCAACAAGCGCCTCGGCCTCACCCAGACCAAGGTCAGCGGCTCCTGGGGCCTGACCCGGACGACGGTGAAGGACCAGGTGAAGCTACTCGACCGGTTCGTCGACGAGGAGAGCGAGCTGACCGAGGCCTCCCGGGAGTACGCGCACAAGCTGATGAGCACCGTCGCCCCGGATCAGGACTGGGGCGTCCCGGCGGCGGCCCAGAAGGGCGAGGACGCCACCGTGAAGAACGGCTGGCTGCAGCGCTCCACCGAGTCCAACCTCTGGATCATCAACACGGTCGGCCAGATCACCGACGACGACACCGACGTGTCGATCGCCGTGCTGTCACACACCAACGCCACGATGCCGGCCGGCCAGAGCCTGGTGGAGAAGGTGGCGAAAATGACCCGCACCCATCTGAAGTACTGACCGGAGATGTTCACCGGGCCGGCTCCGTCGGCTCGTGACACCGTTCCCGGTGGTTTCGGTCACTCGACGATCGGCCGAGCTCAGGACCGGCCGCGGGCCGGTGCGCCGGTGGCACGCCGTTTCGAGAACCAGGTGATCGACTGGTTGACCAGCAGGATGATCACGACGGCGGCGGCCACACCCTGCCACGGCTCGGGGAAGAGCGACCCGCCGAGCAGGCCGATCGTGGCGTAGACCGCCGACCAGAGCAGGCAGGCCGGCAGGTTGGCGACCACGAACGTGCGCCACGGCAGCCCGGCGAACGCGGCGGCCAGCAGCACCGGCACCCGGCCGCCCGGGATCAGCCGGGACACCAGCAGCACCGGCACCTGCCGGCTCCGCAACCGGTCGCGCACGCCGGCGAGCCGGGTCTCGTCACGCAGCCAGCGCAGCCGGCGGGCGAGCTGCTCGCCGCCGAAGCGGCACAACGCATACATCACCAGGTCGCCCACGTAGGCCCCGGCGGCGCCGGCCAGCACCACCGGCACGACCGCGTAGGCATGCAGATGGAACGCGTACGCCGCGGTCGCGCTGACCGCGGCCCCGGTCGGCACGATCGGGACGATCGCCCCGAATGCCACCACCAGGAACAGCCACCCGGAAGCGCTCAGGGCGGCCGTCACGCGTGCACGCCCAAGGTCTCGCCGTGCGCCAGCACCCGCACCCGGCTGTCCGGCGCCACCACCGCCGCGAACTCGGCGAACCTCGGGCCCGGCTGGTCGAACATGTGCCGGCGGACCCGGCCCATCCCGATCGGCCACAGCGTGCCGTAGTGCACCGGCACGGCCCAGGACGCCTTCACCCGGCGCAGCGCCTCGGCGCCGTCGGCCGCGTCCAGGTGACCGTGCGCGCCCAGCGTCGGGCCCCAGCCGCCGACCGGGATCAGCGCCAGGTCGAGGGGACCGATGTCGTGCATCTCGTCGAACAGGCCGGTGTCACCCGCGAACCACGTCCGCGTGGCGCCCTCGACCACGAAGCCGATCGCCGCGGCACGCTCGCGTGACCACGGGCCACGGCCGCCGTCGTGCCGGGCGGGGACGGCCTTCACCCGTACCCCCTTGATGTCGGTCTCCTCCCCGGGCCCCAGCTCGACGCAGCGTCGCGCCGCGCCGGGAACCGCCCGCGCCGCGAACGCCGCGGCCCCGCGCGGCACCACCAGGACCGGATCGCCGGGCACCGCCCGCAGCGAGGGCACGTGGAAGTGGTCGGCGTGCAGGTGGGAGAGCAGGATCGCGTCGGGCGGGCCGGGCAGCCGCGGCGCCGGGCCGGCGATCCGCCGCAGGTGGGCGAGCCGGCCGGTGAGCACCGGATCGGTCAGCAGGGTCACGCCGGAGTCGGCGAGCCACACGGTGCTGTGCCCCCACCAGGTGACCTCGGTCGTGCTCACCGCCCCACGGTACCCAGGCGCCGCAGGGCCGACCCGCACGCGCGGGCGAAGGCGTGCTGGAACATCACCCCGAACGGGCCGGCAACGCGCATCAGCCTCCCGGCGGGCCGGCTGAACGCGGTGACCGTGAACCAGACCCGGTCGTGCTCGTCCCGCTCGACCAGGAACGCCTCCTCGCCGATCGCCGGATGGCCGGGCCGGGTGCCGTAGGCGAAACCGATCCGGTCGCCCTCCTCGACGGTCCACACCACCTCGCACGGCGCCCGTAACGGCCCGAGCCCGACGGTGAGCAGCACCCCGGGCGCGGCGCGGCGGGCGTCGGCGACGATCCGGGCGCCGATGGCCCGGTGCATCCGGAAAGTCAGGATCGCCTCGCCGGCGCGGGCCAGCGTCTCTTCGCCGCGGCCGATCCGGGTGCGGTGGCGCAGATGCCGGTAACCGGCCGGGAGCCGCCCGGACCGGGTGAATCCGACATGCGGATAGGTAACTTCGGTCACCGGACAAGTGTGCCCTTCTTCGGATCGCCACCGACTGTCGAGTCGCCGCCGTGACATGACTCCGGCACACTGAGCGACGTGACTGGACCCCGCTGCGCCGTCGTGGTGAACCCCACCAAAGTGGCCGATCTCGATCAGTTGCGCAGGACCGTCGAGCGAGGCCTCGCCCGTGCCGGGTGGCCCGCCCCGCGGTGGTATGAGACGACCCCCGAGGACCCGGGCCGCGGCCAGGCGAAGAAGGCCGTCGCCGAGGGCGCCGAGCTGGTCTTCGCGTGCGGCGGTGACGGCACGGTGACCGCCGTCGTCACCGCCCTGGCCGGATCGGACGTGGCGCTGGCCGTGCTACCTGCCGGCACCGGCAACCTGCTGGCGGCGAACCTGGGCCTCGGCAACGACCCGGCGACCGGCCTCGAGGTGGCGCTGGAGGGCGGCCGCCGGCGGATCGACGTCGGCGCGATCGACGACCGGTGCTTCGTGGTGATGGCCGGGATGGGCTTCGACGCGCAGATGCTCGAGGACACCTCGGAGAAGGCGAAGAAGCGGATCGGCTGGCTGGCCTATGTCGGCGGCGCCGCGAAACACCTGCTGGACCGGCCGATGCGGACCCGGATCCGGCTGGACGGCGGCCCGCCGATGCCGCGCCGCCCGGCCGCCGTGATCGTCGGCAACGTGGGCCGGTTGCAGGGCGGGGTGCGCCTGCTCAGCAAGGCCGAGCCGGATGACGGCAAGTTCGACGTCGCCATCCTCAGCCCCACCAACCTGGCCCACTGGGCGGCGCTGGCCTGGGCCGTGGTGAGCCGCCGGGAGCGGGTGCCGCTGATGGAGACCTACACCGCATCGCGGGTTGAGATCTACAGCAACCGGGCACAGGCGCGTCAGCTCGACGGCGACACCATCGCCCCGGGCAAGGTCATGAAGATCCATCTCCGGCCGAAGGCGCTGCTGCTCTGCGTGCCACAGCCGGACGCCGACCCGGATCTGGCGTACGACGCGTCCGCCGTCGCCCGCCGTGCGAAGGAGAAAGCTTGAGCAGTACCGAGCCGGTTCCCGAGACCCGGATGATGCCGGGCGACAAGCTCTCCGCCGACGACGCCCTCCACGCGTTGTGGCACTACGGGCGCTGGCCTCTGCTGCACGACGCGTTCGTCCGGTTCCGTTACGGCGACGGCTTCAGCCACTCCCGGGCGTTCGCGTTCCAGCTGTGCCTGGCCATCGTCCCGTTCCTGATCGCGCTCTCCGGCCTGGCCACCGATCTCGGTGTGGAGGACGGCGGCCGGATCGTCGCGGACACCGTCATCGCGCTCACCCCGGGCGCCAGCGAACCACTCGTCACCGAGCTGCTGGTGGACGACGACCGTACCGAGGAGGCCGGTGAACTGGCCCTGACCCTCGGTCTGATCACCGGCCTGTTCGCTCTGACCAGCGCGATGGCGCAGATCGAGCGGGGCGCCAACCGCATCTACGGTGTGGAGCGCGACCGCCCGGCCCTGCGCAAGTACCTGCGGGCCGTGGTGCTGGCACTGGTCGCCGGCCTGCCCGCGCTCTTCGGGTTCCTGCTGCTGGTGGCCGGGCGGGCGACCGGAGACTCGGCGGAGGAGCACTTCGGCCTGAGTCCCGGCCTGCGGGTGGCGTGGGACGTGGTCCGGTGGCCGCTGAGTCTGGTTCTGATCGTCTTCGCGGTGGGCCTGCTGTTTCGTCACTCGGTCCGGCGCAACCAGCCGGCCCTGTCGTGGCTGCTGTTCGGTGCCGTCGTGTCGACGGTGCTGTGGTGGCTGGCGAGCCTGCTCCTGGCCGGGTACATCCGGTTCAGTGAGGGGTTCGGCGCCACCTACGGCCCGCTGACCGCGATCATGGCGCTGCTGCTCTGGGCCAACCTGACCGGCATCGCGCTCTTCCTCGGGCTGGCCTTCGCCGCCCAGCTGGAGGCCCGGCGGGTGGGTGTGCGACGGCCGGCGCTGGAGGACCGCTGGGAGCCCGACGCGGAACCGGACATCCCCGCCCAGCGCGAACCCGGTGTATCGGCGGAGCCCTCCGGGTAAGGAACGGCGCACCTCTCCCGGACGAAATCAGGAGTACGCCGTGACCGAGAAGCGAGCCCGCTGGGCGCCGGTACGACATTTCGCCGAACGCAGCGTGCTCGGCCTGGCCGCGGTGACGGCGATCGGCCTCGCCTTCGGCACCCTGCTGCTGCTCGTCCGGTTCCACTGGCAGCCGCTGCTCGGGCTGGACCGGTCGGTGGCCGACGGCCTGAACAGCTGGGCGTCCGGCTCGGACACGATCGTCGCGGTCCTTCAGCAGATCGCCTCGTTCGGCGGTCGCGGATTCATGATCCCGCTGGTGGCGCTGCTGGTCGTGGTGCTGCTGATCCGGCGCCGGCCGCGCCCGGCGCTCTACCTGGTGGTCACCGGTGCCGGCGCACTGATCCTGGACCCGTCGCTGAAGGCACTGATCGGCCGGCTGCGGCCGGTGGTCGAGGTCCCGGTGGCGACCGCGCCCGGCAACAGTTTCCCGAGCGGGCACGCACTCGGTTCGATGGTCGTCTACGGCATGATCGTGCTGGTCTTCCTGCCGGCGATGCGACGGCGGTGGCGCCCCTGGTTCGCCGGGCTGGCCGCGGTGATCGTGGCCGCTGTCGGGTTCACCCGGATCGCTCTGGGTGTGCACTTCCTCTCCGACGTGATCGGCGGCTGGCTGCTCGGGGTGGCGTGGATCAGCGTGACGGCGTACGCCTTCCGGATCTGGCGCCGTGAGGCGGGCCGCCCGGTGCCGGCGCTCGCCGACGGCCTCGAACCGGAGGCCGGGCCGGACCTGCGCCCCGCACCGGCCGAGGAGGCCGTCCTGCCGCACCCGTGGGCCAAGGGCGCCGAGCTGCTGGTCGGCTGGGTGTTCGTGTTCGGCCTGCTCTACCTGGTCGGCTACTCGGCGAACCGCTGGGAACCCACTTTCGACGACGGCGTCCCGCGCTGGCTGCAGACCTTCCGCACGCCCGGCCTCGACGATCTGAGCTGGATGGCGAGCAAGGCCGGCGACACGCACGCCATCCTGATCATCTCGCTGTTCTTCTGCCCGCTGGCGCTGGCCCTGTGGCGGCAGTGGCGGCCGATCCTGTTCCTGGCCCTGGCCATGATGGGTGAGCTCACCCTCTTCCTCTGCGCGGCGGCCGCGGTCGGCCGGGACCGTCCGTCGGTCGAGCAGCTCGACGGGCAGATGCCGACCTCGTCGTTCCCGTCCGGGCACATCGCCGCCACCATGTGCCTCTGGGCCGCCATCGCGATCATCGTGATGGCCCGGGTCCGGCAGCCGTGGCGCTGGATCTTCCCGGCCCTCGCCGTGATCATGCCCTTCATCGTGGCGCTCTCCCGGATGTACCGCGGCATGCACCATCCCACCGACGTCCTCGGCGCGGCCCTGCTCACCGCCGGCTGGCTGACCGTCCTCTGGTTCGTCGTCCGCCCCAACGCGCACGCCGGGACCGCCTCCGAAGCGGCCGCGGAGGCCGAGCAGGTGACCCGTCGCCCGGTGGCGGTCGGATGACGCTGCGGCTGATGACCTGGAACATCAAGAACGGCGGCGGCGATCGCCTTCCGGCGATCATCCGGGTCATCCACCGCGAACAGCCGGACGTTCTCTGCCTCCAGGAACTGCAGAAATTCCGGAGGTACGGGCCACGCCTGCACGCCCTCGCGGAAGAGGCCGGCATGACCGTTCACCTCGCACCGGCAGGGTTCGCGCAGCCGGTCGCGGTCCTGGTGCGCCCGCCCCGGCGGATCCTGCGCCGGTCCACGGTCCGCTGGCGGCTGCACCACGCGGTGGCGATCGCCGTCGCCGAGACCACGGCCGGCCCGCTGACCGTGGTGAGCGCCCACCTCAACCCGTTCTCCCCGTACCGCCGCTACCGCGAGGCCCGCTGGCTGTCGGCCCGCTACGGTGCGGCCCGCCGGATGACCCTGATCGCCGGCGACATGAACGGTCTCGCCCCGGACACCGACCACACCGCCACGGTCGGCGCCCTGCATCCGCTCTTCCGGCGGCGGCACCTCGGGCCGGACGGGACCCCGGACACCGCGGCCCTGACGGCGTTCCGGACGGCCGGGTTCACCGACCTGTGGGCCGCCGTGGGTTCGGGCGACGGGCGTACCGTGCCGACCGGTTTCGCCGGCCGTGAGTTCGGGGCCATGCGCCTGGACTACCTGCTGGCCAGCGCGCCGCTGGCGGCCCGGGCCACGCGGGCGTGGGTGGTCCGGGACGAGGAGACCGCCCAGGCCTCCGACCACTACCCGGTCCGCGCCGACGTCGCCCTGTAGCGCCGTTGCCGCGAGCCGGTTCTCTAGCCTCGGGGTATGACGATCGAGTTCCCGTCGCCCACGATCCCCGCCGACGATCGGGCCGAGGTGTTCACCCGCTACCTGGACTACTTCCGGGAGACCCTGCTGGCGAAGACGGCCGCGCTGCCGGCACCGGACCTGCGCACCAGCCGCCTGCCCTCCGGCTGGACGCCGCTGGAACTGGTCAAACACCTGCGGCACGTGGAGCGGCGCTGGATCGAGTGGGGCTTCGAAGGCCGTCCGGTCGACGACCCGTGGGCCGACCAGCGCGACGACCGCTGGCACGTCGACGAGGCGGAGACCCTGGAAAAGCTGACGGCGGAGCTGCGGGAGCAGGGTGCGTACACCACCGCGGCGATCACCGGCAACGCTCTGGACGCCGTCGGCCGGCCCGGCCCGCGCTGGGGCGGCGGCGACCCGGCCACCCTGGAGCGGGTCTGCTTCCACCTGGTCCAGGAGTACGCCCGCCACCTCGGCCACCTGGACATCGTCGCCGAGCTGGCCGGCGTACCCACTGGCGAGTGAAGACCGAAGCCGGCTCTCACCGCTGTACCACACGGCGTGAAGGCGGGTTCAGGCCGCGATGATCCGGTCGCGTCCGGAGCGTTTGGCGGCGTAGAGATTGCGGTCGGCGGCCGACAGCAGCGCGGTGAAGGTGCTCCGGCCCTCCGGCGCCGTGGTGATCCCGATGCTCGTGGTCACCGGGAGCGTCCCGGTGATCGGCTCCCAGCTGTGCGCGCGGATCCGCAGGCGCAGCCGTTCGCAGCGGGTGGCCGCCTCCTCGGCGTCCACCCCCGGATAGACCAGCAGGAACTCCTCGCCACCCATCCGGGCCGCGAACGCGGAGCCGGGCGCCGCCTCCTCCAGCAGCTCGGCCACGTGCTGGAGCACGGTGTCACCGGTGGCGTGCGAGAGGGTGTCGTTCACCCGCTTGAAGTGGTCCAGGTCGACGATCGCCAGCGACACCGGACGGCGGTGGGCGGCCGACTCCAGCAGCAGGGCCGGCACCCGCTCGTTGACGTAGCGCCGGTTGTAGAGGCCGGTCAGCGCGTCCCGGTGGGCCATCTCCCGGAAGTGCTCACTGGCCCGCCGGGCCTCGTTCGCCTCGAAGACGGCCTGCAACGCCCGGGCCCGGGCGTCCCGCTGGACCGACTGCAGCGCGGTCACCTCGGCGTGGAAGGCGCGATGCTCCTCGTACGCCTCCGCGTAGCGCCCGGTGTCGGCGAACAGGGCCGCCTGCTCCTGCCGGACCCGCGCGCCGATCCCGGCCAGCCCGCGGGTGCCGCACACCGCCCGGGTGGCGTCCAGGGCCTCCTGAGCGGCGTCGTAACGGCCGGCCAGGCGGCGGGCCTGGGCGAGGGTGAGCTGGCACTCGGCGACCGCGTCACCCTCGGTCGCGGCGACCAGCTCGGCCAGTACCGGCGACAGCAGCTCCTCGACCGCGTCGTACCGGCCGCCCATCAGCTCGACCTGCGCCATCGTGTCGAGCTCGTTGGCGGTGAACCGGAACCCGGTACGGGCCTGGAGGTCCCGCATCTGCCCGACCAGCATCCGGGCCTCGGGCTCGTCGTCGACCTCGACAGCCGTGTACGCCATGTTGTTCAGGATCGACGACATCACCTCGTGGTCGCCGGCCTCGGCGGCGAACGTCAGCGCCTCCTGGGCACGGCGCCGGCCGTCCTCGTGCGAGCCGCTGTCGTCGAGCGAGACCGAGAGCGTCATCAGATGCCGGGCCCGCAGACTCGGCGGCACGTCGTCGGTGAGGAACGAGACGCTCTGCACGGCGTGGGTCAGCGCGTCGGAGAAGTCACCCACATGGCGGTAGAAGACCGACAGCTCCCGGTGGGCGCGAGCCAGCAGATTGAGATGCTCGTGCTCCTCGGCCCACACCCGCACCTGGTGGGCGTGCTGACCGCCCTCGCCGGTCCGGCCCTCCCGCAGCAGGACTCCCGCCTGCAGCAGCATGGCCCGCTGGACCAGTTCCTCGGCTCCCAGTTCGGTGGCGCGCTGCCGCAGCCGGCAGGCGGGCTCCCAGAGGGTCCGGAACGCCGACGGTGGCCGTCCCTCGAGCTCCACCGCGGCGGATTCGAGAGCGCTGAGCTCCTGATGAGACTGGGTGGGGACGCGGCTCGCCGTCTCCGTCGTCACAGTCCCTGCCTTCCTGTCGCCGCCATGACGACAAACATTCCTGTGCCCGGGTAGCTTTCCGGGTCGCGACGGGTTGCGGATCGGTTGCGGGCGGGCCGTCACCGTGCGGTGCACACCGGCGCGGCGGCCGCGATCTTCCGCGCGTCCTGCCGGATCGCCACCGTGATGCAGTAGTCGTAGCGCTCGCTGAGGCTGTAGGCGACGTAGTCGGTCGCGCCGGCCGGCAACTCCGCCACGGTGACCGGCGGCCGGTCCGACCTGGCCACCGTGACCAGCACCTCGCCGGTCGCGTCGGCCGGATAGTCCCACTGCAGGGTCACGCTCGGCCCGTCGTCGCGAAGCGTCACGTTCCGCGGGGAGCCGGGGTCGGATGTCGTGGTCAGCGACTGGGCCGCGGACGTGGTCGTGGCGGTGCTCGGCTGGGCCGGTGGCGTTGCCGCCTGGTCGGCGCCGGGAAGCATCACGATCACCACCGCGGCGGCAGCCGCGACACCGGCGGCCAGCACCGTGGCGAGCAGCAGCGGATGTGCGGCCCGCGGGCGGCGGCCGCGCTCCGGCAGCCGCCGCGAGTTGGGCGGATCGGTGAGAGTGCTGGCCCGGGCCGAGCCGATCGGCAGGGGACGGCCGTCCTCGCCGTAGTCGGGCGCCCGGTTGCCCGGCAGCGGGGGAGGGGTATCGGCGCGGGCGTGCCGGCCGGTCGGATCGCCGGGTAGCCGGTGCACGTCGCTGAGGTAGAGCGGCTGCTGGTAGACGGTCCCGTTGGGGTCGGTGGCCCGGTTGTCCGGCGGCATCTCGTCGTCGAACCGGTCGGGGACGTCGAATCGGGGGCCGTCGGACCGGTCGGGGTCGCCGAACCGGTCGGGGTCGTCGAATCGGCCGGGGTTGTCGGACCGGTCCGGGGCGCCGAACCGGGCGGGGTCGTCGACGGCCGGGTAGACGGTGCCGGCCGGGTCGGTGGGCCGGTCGTCGGGCGGCGGCTGGCCGGGCGCATGGGCCGGGAACGCCGCGGGCCGGTCACCGGCCGGGTCGGCGACGGTGGGCCGCCGAGGGAACGGGCGGAACGGCCGGCCGCCGGTGGTGTCACGGCGGCCGCAGGTGTGCCGGCCGGACGGCTTGCCGGCGACGAGCGCGGCGGCCTGGCGGGCCAGCGGGTGATCGGCCGGCAGGTGGCGGGCGCTGAGCGCGCTCGCCTGGGCCAGGTGCTCGGCCGACTCGGCGTCGAGCCCGCACTCGCGCTCCATCGCCCCCAGCCGGGCCAGCATCTTGATCCCGGCCGGTGCGGCGTCGCCGTGCACCCGGCTGTGCCGCCGCCAGGCGCGGGCCAGCCGGGCCCGGGCGGTCGAGCAGTGGCCGGCGGAGTGCTCGGCGGTGGCCAGGTCGGCCTCGGCGGCCAGCACCCGGGGCGAGTCCGGCCCGTCGATCAGGGCCAGCTCACCGACCAGGTCGTGATAGACCGACGATGCCCGGCCGTGCTGGCCGATCCGCTGGAGCACCGCCGCATGCATGGCGGCCGTCGCGATGGTCCGCTCGTCGGTGCGGCCGTGCAGGCGCTCCTCGGCCGAGTGGGCGAAGGCGGCCCAGAGCCGGGCCGACTCCGGGTCGCCGAGGGCGATCAGGACGCGGGCGTGCAGAGCGGCGGCCACCGCGAGGTCGGCGGTGGCCCGCCGGGGATCGGCGTCGGCGGTCCGCAACACGTCGTCCAGCACGGCCCGGGCGCCCGCGAGATCACCGGCGGACGACAGGGTCTGCGCCTGGGCGGTGAGTTCCGCGAGTGGAGGGGCCATGTATCCCATAGTGCTCACGCGAACACCATGGGTACAAGTTTCCGGTACCGAAGTGGACAGGGTAGAAACACGATGTGTCCCCGATTGCGACCGTGAAACGTGAACTCCTCGTCCGCCACCTGCAAGCATGGGCTGCTGGTGCGCTTCATCACGCTCGCCGTGCCACCTATGTGCACGGCTACGCCGACGGCGACGGCGGGGAGGCGGCCGAGGCGGCTGTGCGGGTCCTCACCGATCTGCCGGGACTGGCCCGTGGACGCGAACTGTCCATGGTGGCCGTCGGCGACGACGTGACCGGGCTGGGGCAGCGGCTCGGGGTGGCGCAGCGCGACGCGGGGGCGGCGGCCGGGCTGGCCGTGCTCCCGGTCGGCGGCGGGACGGACGAGCGGCTTCCGGTCGCGTTGAAGGCGGCCGGCGCGTCACGCGTACCCCTGATGGGTTTTCTCGATGCGACCGGCGCGAGTGCGCCACCCGCGGTGACCACCGTCTCCGCGATCGCCGCAGGCCGGCCGGCCGAGGTTCTGCTGGTGCTGCCGCCCGGCGCCGACATCGACCCCTATCGGGGCCTGGGTCTGCCGTTGCTCACCGTCGCCGAGCTGGCGACCGGGCCGGAGCCCGGCGAGACGGTGGCCTTCGCCACCACCTCGGGAAAGAGTCTGGAGACCTTCAAGGAGGCGCTCTGGGCGGTCGACGAGTTCGCGGGGGTACGGCTACGCGACCCCGCCGATCCGGAGCGGCATCTGATCGACATCTCGCTGAACCCGGACCCCGGTCCACTGCGGCGGGAGATGACCGCGCATCTGGAACGGGTGGGCGAGGCGACGGTGGCCGAGCTGCGCACCTTCGCGCTGACCGAGACCGTCTATCGGGCCGCCGACGCGACAAGGGTTCTGCACACGCTGATCGACAGCGGCGCCGTCGCCCGCGAGCCGGCACACGGCCGGCTCGGCGGCGACGTCCTGATTCGCCGTTAGCGGCGGCTCTTGTCCTGCTTCCACGACAGGGGGCCCGGCAGGTCGACGCGGTGGGCGCGGGTCTTGGAGTTCCACGACCAGCGGCCGATCTTCAGGCTCCAGGACGAGTAGCCGTTCTCGGTGAAGTTCAGCACCAGCGGACCGATCTTCTTCCGACTGCGGTAGACGATGCCCATCGGACCTCTCCCATCTCGTTTCTGATGGACGGGACGATTCCCGATGGGGCCGATCCACAAACGTCAGCGCGGCTGCCAGGCGTCGGGGCGGGTGGTCAGTTTGCGCACATGCGCCGGCATCCGCCCGCTGATCAGCTCGGCGAGGCTCACCTCGTCGACCACCTCGCGGACCGCGGCCCGCACCGCGACCCACAGGTTCGGCAGGTTCTCGGCGGCCCCCGAATACTGAGTCTCCTCCGGACGGAGGCCGCGCACACCGGCCAGCGGGCCGTCGACGGCCCGCAGGATCTGGCCGATGGTCACATCGCGAGGTGGGTGCGACAGCGTGTAGCCACCCTCGGCACCACGCTGCGCCCGCACCACGCCGGCACGGCGCAGGTCGGCGAGCACTGCCTCGAGGAACTTCCGAGGCATCTCTTGGTCTTGGGCAATGGCCTGGGCGGACATCAGTGCGGGGTAGGCCTGCGCCAAACTGAGGGCGGCCCGGACCGCGTAGTCACCGCGCGCGGAGATCTGCACCTGACTATCATGCCCCGCCCGCGCATCCCGGATGCACATACCCCAGGGAGTTGTGGGAATTCCGCTCAGTCCGCGGGGTGCCGCTGCTCCGGGATCCCCCCTGGACCGGCCGTCGTGGACCCGCCGCGGAACTGCCCCGGGCTCAGGCCGGTCTCCCGGTGGAAGAAGCGGCCGAAGTTGGTCGGCTCCCCGAAACCCAGGATCCGGCCCACCTCGGCGACCGACAGCGGCGTCGCCGCGAGCAGCCGCCGCGCCTGGAGCGCGACCCGGTCGTCGACCACCTGCTTGGCGGTCCGGCCGGTCAGGGCCAGGCTGGCCCGGGTCAGGGTCCGCACCGAACAGCCCAGCTCGGCCGCGTAGTCCTCGACCCGGCGGGTGTGCGGGTACCCCTCCTCCAGCCGGCGCTGGAACCGCTCGAAGGTCCGGCCCTCGACATGACCGGCCGGATCGGTGAGCGGATCGAGCGACCGCAGGCGCAGCAACACCGCGGCCAGCTGATGTCGCAGGAGAGCGGCGGTGACCGGCCCCGGTGGGCCGTCGGCGTCCGCGGTCAGATGGGCAAAGGCGGCCCGGAGGATCTCCGGACCGGGCAGGGACAGCGGCCGCGCGGCCGGCCCGGACGGATCGTCCGGGACCAGATCCGGCAGCTCGTCCGGTCCGAACAGCCCACGCCGGAAGACGATCGTGGCCGTGTCGTCCGGTGGCTCGCCGAACCGCACCGCCTGCCCCGGACGGATCCAGAGCGCCGTACCCGGCCCGCAGAGGTGTTCGATGAAGTCGACCTCGGCGAACAGGGGTCCGGTGACGGTGAGCACGAGAGCGTGACTGTCCAGCAGGCCGGTGGCGGTGCCTGGCGCCACCGGCAGAGCGCAGCCACCGATCCCCGACCAGTCCGGTGGAAGACGGGTGGGCGCCGGCTCGGTGTGTTGAATGAGTGCTGACATCGCGCCTGACGGTAGTCGTCGATGTCTCCTCGCGCATCCACTAGCGCACCGACTGAGGTAAATGTCCGATTTCTAGCTCGGTATTCGCTATACGTCCGATTCCGATTTCTTTTCGGAGATCGATTATTTTTCCGGTTATAAAGGGCGACCCGCACGGACCGGCAGTGTCCGCGCGGGTCGCCCTGACTCGCTGATGTCGCCGACGGGTCAGCGGCCCGCCAGCAGCCGGTTGACGGCCGCGTCGACGTCCAGGTGATCGGACTCGCGCCCACGGGGCACCACCACGTAGGTGCGCCGCAGGAAGCGGACCAGGACGCTGCGCGGCACCTCGAACAGCGCGTTCCCGTCGGGTGACGACAGGGCCAGCGCGACGAAGTCGCCCCTGGGGGTGGCCCAGGGCCACACCCGGACGTCTCCGATCCCGGCCGGCTCGTCGAGCCCGGTCACGAGGAGTTCCCGCGCGAAGGACCAGCTCACGGCTTCCCCACCGGCTGATTCTGCGTGGAACAACACGTGAACCGCATACGGGTCGGCTGGGTCGTACCGCAGACTGGCGCGTACCGGCAGTGCCGTCGCGTCAGGCGCTACGAGCCGCAGCGAGGTTTCGACCTCGACGGTCGTTGGACGAATGGTACTCATGGACGAACTCCCCCCGGCACCGCTGCGAGGCTGGTGAACCCCGCGGTTCCCATACTCAGGTGATCCTTGTAGTTACGCTCCGCCATACGCTGATCTCACCCAGTAGTGGGAAGGCGGTTCCGAAAACCCTTCCACGCAGGACGCAAAGCGATATCTTGTCCTGTTCTGCCCGTGTACTCGGTTCCGCCTGGCATCAGTGGTCCAGCAGTTGACTTACTCCGGTAACGTCCATTCCTCCCGGGTAGTGACGGGGCTCCCGGACACTGGGGGATGAAATGAACCTAAAACCGGACGACGGGGTTCTCAGACGTGCGTGTGCTTGACCGTATCCGGTCCAACCCCACCGGCCGCCTGGCTCTCAAGATCGGGGTCGGCATCGTCGGCGGCCTGGTCGTCGCCATCGGCATCATCCTGATCCCGTTCCCCGGCCCCGGCTGGGCGATCGTGATCCTCGGGCTCGCCATCCTGGCCGTCGAGTTCCACTGGGCCAGGGGCGTCCTCGAGTTCACCAAACGGCACGTGCAGAGCTGGACCCACTGGATAGCCCGGCAGTCGCTGCCGCTACGAGCCCTGATCGGTGTGGTCGGGATGCTCTTCATCAGCGCGGTGGTGTGGGCGAGCGTCAAGGTCAGCATGGACATCGACCTGGTCCAGGTCAGTCTGGACTGGTTGAGGACGCACTGACCCCCTGGTTCGCAAACCGGTGGTGCGGTCTAGTAGAGTTCCATCTCGTTGAGGGCGATTAGCTCAGCGGGAGAGCGCTCCGTTCACACCGGAGAGGTCACTGGTTCGATCCCAGTATCGCCCACGAGTACTTGAGCTGCGAAAAGGTCCACCGCGATGATCAAATGCGGTGGACCTTTTGTCATGGTTCTGGGAGCAGGCTGGGTTGACCTCTCCTGGATCAGGATTGTGCTGCTCCCTGCTTGACCTCTACCAGGTCGCAATGGAGCTCACCCAAGGGTGGCATCGCTCGTATCGCACCCAAGGTCGAATCGTCCTGTGGCCGACAGGTCGCTCGCGTGTGAACGCTCTCCTCCGCCGCCCGCGCGACTGGCCGGGAGATCGACTGTGATGGCTTTGGTGCGTAGGCTTCCGCGCAGGACTTGATCAGCGGGGGATTGCCTTGAGTGCCTTGCGAAAGGCCGCGATTGCGGTGCTTTCTTCTCTTCTTCTCACTACTACGGTGCCGGCTCCGGCGTCGGCGGGCGAGGTCACCGCTGCGGCCGCGCCGACGATTCCCTACGTCTGGCCCTATCCCGGTTCATATGTGCGGACTGGAGTCGACGTCACCATCGAGGTGCGTGTCGCCGCCGATGTCGACCATGTCGTGGTCTATGACGGTAAGACCGGCGAGAGGCTGACGGAGCTCACCGGTGCGCCGCGTGCGACGTGGCGGTATGTGTGGACGGCGTCCGCCGGCAGCGTGTCGCCCGATCTCGAGCCGGTCAGCACGACCGGTGTGGTCGGCGCACGGGTGAGGACCGGCTACGGCTTCGATGACGTGCCGCCGGTGGTGGATTCGCTGTTCTTCCAGTTCCCCGGCGGTGGTGGCAGCCAGGTGACCGACCGTGTTGGCCCGTCCGGCACCCTGTCGTACGGCATTCAGGAGAACACCTGGGCGACCGTGGACATCTGGTCGATCGACGGGGTGGTCATCCCGGAGATGCAGGAGGGTGACTGGTCCTACCCGCCGCGGGCCGAACCGTATCTTCTGCGGATTCAAGTCATGGACGGGGCCGGTAACTGGGGCGAGCGTACCTTCTCGCTCCGGGTCGATGCGACCGCGCCGACCGTGACGTCCGTGGTGCCGGCGAACGGAACCCGGGTGCGGGGCAGTCTGGTGCACAGCAGCCTGGTGGCCAGCGACGAGTCGGGTATCAACAGGGCTCATCTCGTCGGCGCCTACGAGGATGTCACCGCGCCGTATGCCGCGTCCGTGCCGGCGGGTGCCGACGGGCCTCGTGTGCTGACGTGGCGTGTGTGGGACATGCTCGGCAACATCACCACTGTCGAGCGGACCGTGACGGTGGACAACACCGGGCCGGTGGTGACCTGGGTGGGTCCGGCCAACGGGGCCCTGATCCGCGGCGCCAGGATCTCCTCCGGTGTGACCGCCGCGGATCCGGCCGGAGTTCTGAAGGCGCAGCTGTCCGGTGCGGTGGCGGATACGTCGGCGCCGTACTCGTCGACGATCGCGGCGGGTAAGGACGGTGTGCGGACGTTGACGTGGACGGTCTGGGACCGGCTCGGCAACACCACCGTGCTGCGCCGCTCGGTCACGGTGGACAACACGAAGGCCAAGGTCGCGTTCGTGAAAGCGCCGAAGAACAAGGCCAAGGTCAAGGGAACCGTCAAGGTCACGGCCTCGGCCAGTGACCGCAACGGCGTCACCCGGGTCCAGCTGCTGATCAACGGCAAGGTCGTCGCCACCGATCTCAAGGCGGCCTACCAGTTCTCGATCAACACCAGGAGATACGGCAAGAAGATCAAGATCCAACTGCGGGCGTACGACAAAGCCGGCAACGTGACCACGACGTCAGCCCGCACCTGGTACCGCAACTGACGTAGGCGATCGAGACAACCCGGCCCGCAGCACGCGGGCCGGGCTGTCGTCTCCTGTTGCCCAACTCAGATCACGGTGTTCCTGTGGGTGGGCTGTGTGCAAGATCACGTTCTATGGTGGAACGTTTGTCTGAATCTGATCAGATCGAAGTCTGGCCATCTGTCTATCAGCCCCATAGTGTTCCGATGCCGCTACGTGATGATCGGGGGACGCTGTGTGGCGAAGGATGCTGCCTGCCTGTTTGACGCTGTGTTTAGTGATCGCAGGTCTCGCGGTGCCGACCCTGGCAGGCCCTGTCGTGGCGGCATGCGGTGACGTCGCGGAGACCGAAGCGGCTGCGGTCGCGTTGGCCGCTGAGTGTGGCCAGCCGGTAGCGGTGGATCTCTCCCGAACCGAGTACTCCCAGGTTGTCGTCCAGCCCGACGGCCGTATGACCTTCGAGTCGTCGGTGCAGCCGCAGCGAGTCCGGCGTGGTGCCGGTTGGTCGGACATCAACCTGGCCCTGAGCCGTGGCGCAGACGGGCAACTGCGGCCAGCGGTGTCGCTGGCCGACGTGGTGTTCTCCGGCGGCGGCACGGCTCCGCTGATCACCTTCACTCGTGCCGGCCGGGCGATGACCATGTCGTGGCCGGGCGTTCTGCCCATCCCGAGTATCACGTCGAACGATGCCACCGCCGATTACTACGCCACCTACGCCGAGGTGCTGACCGGGGTTGATCTGGTGGTCCGGGCGACCGAGACCGGCTTCACCCACGTCCTGGTGATCAAGTCCGCCGCGGCGGCGGCGCAGTCGGCGATCCGGGAGATCCGGCTGGACCTGGGTGGTGACGCCGAGGTTCGTTCTTCCGGTGGGGTGCTGGAGGTCGTCGGTAATGGCGCCGTCCTGGCCTCGACCGAGCCGGCAGTCATGTGGGACTCGCGGGCGTCGGTGTCTGCGGCGACCGCCACGACGCGGGCCTCTCGGGCTGTGCAGGCGGCCGTCTCGTCGTCGACGCACGAGAATGCCGGTGATGGTGCTCGGGTGGCCGCGGTGGGAGTCGCGGTGGCTGGTGACGACCTCGTGTTGCGACCGGATGCGACGTTGCTGGCGTCGGCGGCGTTCCCGCTCTATGTCGACCCGGCATGGTCGGTAGCAAAGGCCAAGTGGGCGTACTCGACCGACGACGGATCCAACAACAGCGACACCAGCGTGGCCCGCGTCGGCCGGAATCCGGACGGCGGTGCGCTCTACCGGTCGTTCTTCCAGTTCAACACCGCCAACTCCTGGCTGTCGTTGAAGGGAAAGTACGTTCACGACGCGCGGGTGGACATGAAGCTGGATCACTCGTGGTCCTGCGACAAGACGGAAACGTCGATGCACTGGACCTCGGCGATCAATGCCACGCCGAAGGCTTCGTGGGCGTCGATGGACCTGTTGCGTTACTTGGCCAGCGCCTCGGGCCGGGCCAACGAGGCCGGTGGCTGTGGAAACATCCAGGGCGACATCGACATGATCTTCAAGGGCGACGCCGTTACCGGCTTCATGCGCGAAGCGGCCGCCAATGGATGGAATCACATCACTGTCGGCTTCACCGCCCGGGCGAAGGACGGTTCCGGCGAGTCGACGCAGAACCGCTGGAAGAAGTTCTTCCCCAACAACGCCGTGTTGCGGGTGGACTATGACAGCCGCCCGTTCGCTCCCACCTTCCTGCAGGCCGCAACGGTCAACTGCGGTCCTGGCGTGGTGACGGTCGGAACGGTGGCGCCGACGCTGTCTGCCTGGTTCACCGACTCCGAGGGCGACAACGACTCCCTGACAGGCGCCTTCGAGTGGATCGAGGTTCCTGCCGCGGGGATGGCGGCAGTCACGAACACCTCGCCCGGTCGGCTGGCCGCCCCGGCGAAGAAAACCAACATCACTCCGGTCACGCGGGCAACGACCACCTCGGTGCAGGCGGAGAAGGAGAAGACGTACGCCTTCCGCGCCAAGGCCACCGACAAGGCCCCTTACCTGCAGGACAGTGAATGGTCCGCCTGGTGCCAGTTCAAGGTCGACACGGACGTTCCGTCAGTTGAGGGAACCGTTCTGACCTGGCCCTCCGGGCCGGGCCAGAAGGCCCGGATCCGGATCTCGTCAGACGACGCCGACGTCACCAAGTTCCAGTACGGCTGGGACGAAGCAACCACAGTAGTTTCAGCTTCCACCGATTCGAACGGCATGAAGTACGCCGACGTCGACGTCACTGCCCAGACGTTTGGAACGAACAGACTGAAGCTGAAGGCCATCGACACCGCTATCAACGAGGGCGTCAGCTATGCGGTCTTCTCGGTCGGCGGGAGCCCGGCCGTGCCCGTCGCCCGTTGGGGCCTGGAGGAATACCCCGGCGTCACCCGGCAAGAGGCGCTGACCGACCGGGTTCCGGCCCCCACGGACTCGTCGCTGACCGCGACGAGTCTGGTCTGGGAAAGAAATCTCCGTCTGCAGGACGGTTGGACGGCCACGTTCAACGGAACATCATCGGCCGCCACCGCGGTCGGCCCAGTGGTGAATACCGCCACGTCGTTCAGCGTCGCCGGCTGGGTCCATCTCAAGGAACTGCTGCCGACCACGCACATCACGTTCGCGTCCCAGGACGGCACGGACGCGGCCGGCTTCGAGCTCGGAGTTCGCCAAGCTGGCACGACACCGGCGCCGTACTGGTCGTTCGGTATGAAGGACACCAGCGCACAGTCAAGTGCCACTGTCGCGGCCCTGTCGTCTTCCGCACTTACCGTCGCGGATATCGGCCGGTGGACCCATCTTGCCGGAACCTACGACGCCGTCGAGAAGAAGCTGCGTCTATACGTCAACGGCAAGAAGGTTGCAGAGACGAATCGCACTGCGACTCCGTGGTCGGCTGCCGGCAGGTTCGCTGTCGGTCGTGGCTTCACCGGCGGCACCGCCAGCGGATTCTGGAACGGGTCGATCGCCGACGTGCAGGCCTTCGACCGGGTCCTGGTGCCTGAGGACTTCACCGGAAAACTCGCCTCAGCCCCAGACTCCGGGGGCTTCGACGAACCGGGAATCCTGACGCCTGTCCAAGCCAGTGGATGGAACTTCGAGAGTGCCGTTGCCTGCGAGACCGCCGACCTGCGTGACACCTGCGAGGCCCCCGACAACACAGGTTGGGATCGCCGGCTCGCACTGACCCGCGGCGCGGACGTCCGCAACGGGTCCAACCAGTCACTCAGTGGCAGCGCACTGTGGCTCGATGAGCAGTATTTCCCGGCGGGGGACGGGACAACGCCGCAGGTGACGTCCGAGTACGGTCGTTCGGCAGCGAAGACCGGCTACACCGCCCCGGACAGCAGTGGCAGGCAGTTCAATATCTGGCAGGACAAGCAGGTACTGCGTACCGATCAGTCGTTCACCGTCGCGGTGTGGGTGAAGCTCGATCCCGGGCAGACCGGCAGCCATCACATCGTCTCTCAACGAGGAGTGAACGAGAGCGCCTTCGGGCTGCGATATCACGCAGCCTCCGGTAAATGGGTCTTCGGGCTCGGGTCGCAGGACGTGCCGAACGCGGCAGCGACCACGATGTACAACCTCAAGTCGACCTCAGATGCCGTGGTCGGCCCGTGGACCCACCTCGCGGCCGTCTACGACGCCGCCGCCCAGCAAGCCCGGATCTACGTCAACGGACAGCAGGAGGCCACGCTCGCCGTGCCTGCCGCCCCGTTCAACGCAACCGGGCCACTGCTGGTCGGCCGGACTCTCTACCACGGCGTTTTGACCGACAAATGGCACGGCGGTCTCGACGACCTGAATGTCTTCCAAGGCGCGATGAGCAACGCCGCAGTGGCGGTGATGTATGACCGCCAGCGCGGCGACGCAACCAGCGCCAACGAACTCGGAGTGAACGAGTCGATGCGGGCCGGGGACGCATTGCGGTCCCTCAACGGAGTGTTCCAGCTGCGGATGCAGTCCGACGGCAACCTGGTGCTCTACCGGGACGGCGCGCCGGTCTGGGCCACCAACACCGCCGGTAACGAGGGCGCCTTCCTGGTCATGCAGGGCGACGACAACCTCGTGTTGTACCGCGTCGACAAGACCGCGCTCTGGCACACCAACACCGGCGGCTCCGGCGCGGATCGGCTGGTCCTTTCCGATGACGGCCGACTGGAACTGCAGGACTCCACCTTCCACGTCTACTGGCGGCGGTGACAGGGATGTCGAACCCAGGAGAACAGGCGATGCTCACGACCTTGCGCGGCACATGGCGGCGCCGCGGACACCGACTCTTCGTCGGATCGCTGGTCAACGCCCTGGTGCTATCCGGATTGACCGTACCGGTGTCCGCGGCCGCGCTCGCCGCCCCGTCACCGCAACCAGCGGCACCGGCAGCCGAAAAGCTCGACAACCACGGTGGCCCGGTCAGGGGCAAAGCCTGGGCCCAATCCCAGGTCCGCAGCACCGCCGCGCCCGCACCGGTATGGCCGAAACCGACGACAGCACGCGTCGACCTGGCTTCAGCCGCCGGGACTCGATCTGTGACTGCCGCCCGCCGCGCCAAGGCGGGGGACCTGCCGGTCTGGGTCGCAGACGCCCCCGGCACCACACGGTCCGGATCACGGCTGTCGCGGCTGGATGTACAGGTCGTCGATCGGTCGGGTCTGCCCGTCGCGTGGCGCGAGGCCCTGATGCTGAAGGTGACCGCACCGCAAGGCGCCGCCACGGGCAACACCCGACTCTCAGTGGACTACCGCAGTTTCGGTCAGGCCTACGGCGCTGACTGGGCCTCACGGCTCAAGCTGTGGCAGGTCCCCCGATGTGCACTCACCACCCCGGCAGCAGCCGCGTGCCAGTCGAAGCCCCTGCCTTCGGACGTCGATCACAAGGCCGGCACCGTCTCGGCCACCGTGCCGGTGACCGCAACGGCCACTACCGCGACCGCATCGGTAGCAGCCAGTGGGGCGATGGTGGCGCTGATGGCCGCGCCGTCCGGTGATACCGGCGACTTCACGGCCACCAGCCTGGCGCCGTCATCGACGTGGTCGGCCGGTGGCAACTCCGGCGCGTTCTCCTGGAACTACCCGATGCGGGTGCCACCGGCAACCGGCCCGAACCCCGACGTTGCGTTCTCCTATTCCTCCGCGGCCGTCGATGGACGCTCCGAGGCGACCAACAACCAGCCGTCCTGGGTCGGGGAGGGTTTCGACTACACCCCCGGCTACATCGAGCGCCGCTACGTGCCCTGCTACCAGGACTCGGACCCGGCGACGAACCCGAACAGCACCAAATCCAGCGGTGACCTGTGCTGGCGCTCCGACAACGCCGTCGTCAGCCTCGGCGGCAGCAGCACCGAGCTGGTGTACGACAAGGCCAAGAAGGAATGGCGCAGCCGGGTCGAGGACGGCTCCAAAATCGAGAAGCGGGTCGGCGCCGCCAACGGAGACACCGGCACCGCCGACATCGACGGTGTCGGCGAACACTGGAGGATCGTCACGACCGACGGTACCCAGTACTTCTTCGGCCTGGACGACCTGCCCGGCGAGACGACCGCCACCAACTCGACACAGACAGTCCCGGTGTTCGGCAACCACACCGGCGAGCCCTGCCGCCAAAGCACCTTCATGGCGTCGGACTGCGTGCAGGCCTACCGCTGGAACCTCGACTACGTCGTCGACGTACGCGGCAACACGATGTCGTACTGGTACCGCAAGGAGACCAACAAGTACGCGCAGAACGCCACCGACAACGAGGTGGTCACCTACGACCGTGCCGCCTACCTCGGCCGCATCGACTACGGCACCTACGACCGCACCCAAGCCGAGCACGGCAAGACCGAACGCAACGTCGAACCGTACGCCCAGGTCGTGTTCACCCCGGACATCCGCTGCTTCACCACCAACTGCGGCACCGACACCGCCCCGGTAGCGGAGAACTGGAAAGACACGCCCTGGGACCAGGAGTGCAAGGCCTCGGCGACCACCTGTCCCGCGCAGTACTCACCGACGTTCTGGACCGCCAAACGCCTCAAGACGATCACGACACGCGTCTGGGACACCACCCGGGCAACCCCGGACTGGCAGGCCGTCGACTCCTGGACACTGACCCACACCGACGTAGCCACCGCCGACACCGCGAACCACGGCCTCTGGCTGCAACGCATCGACCACGCCGGCCTCGTCAAAGGTCAGATCAACCTGCCCCCGGTGACCTTCGCCGGAGTCTCGCTACCCAACCGCGTGCTGACCGAGAACACCACGACCTACAACTGGCCCCGCCTCGCCAGCATCGTCACCGAGACCGGAGCCAAGGTCAAAATCGACTACTCGGACGTCGACTGCACCGAAACGATCATCGCCACGTTGGAGGCGCACACCAACACGCGCCGCTGCTACCCGGTCAAGGTGCCCAGCAACGCCGACCCGACCGGCGACGTCATGGTCGAGGAATGGTGGCACAAGTACGTCGTCACCCACATCGCCGAAGACGACATGCAGACCTCCGGCAGCCACTCGGCACCCTCCCGCCACACCCGCTACACCTACGACGGCGATCCAGCCTGGCACTACGCCGACGACGACGGCCTGACCCAGCCCAACCGCCGCACCTGGGACCAATGGCGCGGCTACCAGACCGTCCGCACCACCATCGGCGACGAACCCGACACCCGCACCCTCACCGTCACCAAATTCCTGCGTGGCATGCACGGAGACCGCGCCGCACCCAGCGGCGGCACCCGCCCTCCGGTCATCGTGTCCGCGTCACTGGGCCCCGAAACGGTCCACGACCATGATCAGTTCGCTGGCCTGATCCGTGAACAGACGACCTACAACGGTGTCGACACCAAACCGGTCTCACGGACCGTCAACGTGCCCTGGCGATCGCCGCCGACCGCCACCCGCGATGACATTGAGGCCCGCTATGTCAACACCCAGGTCACCTACACGGCGACAGCCCTGGGAACGGACGGCAGCCGAGGCTGGCGTACGTCCGGTAGCCGCAGCGACTTCGACGACACCTACGGCACGGTCAACTGGACCCAAGGCGACGGCGACATCACCAAGACCGACGACGAAACGTGCGTCACCTACACCTACAACCGCAACACCGCCAAGAACCTGACCGCCGTGGTCAGCCGCTCCCTGACGACCGCGCTGTCCTGCGCAAAGACCGCCACCAACGTCGACGACGTCATCGGCGACAGCCGTAACTACTACGACGGTGCCGACAGCCTGACCACGCCGCCCAGATTCGGATCCCCGACCAAGGCCGAGCAGCTCAAGGACTGGACGCCAAGCACTGGCACCGTCTGGCAGACGACCTCCGAAGCCACCTACGACGAGGCCGGCCGGTCCAAGACCAGCAAAGACATCCGCGGCAACACCACCCGCACCGACTACACGCCGACGGTGGGTGGACCGGTCACCAGATTGACCACGACCAACTCGCTCAGCTGGGTCTCCAGCGTCGAGATGAACCCATATTGGGGATCGATCACCAAATCCACCGACGTCAACGGCCAGATCACCGCCGACGTCGACTACGACGTCCTCGGCCGGGTCGTACGGGCCTGGAACCTCGGATGGACCCGCGCCGCCAGCGCCACCAAACCCTCGGCCCAATACGAATACGCGATCGCCGCGAACCGGGACGCCTACCCCTACATCAAGTCACAAACCCTGAACGCGGCCGGCAACTACGTCACCACCTACCAGATCTCCGACGCGCTGCTGCGCCCCCGTCAGACCCAAACACTTTCGCTGGGTGGCAGCGGCGACCGAGTCGTCACCGACATCCTCTACGACGAATTCGGCCGCGCCGCCACCGCCTACGGCACCCACGCGGAACCCGGCGCACCCTCCGGCGCCCTGTGGTTCGAACCGGAATGGTCCGTGCCGGCGGTCACCAAAACGGTGTTCGACCGCGCCTCCCGGCCCACCACCTCGACCTTCCTCAGCGGCGACAACGTCACCAACCTGGTGCCGAAGTGGAAGACCGTAACCGCCCACGAAGGCGACCTCACCAAGATCACCCCACCCGCAGGTGGCACACCGACCACCACCGTGACCGACATCTACGGCCACACCGTCGCGCTTCGGCAGCACACCACGGCTGCGGGCGTCGCGGGCGCCTACACGGAAACCACCTACACATACGACCGTAAGGGCCAGCAGACCAAGGTCACCGACGCCGACGGCAACCAGTGGACCAGCACATACGACGCCAAGGGCCGGGTGGACGCCACCACCGACCCCGACAAGGGTGCCGTCGACTTCGCCTACAACGACAAGGACGAGCTGGAAAGCACCACCGACGCCCGCAACGAGAAGCTCTGGTACAACTACGACAGCATCGGCCGCAAGAAGGAAGTCCGCGACGACTCCAAAGACGGCCCGCTCCGCGCCGCATGGACCTACGACACCCTCTACGGCAGCCAGAGCAGCAACTTCAAAGGCCAGGTCACCGAGAGCATCCGCTACGAACCCGCAGGCTCGGCCAACGCCTACAAATGGCAGGCCCGCGGCATCAACGCCCGCTACCAACCCACCGGCGTCAACTACGTCATCCCCGAAGCCGAGACCGGCCTGGCCGGCACCTACATCTACGCATTCGGGTACTCCGAATTCACCGGTGCGCCAACGACGATGTCCTATCCGGCCGCCGGCGGCCTGGTCACCGAGGAACTGACCACCGCCTACAACGCCAGTACCGGCATGCCCGCCCGTCTCGACACCAACCTGACCGGCTGGGCCGGCACCATGGCCACCACCACCTACACCGCCTACGGCGAACGCTCCGGATCCGTCTACAAGATGCCGGGCGGCAAATTCGTCCAAGACCTCGTCTACCGTGAGGAAGGCAGCCGACGTCTCACCCGCACCAGCGTCCTGCGGGAGACGGTCGCCGGAACAGTCTCCGACCGCTGGTACTACTACGACGAATCCGGCAACATCCTCTCCACCGAGGAACGACCCGCCGTCGGCACATACGACAAACAATGCTTCCGCACCGACCTCCTCGGCCGCCTGACCACCGCATGGACCCCCAAAGAGGGCGTCAAGTGCGGCACCGACCCCACCCTGGCCAACCTTGGAGGACCAGCCCCCTACTGGCAGGACTGGACCTTCACCACCACTGGCTCCCGCAAGACCGAAACCAGCTACACCGCCGGCGGCAACACCGTTCGCGACTACACCATCCCCACCGGCGGTGCCTCCGCGGTGCGCCCGCACGCGGTCACCAGCATGACCACCAAGATCACCGGCCAGGCGGACGCCACCGCCCAGTACCGCTACGACAACAGCGGCAACACGATCTGTCGCCCCGCCGTCGGCGCCACCACCAACAACTGCGACACCAAGACCAACAGCCAAACCTTGAACTGGAACGCCGAAGGCGAACTCGCCACCGTTACCGCCGGCGCGAGCACCATCGAAGCCAGCGTCTACGACGCCAACGGCGAACGCCTCATCCGCCGCGACACCACCGGTACCACCCTCTACCTGCCTGGCCAGGAGATCCGGCGCGAAGGCACCGTCAACACCGGCACTCGTTACTACGACTTCGCCGGCACCACCTTTGCCTCCCGTACCACATCCTCGGCCATCACCAACCTCACCTGGCTCTTCAACGACCACCAAGGCACCCAACAGATCGCCCTCAACGCCGGCACCCAAGCCGTCAGCCTCCGCCGCCAAACCCCCTACGGCAGCGAACGCGGCACGAACCCGATCTGGGTCAACAAGAAGACCTTCGTCGGCGGTGACCAAGACCCCAACGGCCTCGTCAACATCGGTGCCCGCCGCTACGACCCACTGCTGGGCCGCTTCATCTCCGTCGACCCCCTCATGAACCTAGCGGACCCCCAGCACTGGAACGGCTACTCCTACGCCAACAACGACCCCGTCAACAAGGTCGACCCCGACGGGCTTGAACCCCGCCCCTGGCACGACCCCAACTACAGCAACACCAAAGCTTGCGACGGCGACTTCAAGAACAGCCAAGAATGCAATCCGGCCGGGCCCGAAGTATTCAAGATCGGATTGGGCGGACAGCCGGAAACGCAAAATGCGGACAAAGATCACAATGGATCAATTAGCCGCTCAGAAGCCCCCAAGGGCCTCGACATGGACCAGCTCGTGGCAGAGGAATACCAGCAATACTGCTACCAGTTCGGCCCGAACGGCTGCCGTGGCTTCGAAAAGCTCACGAGTGATGATCTGGAAGAGTTCACCGCCAATGTCACGCCGTATGGAGATGCGCGCGACTGCTGGAACGGGGATGGCTGGAGTTGCGCCGGTCTAGCCGTCAGCATCGTTCCTGGAGCTGGCAAGGGAATTGCATGGCTGGCCAAAGCGGCTCGCCGGGGAAAGAAGGCATCAAAAGCTCCAGACGCTTCAGACGTATCTGATTGTTTCAACAGCTTCAGTGACGATACTCGTGTGCTCATGGCGGATGGCTCCGCCAAAGAGATGCACGACATTGAAGTCGGAGATCATGTTGAGTCGACTGATCCTGAGACTGGCAAAAAAGGCCCGCGCGAAGTCGAAGCAGTCTGGGAGCACAATGATGATCTATACGTGATGTATGTCGACGGAAGTCGCCTGATCACGACTGAGGACCATCCTTTCTGGAACGAGACCGACAAGCAGTGGCAGGAAGCCAGCCGGATAGACCCAGGCGATCTCGTCCGAACCCCCACGGGCACGGCTCGCATCGCGGGCTTTGATCGAAGCGCCAAGCGATACGCCGCTGCGTACAACCTGACGGTCGTTGACATCCACACGTACTATGTGCTCGCCGGCACTACCCCGGTCCTCGTGCACAACTGTCCGACGGACGGCGTCGGCTCTTCTGGTCGAGTGTCATCGCAAGTGGCAGCTCACCTTGAGCGGCTCAAAGGCGTCGCAGGAAGACACAATCTGACTGTCGCCCAAATGGGTGACGGGGTTCTGTGGGCTAACAAGAATGACAATTTTAATCTGATGACACCCAAGCAATTGGATGCAGTCAAGAGCCGTTTCTCGCGAGAGGATGTTCAGGCGGCCTTCGATTATTACAATGAAGTGCGGACAGTATCGCCAAATAATCCGAGTGCCCATCCGAGAGCGGAGCTGATGAGCTTCTACCTCGAAAACTGGGGAGGCTGAGGCGGGTTGAAGTTTATGATCTTGGCAAGTAATGATAGTTCAGTTATCGTCACCTTCGAGCCCTCTGGTGCCGAATATACAATCGCGTCAGGTGACCATATGATCGTCGAGTGGCCGGATGTCGATGGCTCCGTGTTGGGTGCGATTAGGCATTCACCCACTGAGCTTACAATCAGTGAGCCGAGCGGTAGGATGTCGCGGATTTGGAACTCTAGCGGAGATGAAATCTCAATTTTAGGATAGTCAGGCGGCTTTAGGTCCTTGCTTGGAACCTGCTGTGTGACTGTCGCCGCTAGCGCACTCTGACGTCTTTGGGCGTCGGAGTGTGTCTCGGGTGCGGTCACGGCTTATGTCAATCTGATCATTAAGATCAGATTGACATCGATTTTAGGGGCTGGGCGCGTGTATACGCTCTGGTCGACTTCGGGTGTGCGCGCGGGGCCGTAGGCCTTTAGCGCGTGTGCGCGGCCCGGCTTCGGCCGGGCCGCTTCTCTTGATTGTGTAGAGCAAATTTGAACCAAGCCTGCTCCCTCTCCGGGGCCCTGCCCTGTTCCATGGCCCCGGTGTCCGCCTCGTGGCTGTCGTCGCCTGTCCTCTGCGTGTGTTCGGTTCTGGGTCGATGTGTTTAGCGGTAGGGTTGCGCGGTGGCGGGTGGGCACCGTAAGGGGCCTGCCCGGTGATGTCCGGCGGCTGAGGGGCCGTAGTGGTGGTCTCCGACGTCAAGGGACGCCCGTAGAGCGGTCGCAGGGCGACGTGTAGCGCCCTTGAGGCCGGAGGGGCGGCCCCCTCGTATGCTCGCGCCGCCCATAGGTCGTCGTTCGCGGCCTGGCCGGCTTTCGAGAAGAGGGTCGTCGGGGGCGTCCAACGGGGACCCGACGGGTCCGTTCGGCGTGCGTGGGCGTGCGCTGGTGTCTGTCCGCGTTGCCGTCAACCAGGTCCCCAGCCGAGGGTCGACGCCGTTGCGGTCGATGAAAGTCCAGGTCAACGGCGTGCGGCCGGGGGTAACTCTCCGTGCTGGCCGTGAACATGCCACACGTACTATGTGCTCGCCGGCAATACTCCGGTGCTGGTCCACAACACCCCATGCGTCATCGCTGGGCCGAACTTGGGATCCCTTCGGGTATCGGCTGCCAATCCGTCAGCCTCCGAAGTGGCGGCTGCGCAGCACATGGCTGCCCGGGGCAGTAATGTTGTTCTTTGGGATCCGGTTGGTTCTAGGGGGACTGCAACCAGTGACCTTCTCGTGGACGGTGTGCAGTGGGACGTTTACGCGCCCACCACAGGAAATGTGAGCAGAATTGTGAGCGCCGTTGCATCGAAGGGTAGCCAGGTCCAAGGCGGCGGCGTGATCATTGATCATTCGCGGACGAGTGTTAACGCAGATCAGCTCGCCAATATCCAGGCTAGGATTGCGGGAACGGGTGCGCGAGTGGGTCAGATTCAGGTGATGCCATGATGGCGAAATTTCGATGCATATGCGGCACGATAATCCAAACAAGTGGGCCTATACCTAATGAGCTAGAATGGAAGATTCTTTCGGACGTTGAATTTGATAGATTTGAAGGCCTGGTGGACGCTGAGGAGGTCTACATGGGGTCCAAGTCGGTATTCAAATGTCCCACCTGTGGTCGCCTTTGGATCTTCTGGGGCGGCATGGATGAGTCACCGCAGTGCTATAAGCCCGAAAGTCTGACGGAATTGTAAGTGCCGGATGCCTAGTTGTTCTGACCACGGACGTTGGTAACGCGGCGGAAGTCCTGAAATAGGTGAGGACCTCCGGGTGAGGTGGAGCTTGTCGAGAGTTCCGTTTCACCCGGGAGGTCCTCTATGCCCCACGCTAACGCCTCGCTGACCGAACGCGGCCGATTGCGGCTGGCATGGTGCGTCGTCGATGACGAGTGGCCGCTACGCCGTGCCGCGGGCCGGTTCCAGGTCAGCCCCACCACGGCGAAACGCTGGGCCGACCCGGTACCGCACCGACGGTCCCGCGGGCATGGCCGACCGATCCAGCCGGCCCCGCACCAGTCCGAACCGCACGCCTCGCCCCATCGAGCGGCAGGTGCTGCACCTACGCCGCAGCAAACGTCTCGGACCGGTCCGGATCGGCTGGCGACTCGGCATGGCCGCGTAGACCTGCCACGCGATCCTGCGCCGGGCCGGCGCCGCCCGCCTGTCCCACCTGGACTGGGCCACCGCCGAACCGATCCGCCGCTACGAACACGACCAGCCCGGCGACCTGATCCACATCGACATCAAGAAACTCGGCAACATCCCCGACGGCGGCGGCTGGCGCACTCAAGGCCGAGTCAAAGGCAAACGCCACCGTGCCGCCACCCCCGGACACGCCAAGGACAAATTCGGCGCAGCCCGCCTCGGCTACGTCTACCTGCACACCGCCCTCGACGACCACTCCCGACTGGCCTACACCGAAATCCTGTCCGACGAAACCAAGGAAAGCGCCGCCGCTTTCTGGCGACGAGCCCACGCCTGGTTCACCAGCCACAACATCACCGTCGCCCGAGTCCTGACCGACAACGGCTCCTGCTACGCCTCCCGACTCTGGCATCAGACCTGCACCGAGCTCGGCGTCCGGGTGAAGAAGACCCGCCCCTACCGGCCACAAACCAACGGCAAAGTCGAACGCTTCCACCGTACCCTGACCGAGGAATGGGCCTACACCAATCCCTACACCAGCGAAAACGCCCGACGCAAAGCCCTACCCAGATTCCTGCACACCTACAATCACCACCGCCACCACACCGCCATCGGCGGACCACCCGCCAGCCGCGTTCCCAACCTCTCTGGGCAGAACACCTAGTGACCTTGAAGGTGGGTGAGGGCCGGCCGTGGCCCCGCGAATCCCGGAGGGGTCCTCGCGGGAGCGGCGGAGAAGGACCACAGCGGAGAGGGGAACTGAAGAATTTGATCTCAGGGAAGCAGTCGATGCCCGGCCGTAGTGGGCCGGGCATCGGGCATGGCGGGTCGGTCAGTCGAGCGGCTCGGAGCCCTTCACCACGAAGGTCCAGTGGTCGGGCTCGAAGTCGGGGGTGACGTCGAACGACGCGACGTCACCGACGCCCTGGTAGAGGTATTCGGCGTGCTTGCTGCCGATGTAGTAGCCGTCGGCGGCCGGTGCGATCGCGAACAGCTGTTCGGCCTTCTCGATGTTGCACGGCTTTAGCCGGAGACTGCCGAACGGGTCGAGGGCCTGTTCCAGGCACAGATTCTTGGGGCCGGCCAGGCTGAACTGATAGTCGTTGGTCTTGTCGTCGGCGTGGATCAGGTGGAACTGGAGCGCCGTGCCGTTCTTCGAGGCGCTCAGGTAGCCCTTGCCCAGGTCGGTGATCGAGGCGCCGGAGCCCACGGCCGTGATCGTGACGAGGGACTGCGCCTCCGGCAGCTTCGGCTTCTTGCCGGCCGGCTTGCTCCGCGGGGTGCTCTTGACGACCGGCTCCACGCGCTTGGCGGCGGCGACCGGGGCCGGCGAGGTCGCGGCGGCCGTGGCGGCCGGGGCGGCGGTGGTGCCGGCGGAGGCGGACGGCGCGGTGGCGGTGGTGGTCGTCGTTCCGGACGAGCACGCCTGCGCGGTGGCGGAGACGAGCACGAGGGCGGTGAGGGCACTGATTCGGGAGATTTTGGTGTTCATCGAACTTCCTGTCTCTGAAAGGGGCGCGACTGTGCCACGGACGTCGGTGACGCCCGTCAGGTGACTCGGGAGTGGAGCTAGTCCACCGGGGCGGCGGTGGCCGGACCGGCCAGGGCCACGACCGCGACCGCGGTGCTGTCCTGCACCAGCAGGACGCGGGTGGTGTGCTGCTCGGTGCCGGCATCGGCCTCGGCGGCCCAGACCTTCAAAGCGGACTGCGACGCGTCGGGCAGGGCGATCTGCTTGTCCCTGGTGTTCACGACGACGGTGCCCTTCGGACCGTCCAGCGACGCGCACATCGCCGTGTTGTTCGCCTCGACGTACCACGCGTCGGTGCCGCACGGCAGGCCGAAACCGCCGAACCAGCCGTCGGTCTGGCCGCGCTCTGCCGGCTTGCTCAGCTCGTCACTGATGAGATAGACGTCGACGGTCGAGGCGCCTTGCGGCAGTTGGGCGGGCCCGACCGGCCAGCCGATCCAGGCCACGAACGCGGCGACGAGCACGGCGACCGAGACCGGCGCCCAGATCACGAGGGGGTTGACGCGGGTTCTGGTGGTCATGACACATTCCTCTTCCGGCGGGACGCGGGGCGGGTTTCTCCAGGTCCGAGGGCGTTTTCATCGGACCTCGTTCCTGGGAATGACACTACGGACGCCCCGCCGGACAGCCATCCGACCACGGTGCTCATCGCATGTGGTACCGCGGTACCACACGGTTCAGACGAGCCCGTTCGTGTGCGCCCAGATCACCGCGTGCACCCGGTCGCGGGCCCCGAGTTTGGCCAGCACCCGGCCGACGTGGGTCTTCACCGTCGACTCGGACAGGAACAACTCCCCGGCGATCTCCGGGTTGGACAGTCCGCGGCCGATCGCGACCAGCACCTCGCGCTCCCGGGCGGTCAGCTCCTCGAGCAGGCTCGTGCCCGCCGGGTCGGGGGCCGGACCGCCCTGGTAGTGGTCGAGCAGGGCGCGGGTGATCCGGGGTGAGACCACCGCCGCGCCGGCCGCGACGGTGCGGACCGCGTCGATCAGGTCGGCCGAGGGCGCGTCCTTGAGCAGGAAGCCGCTGGCTCCGGCGCGCAGGCCGGTGAACGCGTACTCGTCCAGGTCGAAGGTGGTCAGGATGAGGACCCGGGTGCCGGGACAGTTGGCGACGATGTCCCGCGTCGCCTCGATCCCGTCCATGATCGGCATCCGGACGTCCATCAGCACCACGTCGGGGCGACGGTCCCGGGCCAGCAGGGCTCCGGCCCGGCCGTCGCCGGCCTCACCGACGATACGCAGGCCGGGTGTCGCGCCGAGGACCATGGCCATGCCCTCGCGCAGCAATTCCTGGTCGTCCACGAGCAGCAGGGTTATCTCAGACATCGGCGCCTTCCGCGGGATGGGGCAGGTTTACTCGTACGGTCCACCCGACCACCTGACGGCCGGCTTCTACGGTGCCGCCGTACATGGCGACTCGTTCGCGCATCGCGTTCAGGCCCTGCTCGCTGCCGACCGACGGGGCCGGCGTGGTGCCCCGGCCGTCGTCGGCGACCACGATCCGGATCGGGTCGTCGCCGTAGTCCAGGTCGACCAGGACGTCGGTGGGCCTGTCGGCGTAGCGCAGCGCGTTGGTCAGCGACTCCTGCACGACCCGGAACACCACCCGCTGCAGACCCGGTGAGGACGGATCCGGCCCGTGGCGGCGCAGGGTCACCGGCAGGCCGGCGATCCGGAACGTCTCGATCAGGCTCTCCAGGTCACCAGGAGTGTCCGGGCTGTCGTCGCGCAGCACACCGAGCAGCCGGCGCATGTCGGTCATCGCCTCCCGCCCCAGGGCGGCGACCCGCTGCACGGCCTTGCGGGATCGCTCCGGGTCGGTGTCGGCGACCGCGGTCGCGCCGTCGGCCAGGCGGACCATGATGGTCAGGTTGTGGGCGACGATGTCGTGCATGTCGTGGGCGATCCGCACGCGCTCGCGGGCTGCGGCCAGCTTGCCCTCCTGCTCCTTCTCACGGGCCAGCCGGGCGGCCCGGTCCTCCAGTGACCGCACGTGCCGGCGGCGGGTGGCGACGGTCGCGCCGACCAGCACCGGAATGATCACCGCGAGCCCGTAGAGGCCGATGAAGGGACCGAGTCCGTAGTGGCCCTCGTGCTGGAAGGTGACCACCCCGAGCACGGCCACCGAGAAGACCGCGCCGATCGTCGCGGCCTGCAACGAACGGTGCACCACCAGCGAATACATCACCACGGCGAACGCGATCAGCTGGGTGTCGCCGGACAGGGCGTCGCCGGTCACGGTCACCGCCAGCACCGTCCACGGCCACGACCGCCGCCAGATCAGCGCCAGCGAGATCACCGTGTTGACGGCCACCGCCCACCAGTCGGCGCGGGTCATGTCGCCGGTCAGCATGTCGAAGTCGAGGCCGGCCGCGAGACTGACCACGACGACGATGACGGTGGCCAGGCGGGGATGGTTGGCCCAGAAGACCCGGATCCCGGTGTCGGGCTCCACGGGTCAGAGGTTCCAGAAAGCCGTCGACGGGTCGGCCCCGAGCATCATGCTCACCACCATCAGCACCAATCTGACCAGCAGGACGGCGCTGAGGGCGAGGCTGACAGCGGACGCCGTGTGCTTGACGGCGAGCGTGACGGCGAACGCGAACAGCGCCACGAGCACGCAGTATCCGATATCGACGGCCGACCGGCCCACGACTGTGCCGTAGTGCACATCGGCCGGTGTCACGACAACGTATGCCAGCATCAGGCACACGGCCCCGAGCACCGCTGCGACCACGGTCACCACCAGGGCCTTCGCGGCCATCACGGCGGTCCGGCGGGGTGTGGCCAGAAAGGTCGTCCGGATGGTTCCGCTGGCGTACTCCGAACCGGGCACGACAGCCGCCAGCACGATGATCACCGTCTGGAAGACGCCAGCGGCAAGGAGTCCGGACAGTGCCGCGGCGGCGGGGGTGAGGACCAGAGCGGTTCCCGCGCAGATCCAGAACGATTTCAGGGTACGGAGTTTCAGCCACTCGGCGGCGACGAGGCGGATCATCGGCCGCGGGCCAGAGCCAGGTAGACGTCATCGAGGGAGGCGTGCACCGGGGTGTTCTCGATCAGCAGGATCCCGGCACGGACGGCCAGCCCGGCGATCTCGGCCGAGGTCAGCCCGGTGATCTCCAGGCGACCGTCCGGGCGCAGAGCGACGGCCGCACCGTGCCCGCGCAGCAGCTTCTCCAGGTCGTCCGGGCGGTCCGGGCGGACCCGCACCGCCGGGACCGTGTTCCGCGAGATCACCTCGGCCGCCGGAGCGTCGGCGAGCACCCGGCCCCGACCGAGAATGACCAGCCGGTCGATGTCGCGGGCCAGTTCCCCGGTCAGGCGGCCGGTGACCAGGACGGCCCGGCCCTCGCGGGCGAGCGTGCGGAGCAGGACGCGAAGCCAGGCGACACCGTCCGGGTCCAGTCCGGCCACCGGATCGTCGAGCAGCAGGGCCGGCGGGTCACCCAGCAGCGCGCCGGCCAGGCCGAGCCGCCGCCGCAGGCCGGGGGAATAGGCGCCGGCCCGCAGCCGAGCGACGCCGGCCAGCCCGGTCATCTCCAGGACCTCGTCGGTGCGGCGGTCCGGGATGCCGTGGGTCCGGGCGAGGATCCGCAGGTGGTCGCGGCCGGTGCGGCCGGGATGAGCCGGCGGCGGCGCGAGCAGGACGCCGACCTCCCGCAGCGGGTACGCCAGATCACGGTAGGACCGGCCGTCGAACAGGCACCGGCCGGACGTGGCCCGGTCCAGCCCGACCATCAGGCGCAGCGTCGTGGACTTGCCGGCGCCGGCCGGGCCGACGATCCCGTGCAGGACACCGGGTTCCAGACGGAACGACACGTTCCGCACTGCCGAGACGCTGCCGTACCTCCTGCTCAGGTCGTGAACTTCGATCACCAGGCCGACGTTACGCACGGCCAGGCGGCCCGCCATCCGACCACGGTGCTCATCCGGCGTGGTACCGCGGTACCACGCGAGGCCGGCGGCGAAGAACCGTCAGAACGTGTCGGTCGCGATGATCCAAATCCGTGCTGGTCAGGCGGCGTGCTGGTATTCGTGGAGGAATCCGCCGAGCCGGTCGTGTCGATGGACATGTAGGCCCGCACGCGGACGCGCCGGAGACCCCCGTGGTGCGAGGCCTCCGGCGAGGCGGTTCCGTGCGCCAAGGGTCAGGTTGCCGTTGGCGCGGCCGCTTGTTCCGGCGGCGCCGCATTCTCCGCGGCTTTATCCCGCTGGCGTTTCGTTCAAATCGAGACCGCGCAGGATGTCATCGCGGTTCGCGTCTGCGCGCAGCGCGGTCAAGGACTTCAAGCGGCCCAGCAGAGTCGTGGAAGAGGCGGGGCATTTCAAGTCTTGAATCGCTGACAAGGTCTTTTCGAAACGTTGGATGCGGCTTTCGAGGTCCGTTCCGCTCGGAAGGGTCGGATTCTTGAGCGCTACCTGCGCGTTCACCTGGGCTTGAGTGGGTGGGCAGCGACCGGGGACGTTTACCCCGGTGGGGCCCACGCGGTCGGCCGTCGCGTTCGGATCGCCCGGGCTGAAACCCAGCGCCGGCACCAAAGCGTCAATGCTGCCGGAGCCGGCTCCGGCGTTCCCCGTCGCTCCACCCGCGGCTGCGTCACCGGATCCTGTGGCGGCGGCCTTGTCCGCTGGCGTTTCGTTCAAACCGAGACCGCGCAGGATGTCATCGCGGTTCGCGTTTCCGCGCAGCGCGGTCAAGGACTTCAAGCGGCCCAGCAGAGTCGTGGAAGAGGCGGGGCATTTCAAGTCTTGAATCGCTGACAAGGTCTTTTCGAAACGTTGGATGCGGCTTTCGAGGTCCGTTCCGCTCGGAAGGGTCGGATTCTTGAGCGCTACCTGCGCGTTCACCTGGGCTTGAGTGGGTGGGCAGCGACCGGGGACGTTCACCCCGGTGGGGCCTACGCGGTCGGCCGTCGCGTTCGGATCGCCCGGGCTGAAGCCCAGCGCCGGCACCAAAGCGCCGATGTTACCGGCGTTGCCCTGTTCGGCGGCCTGGCCCAACCCTGTGCCGACCGCGAGAGCCGAGCCGAGCAGGACTGCGGCGGCACCTCCAATCACCAGCTTGCGCGTCCGGCTGCTGACTCCGCGTCGATAGCTGCTGACTCCGCCTCGATACATGCACGGCTCCCCTTCGTCCCGGTAATGCTTGTGCCGAGATGTACGAGCAACGATGTGGCAGCAGTTCACGACGCCGATCAAGCGTTCCTTAAAGTTTCTTTAACGAGACTCGCGGGCGCGCAGCCGCCAGCACCGTCGCGCCCACGTCCGCGGGGGCGGGTGCCGGCGCAACACGGTCTCGGGACGCACCGGCACCGGAGCTGGTTCAGCGCGGCTCGCGGTAGCCGGTGCGGCAGAGCCGTCAGCACACGTCGTCAGGGTGTGGCGGCGGTGTTGACGGCTGCGGCCAGGTAGGGGCCGAGTGTGCGGCTGAAGGTGCCGGTGATGTGGCCGACGGTGTCGCGGTAGGTGATGACGTTGCCGATGACCGCGGGGCAGGTGGTGGTGTCGCAGAAGTGTTGGCGCAGGTCGATGAGGGTGGCGCCGCGGACCATGGTGGTGGCTTTGATGAGGGCATCGGTTTCGGCGTAGGCGCGGTCGACGGGTGTGCCGCAGTCGTGGTCGAGGACGGAGAAGTTGACGCGGCGTACGCATTGGATGGCGGTGTCGGTGACTCCGGGGTTGTCGGCGACGACGATGATTCTTGTGCCGCGGGCGGCGACGGGTTTCCAGGCTTCGGCGTACATCTGGGAGACCCAGTTCTTGTCCTTGGCGGTTTTGTGGCGGGCCGCGGTGACGATGATCAGGTCGTATCGGCGGCCGGTCTGGAGCCGTTTCTGGATGCTCTTCATGGTGGCGTCGCAGCTGCTGCCGGTGCCGGTGCGGATCCATTGGCAGCCCCAGCCGACGTAGCTGTCGAGGGTCCAGTCGTATTTGGCGAGCTGCGTTTTGAGGCCCGGCAGGAGCATGGCGGCGTGACTGTCGCCGAGGAGTGCGACGCGGATGCGGCCTTTGCCGTAGGTGCAGGCGCGCATGGGCTCGCCTTCGGCGATCCAGCAGTCGAAGGCGCCGGCGACATCTTTGGTGAGGTCGGCGACGGCGGGAACGATGAAGTCGCCCTGGACGTGCGGGCAGCCGAGGGCGATGTCCCGGGCGGCGGCGCCGAGGCAGCGGTCGGCGCCTGCCGGTGGCCGGGCTTCGGCGGGGGTGGCGTTGCTGACCGGGACGACGGCGCCGGCGGTGACGGCCAGGAGCAGGGCCGCGGCGACGAGAGCGGGGCGCAGGCCGATGGTGATCAGGCCGCGTGGTGTCCAGACGGCTTTGCGGAGAGGGTCCTCGACGCCGTGGTAGCCGATGACGGACAGGACGGTGATGAGGGCCGCGGCGGTCAGGTAGTAGGTGACGGTGTCGCTGGGCATGAGGGCCGCGAGCAGGACGATGACGGGGAAGTGCCAGAGGTAGAGGGAGTAGGAGATGTCGCCGATGTAGCGGCTGACGGGGTTGGTGAGCGGCCAGAGGTACGGCTGGTCACCTCCGGTGCCGGCGGCGATGACCAGGGCGGTGGCCAGGACCGGTAGGGCGGCCCAGGGTGCGGGGAAGCCGGGGGTGGCGGGGACGGTGAACAGGGCGATGACGATGCCGATGATGCCGGTCCAGGCCAGCAGGGTGCGGGCGGCCAGGGAGCGGATGGCGATGGTGGTGCCGAGGACGGCCAGCAGGGCACCGACGCCGAGTTCCCAGGCCCGGGAGAAGGTGGAGAAGTAGGCGACGGTGGGGTTGTCGCTGGTCTCGGCGAGGGCCCAGGTGAAGCTGGCGGCGGTGATGAGGGTGATGGTGATGCCGACGGCGATGCGGCGGGCGCGCGGTCCCCAGGCGAGGTAGCGGATGCCGGCCCACAGCAGGGCGAGCATGAGCCAGGGCCAGACGACGTAGTACTGCTCTTCGACGGCCAGTGACCAGAAGTGCTGGACTGCGGAGGGCGGGAGGCCTTCCTGGAAGTAGTCGGTGCCTTCGCTGGCGAAGCGCCAGTTGGCGACGAAGAGCAGGGCGGCGCGGGTGTCGCCGGTGAGTTGGCTGAAGCGGGCGGCGTCGAGCAGGAAGTGTGCGGCGGTGATGGTGGCGGCGAGCACGAGCAGGGACGCGGGAATGATGCGTTTGATCCGGCGGGTGTAGAAGGTGCGGAACGAGATCGTGCCGGTGCGGTCGTGTTCGCGGAGCAGGAGTGCGGTGATCAGGTAACCGGAGATGACGAAGAAGACGTCGACGCCGACGAAGCCTCCGGTGGGCCAGCGCAGGAGATGGTCGGCGATGACGGCCAGGACGGCCAGGGCGCGCAGGCCTTGGATGTCGGGGCGGGGAACGGTCTTCGTGGATGGTGGGCCTGGTGCGGTGGCCGGTAGTGGGATGCGCTGGGTTTCGGCGTCGGCGATGGACATGCGGTGTGGTTGTCTCCCCCGTGCTGGTCGGTCCGGACATCGATGGACCGGTGAGGAGTGTGCCGCATAGGTCATGGGTGGCGGAAGTGTGGCCGTACCGGAGCGGGGCAGACTGAGCAGGATCTTCGATCTAACCTGTCCCAGGATGATGATCACGTTGATTCATCAACCTGGATTCGGGGGAATCGTGAGACGAAGAAGACCGCTCCAACCCGGCCGCGCCTCGCTCGCGGCGGCGTCGGTGCTACTGATCTTTACCGGATTGATGACAACGACTCCGGCGCAGGCCGAACCGGTCACGCCGCCCTCATCGCCGGCCGTACCGAACCCGGCCGAACCCGCCGATCAGGTCCCTCCGGCGAAGCGGGACAAGGTTCTGCAGAAGAACTGGCGTAGTTCGAAGGATCGGATCTGGACGACGACCGGTGACGCGAACGGGTTCCATGTGCTGACCGCCACGGCGAAGACCGGCTACCAGTGGGAGACCGCGGCCAGCCTGTCCGAGCCCGGTTTCGACGTGGACCTGTGGATCGGTAACGCATGCGCGACCGAGTCCGGGCGCCGGGTCGTGGTGGTGTACGGCCCGAGGACCTTCACCAACAAGGCGGATCTGTTCGATCGTGGTGGGTTCACCGCGGTGGTCGACCTGGTCACGCATGAGGTGAAGAAGCTGCCGGTGCAGTCGTCGCTGGCGTATTTCAACCCGGGTTGCGGTGCCGGCGAGAAGGCGGTGATCTCGCAGTTCGACGGGGAGCGGCGGGAGGACCCGAAGGACACCACGACGCAGAGCCGTTTGTTCACGGTCGATGCCGCGGCCCGTACGCTGTCCAAGCCGATCCTGTTGAACACCGAGCTGAGCTCGCCGGTGCCGGTGCGCGACGGCGGCATCACGGCGGCTGCGGCGGGTGGGCTGGTGACGGTCAGCCCGGCGGGCAAACTGACCCGCACCGCATCGGCCACCGGGGTGCCGTTCCGGCTGGTGCCGGATGCCGCCGGTGGTGTGGTGTTCATGGACAAGGCCGGTGAGCAGGTCCGGGTGCGGCGGGCGGTCGGCAAGGCGGTGACCGAGCTGGCCAGCGGCCCGGCGAACGATGTCGGTGTGACCCGTGGGGACGCGGGCCGGGTCTTCATCACCGGTGAGCCGGCGAAGGTGGCGAAGCTGCCGTCCGGCGTCCAGAAGATCGCTGTGCCGCGGGAGAGCGTTGTCTCCACCCGGGGTGACCTGGCGCTGACCAAGGTGAAAGAGGTCGGCGCACATGATCCGCGGACCGATACGGTGGATCCGACCGTCGCCAAGGACGTGGTGGTGTCCGCGACGGTGGTCGCGACCGGAGAGTCCCTGACGTTCGAGGTGAGCCCCGCCGTGATCGGTGCGGAGGCGATCGCGGGGCGGGCTGTGCACCCCGAACTGGGTACGGCGGCCACGGCGAAGACGCAGGCGAAGAGCCTGGCGCAGGCCGGCTCGCCGACCGACCCGGTCGAGGACGAGCGGTACTGCTCGGTTGCCCGCAACGATGTGCGGAACCAGGCGGTGCAGCCGAAGCCGCGCAACGTGGAGTGGGCGGTCGACCAGGCGATCGTCGGCAAGCTCAACCAGGCGGCGTCGCGGCCGGCGAACTGGAAGGGTTACGGCATGCCGGCGTACTCGCCGCAGACGCTGTTCCCCGCCCCGGCCCTCCTCGGCGGCGGCCGGGTTCCCGCGCAGATCATGTTGGGCATCATCGCGCAGGAGTCGAACATGTGGCAGGCGTCGAAGTACGCGCTGCCGGGTGTCGCGGCGAACCCGCTGATGGGCAACTACTACGGCCGTGACATCTACAACAGCAACACCGCGGATGACTGGGACATCAAGTGGACGGACGCCGACTGTGGCTACGGCCTGACCCAGGCGACCGACGGCATGCGGATGCTGGGTAAGGAGAAGACCGACGACAAAGGCAACAAGGTCGAGGTCGCTCTGCCGTACGAGACGCAGCGGGCGGTGGCGGTGGACTACGCCGCGAACATCGCGTACGGCCTGCGCATCCTGCAGGACAAGTGGAACCAGACGTACGCGGCGGGACTGAAGGTCCACAACGCCGACCCGTCCGCGATCGAGAACTGGTTCTTCGCGGTCTGGGCGTACAACTCCGGCTTCTATCCGAACAAGAACGACGGACAGCCGTGGGGCGTGGGCTGGCTCAACAACCCGATCAACCCGCGGTACGACCAGCAGCGACACCCGTTCATGACGCTCTACGAGGACGCCAAGAACCCGCAGCGGTGGCCGTACCCGGAGAAGGTCATGGGTTGGGCCGCCAATCCGATCACCATGACCGAGTCGCCGGGCGTCGAGAAGGCCGGCTACAACTACGCCTGGTGGAGCACCCCTACGGACAAGTTGAACGTCAAGCCGCCGAAGGAGCTGTTCTGCACCGCGGAGAACAACTGCTACCCGGGTGTCGCGCAGCAACCGAACGCTCCCGGGATGGAGACGGAGAAGCCCGGCCCGTGCCTGCACACCAACGCCGCGGGTCAGTACGACCTGAAGTGCTGGGCACATTCCCCGGTCTCCTGGCAGAAGGTCAACGCGGCCGGGGCCTGCACCAGCTGCGGGCATGAGCAGTTGCGTTTCGACCCGGGATATCCCTGGTGCTCGACGGCCGGTCAGACCGGCTGCGAGAGCGACGGCATCAGCTACCCCGTCTACTGCGACCAACTGGCCGGACTCTCGGAGTCCTCGGTCGTGGTCGACGACGTGCCGGCCGACGCGCCCACACCGCGCGGGTGCGCCGAGGCGCCACGGAGAGCTGCCGGTTCCTTCAACCTGTCGTTCTCCGGAGCAGGTGACGGCACCTATCCATCGAAGATCGATTTCCATCAGGTCGGTGGCGGCTATCGCGGCCACTACTGGCGGGCCAGCACTCGTACGCCGGGCACCGAAGGCGGCAAGCTGGAGGTCACGGGCACCTGGCGGTTGGGTGGTTACGGCGCCAAGAAGATGCGCGTCCAGGTCTTCGTCCCCGAGTTCGGCGCGTGGACCGAACAGGCGAAATACACGATTCACCTGGGCAACGGGCAGACCCGTTATCGCGTCCTCAACCAGACGTGGCAGCAGAACCGCTGGATCGACCTCGGCACCTTCGATTTCAAGGGTGATCCCGCGGTCTCGCTGACCACCGAGGCCAAGGACGGCACCGGCGACGACAGCATCATCTTCGACGCGGTCGCCTTCACCTTGGCGGGCGCGCCGGCGTACGGGGAGGAGAACGACCTCTGGCCGGAGGATCTGGGAGATTCTCTGCCGGATCAGGTGCACTACGTCGCCATGGGTGACTCGTACGCCTCCGGCGAGGGCCTGGCTCCGTACGACCGGAACAGTGATCTGCAGCGGACCAACGGCACCAAGGGCTCAAAGGTCAACGCCTGCCATCGGTCACAAGGCGGCGCCTACCCCAGCCAGGCGAAGGTACCCGGCGACGATGCCTGGGGGCTGTTCGGCAACGCCGACGACCATCTTCCGGTGGCTCGGATGGTGCAACAGCACAACTGGGGAAGTTTCGGGTTCATCGCCTGCTCGGGGGCGAAGACGACGTCGGTCACCCGCGATGCCGTCAACAGCCCGCCGGCCGCGTCCGACTCGGGCGGGCACACCGACTGGGGCAGCGCCGACTACGCCTGGGGCGAGCTGACCCAGGTGGAGCAGGGCTGGCTGGACCCGGAGACCACCCACGTGTCGATCTCGATCGGTGGCAACGACGTCCGGTTCGCCGAGATCCTCCGGGGTTGCATCGCCACGCTCGGGAAGTGTTCCGACACGGATTACAAGCTGACCCGGGACAACGGCAAGGTCGATCCCGAGGCGCTGCGGGACTACGAGACCAAGATGATCCGTGACTGGTTGCCGGCGAAGTTGAAGGCCACCTACCGGGCCATCCACCGGGCCGCACCGAATGCGGCGATCTATGTGATGGGGTATCCGCAGTTGTTCCCCATCGAGCGGGCGAACGAGATCTGCTGGGGTCTCAACTCCGAGGACCGGCTCTTCCTCAACGCGCTCGCCGGTCGGCTGTCCATCGCCATTGCGCACGCCGTCGACCAGGTCAAGGCCGAGGGCGTGAACATCCGGTGGATCGACGCCAGCAAGGGCATCTCCGTCGCCGACGAGGATGACGAGAAGAAGTGGGCCTGCGGCGGCGACGACGACCACCGGTGGGTGAACGGGGTCACCTCCAAGACCACCGACGGCAGCGGGGAGTCGACGCCGGGCACCGGCACCTTCCACCCGACCAGTGCCGGCCAGAAAGGTCTCGCCAACCTTCTGAGCAACGCCTTCGGCGAGGACCAGAAGTCGCGGTCGGAGTTGGTGACCGAGGTCAAGGAACACATCATCGAGTACGCCAACACGCGCTGGCCCACGGACAACAAGGGCCGCTGGAGGCTTAAGGACGAGCAGGCTCAATATGCCGCGGAACGATGCGTCGACCTGGCTCGACGTGGCGGGGCGGTGCCCATGTACGGCGACTACACGCCGTGTCTGATGGTGCCGATCCTGTTCCCCACCGCCTTCTCGGCGAACGGTGCCGCCCGCAACGACGAGATCGCCATCCAGGCGAACCCGCCATGGGTGCAACTGCGGTACGTCAGCGGAGCGAACGAGAAGAAGTGGACGTTCAAGACCAAAAAGTGGTTCGAGAAGGTGATGTACGGGCAGACGACGTGCCCGACGCCGCGCACCAGCGGCATGGAATGTGACGAGTTCCCGTTCTACACGTCCGAAGAGGGCGGTGCCTGGGACTTCTGGACCGGCGGTGAGAACTCTCCGTTGACCACGCGACTGGCTGAGGTTCCCGAAGAAGAGAACGGCGACGAGGGAAGCATGGTGGGCGGCATGTACACCGCCTGCAAGATGCGTACGGCGACGTACACCCACGTCGACAATCCCGACCCGCTGCCCCAGGGGCAGTCGTACTTCTGGAATCAGCGTCTGACCAGCGGAGATCTGTTTCTGACGATTCCGCTGACCGATGCCAGCAAGACCGACCAGGTGAAGACCTTCTACGTCTGCTGACCAGCGGCCCCAGCCACCGTCCGGTGGCTGGGGCCGGCCTCAGAGCAGCCGCATGGCGTCGGCCGAGATGAAGTCGGAGATCTCCCACTCCTGAAGGTCGGACAACCACACGAAGTGCCGTCGCTCGATGCCGGTGGCGCAGCACCGGATCATCTCGCCGAGTGAGGCGAACACCGCCGTGAACGGGGGATCCGGCTGCGGCGCCCACAGGTGCATCGGCACGCCGTCATCGGTCGCGGCGGACAGGTCGGCGAAGAAGTGCGCGGATCCCGCCTTGAACACCGGAAGCCACCAGGGCGCCCATTCACCGTCCCAGAGGTCCGCTGACGGCGGGAACGGATCCCGCTCGACCTGGAACCGCCGGACGTCGAGTGCCTCTTCCAGCGACAAGAAGTTCCAGGGCGCGCCGATGGAGCTGTCCCACCCGCCCCGCCGGCCGCCACCCAGAACCCCGTCATGCCATCCCCACCAGCGGCGCAACTCCGCCGGCAGGACCACGTCATGCGCGGCTTCGAGTTCTTCGCGCCGGGCGTCCGTCAGGCCGGGTAGGAGTTTGCCGACAATGGGCGCCTGCTGAGTGCGCCAGGCCGCTTCCAAACGGGCAAGATCCTCGTCGCGCAGCATCGACACATCATGCCACTCGTCGTCGCCTGTCACCGGCGAGAATCGTTCTGGTTCGCGCACGTTCTCCTTCGGACAGCTCGTACGAAGGAGAGCCGTCCTCACCGTGCGCGGCGAGGATCACACGTCATCCAGGACTCAGCCGTCCGGGTCTGCGGGCCGGTGTGTCATTCGGAAAAGGAGACGTGTATCCCCGAGAAATGCGGAGATGCCCGCCGTCCCCCGTTCATGCCGGCGGGCATCTCGCTGTTCCTCGGACGGCCGTTCGGCCGCGGTTGCCGTAGGTGGGTCACCCGTCGCCATCGGGTGTCCATGTGGCGTCCCGATTCCCCCGTACGCTTGCGTAACCGGGCGAGGGCGACCCTTCCTCCGTCAACGGGGTCAATGCTCGTCGCTGGACCTTGTACGAAACATGGGAGACTTGTAGCGGACCTTGTGGACTTCTTGAATCCCCTGGTAGCGACGATGTGAGTGGGGTCAGTTGGCGGTGGAGTTCGGTGTGCTCGGCGTGGTGGAGGCCTGGATCGACGGCCGTCCGGCTGACCTGGGGCATTCCCGGCAGCGGAGTGTGCTGGGTGTGCTGCTCGTGGAGGCGGGCCGTCCGGTCACCCCGGATCAGCTGATCGACAGGGTGTGGGGCGAGCGCGCACCCCAGCGTGCCGCCGGCGCCCTCTACAGCTATCTGTCCCGGCTGCGGCGTGCCGTCGCCGGCGCGGAGGACGTGGAGATCCGGCGTGAGCCCGGTGGATACCTGCTCACAGTGAACCCACAGGTGGTCGATCTGCACCGGTTCCGGCGGCTGATGACGACGGCCCGGTCGGCGGAGACCGACCGGTCGGCGGCCGGCCTGATCGAGCAGGCGCTCGGCCTGTGGCGGGGCGACCCGTTCGCCGGACTGGACACGCCGTGGATGGCCGCGATGCGGCGCACCCTGCTCGGTGAGCGCTTCGCCGCCGAGCTCGACAGCAACGACGTGCTGCTCCGGCTGGGCCGGCACGGCGAGCTGCTGCCGTCGCTGCTGGCCGCGGTCGCCGAGCACCCGCTGGACGAGCGGCTCGCCGGTCAGGCGATGCTCGCGCTCTACCGGGGTGGCCGCCAGGCCGACGCCGACGAGCAGTACCGCCGCATCCGTCGCCGCCTCGCCGACGAGATGGGCAGTGACCCGGGTGCCGAGCTGCGCCGGCTGCACGAGCAGGTGCTCGCCGCCGACCCGGCGCTGTCCGTCGTCGCGGGCGACGTCCGGGCACCGGCCGGTCCGGTGACGATGGCGCCGGCGACGGTGCCCGCACAGTTGCCCGCCGACGTGCGGGCCTTCACCGGGCGTACCGGGGAGCTCTCCGCCCTGGACCGCCTCCTGGAGCCGCTGGACGGTGGTGAGCCGCCGCTGACCGTCGCGTTGCTCTGCGGCACCGCCGGGGTCGGCAAGTCGGCGCTGGCGGTCCGGTGGGCGCACCGGGTCCGGGAGGCTTATCCGGACGGGCAGCTCTACGTCAACCTGCGCGGCTACGACGCCGAGCAGCCGGTGGCGGTGGCCGACGCGCTGGCCGGATTCCTCACCGCCCTGGGCGTCCGCGGCCCGGAGATCCCGCCGGGCACCGACGAGCGGGCGGCCCGCTACCGGTCCGAGCTGACCGGCCGGCGGATGCTCGTGCTCCTCGACAACGCGTCATCGGTGGAGCAGGTCCGGCCGCTGCTGCCCGGCACCGGTTCGTGTCTGGTTCTGATCACCAGTCGCGACTCCCTGCGGGGCATGGTGGCCGTCGACGGCGCCGAGCGGGTCAATCTCGATCTGCTGCCCCTGCCGGACGCGATCGGGCTGCTGCGCAAGCTGATCGGCCCCCGGGTGGACCGTGACCCGGACGCCGCCGCCGCGCTGGCCGCCGCGTGCGCCCGGCTGCCGCTGGCGCTGCGGATCGCCGCCGAGCTCGCCGCGGAGCGCTCCGACGTGCCGCTGCCCGAGCTGGTCGCCGAACTCGGCGACCACCAGATGCGGCTGGACCTGCTGGACGCCGGTGGCGACCCACGGGCCGAGGTGCGCGCGGTGTTCTCCTGGTCGTACCAGAACCTGCCGGAGGGTGCGGCCCGCGCGTTCCGGCTGCTCGGGCTGCACCCGGGGGAGACCGCGCACGTCGACGCGGTGGCCGCGCTCATCGGCGCCCGGCCCGGCGAGACGCGGCGGCTGCTCGACGTCCTGACCCGGGCCAGCCTGGTCCAGGCCGGCCGGGGCGGCCGCTACGGGATGCACGATCTGCTGAGTGCCTACGCGGCGGAGCTCGCGGAGGGCAACGACAGCGAGGCGGACCGGCGCGCCGCGGTCACCCGCCTGTTCGACCACTACCTGACCTCGGCGACCGTGGCGATGGCGACGCTGTATCCGGACGGCGCCGCCGCCGTTCCCGCAGCGAACGGTGACCCGGGCGCCACCGCGGCGGCCGGGGATCCGGACACGGCACGGGCCTGGCTCGAGGCGGAACGGCCCAACCTGGCAGCGGTCTGCACGAACGGCGCCGCGCACGGCTGGCACCGGCACGCCATCGATCTCGCCGGCACCATGTTCCGCTATCTCGACGCGGGCGGGCCGGTCGCCGAGGCGGCGACCGTGACCGCGTCCGCGGTGGCCGCGGCCCGTGCCGTCGGCGACACCGAAGCGCAGGCCAGGGCCCTTTCCAACCTGGGGAGGCTGCACCGGCGCCAGGGCCGGCTGCCCGAGGCCGCCGAGACCTACCGACAGGCATTGCGGTTGTACGCCGAACTCGGCGAGCCCGAGGCGGAGGCTCTGGTACTTCGCAACCTGGGCAGCGTCGACTGGCGGCGGGGCGACTACCGGCAGGCCGCCGAGCACTACCAGCGTGCCGGGATGCTGTGCCAGGAGCTGGGCGACGACGACGGCCGGGCCGACGCCGTGGTCCGGCTCGGGCTGATCGACGCGCGACTGGGCGACGGGAAGCAGGCCGCCGAGCGGTTCGGGACGGCCCTCGACCTGTACGCGGCGCTCGGTGACCGGTTCAGTGAGGCGTATGTGCTGTCCCTGCTGGCCCGGCTGCCCCACCACCCGGTCCCGCTGGAGCAGGCCGAGGCACACCTCGATCAGAGCCTCGCCGCGGTTCAGCGGGCCGGCGATCGCACCGCCGAGGCGTACGTGCTGACCGATCTCGCCGCGATCCACGTCCGTCAGGGCCGCCTCGCCGAGGCCGCGGCCCACCTGCGTCGCGCGCTGGTGCTGCTCCGGCGGATCGGTGACCGGGCCAGCGAGGCGGAGGCGCTCAACGATCTCGGGCAGGTGCTGCACGCGGTGGGGGAGGCCGCCGAGGCGCGGGCCCAGCACGGCCAGGCGCTGATGCTGGCCGAGGACTTCGGCGACCGGTACGAGCAGGCGCGCGCCCATGACGGCATCGCGGCGGCGTCCGGGGACCTCGGCGAACTCGATCCGGCCCGCGCGCACCTCGACCTGGCCAGGCGCATCCTCGCCGAACTGGAGGTCCCGGCCGATCAGTCCCGCTGGACGCCGTCGATCCAGAGCACGGTGACCGGGCAGCCGCGGGCCCGGGCGTAGGCGACGACGTCGGCGGTGCCGCCCAGCCCGCGGGCCGGGCGGCCGTCCCAGACCGCGAACAGGTGGTCGCACCGGTCCACCAGGGCTTTACCGGCGTCGAGGAAACTCTGATCGGACGGCTCGCCGCCCGGGACCGTGGTCACCGTGGCGGCCGCCCGCACGAGGTCCTCGAATCGGGCCCGGCTGCCGTCCGTCAGGGAGCTGCCGAACTCCGCCCAGGGGAGGATCGCCTCAAGGGTGCCACCGGCCGCCAGCACGTGGTCGGCGAACAGCTGATCGGCACCGTCGGCGAGACTCGACACGCCGAGCAGCCCGGGGCCGGTGGGCAGCACCCGTCGCCAGTGGTCCACCGCCCGCTCGGCGATGCCCGGTGGGAGAACCCGGTGACCGGTGACACCGAACCGCACATTGACCTCCGTATGAAGCATCATGACGATACGGCCTCCCGGTCCCGTCCGGGGGGCACGCCGTTGTCAGGAGGCCGACCGGGGTACGGCGGGGCGAACCGTCCGGAGTGGGCGCTCCCGCGTGGCGGGAGGCAGCCCCATGTGATTTCATCTATGCGGGCCGGGCGTTCTCCCCCGTGAATGCCCGGCCCCCATGATCCCGTTCCGTGCGCTCAGGCGTCGTGCCGGCGGATCGCCAGGTTGCCCGCGGCGATCACGACCGGCGTCTGGGCGGCCAGCGCGACCAGGGTGCCGACCGCCACCTTCGAGGCGAAGAACAGGCCCCGGCATGGCACGGTGACCCGGCCCGGCCGCACCGTCAACGAGCGATCGTCGGCCGCCGTGGAGACTTCTGCGAGACCAGCGGGTGTCGGGTCGGCGCAGCGGACCGTCCTCCCCGGTCGCCAGAATGGCAGATTTCGATCAGCGCCGGCCGCCTCGTGCACCCCGCCAGTCTCCGTTCGCTGCGCTCATCGCACCGCCTCAGTCCATGACCTACCCATGACTTCCGTCATTGCAATTGACTACAGTCATCATGCGGCGTCATTATGATGACAGTCGTAATGCAGCACGGTACGGGGAGAGTGCATGTCGAAGACCGCACGCCGCATCGCTCAGTGCGCGGCAGTCCTGACGGCCGGTGCGGTCGTCGTCCTCGGTGCACTCGCCGTCCCGACGCGGGCCGTCCCCCGGCCGATGATCCCGGCCGGGGTCACCGCCGGTCTGCCGGCCACCCCGGGGCGGCCCTGGTGGTCGGCGGTGTCAGGTGAGCTCGTTGAGCTCGCGCCAGAGCTGCGCGGCCCGCCGGAACGCGGAGATGTCCTCAGCGGCCTGCGCCGCCTCGCGCAGGGCGCCGGCGGCCTCCGCGGTCCGGCCGGTCCGCGCCAGCGCACGGCCGAGCGCGTGCCGGAACCGCACGCCCTCCAGGCCCATCAGCTGTTCCCGGTCGACCGACCCGGCCATCTCGACCGCCCGCTCCGGCGCGTCGGTCGCGATGGCGTAGCGCACCTCCAGAGCGGCCATCCGGTTGGCCTCCGGCCCTGACTCGGCCGCCGTCGCGGCCCGCGCGGCCGCCATGTGCTCCTCGATCATCGCCCGGTCGGCCCGGACGTCCAGCAGCGCGGAGACGGCGGCACGGCTGAACCGTGCCCAGTCCCGCAGCGACGTGCGCGGGTTGGCCAGCATCCGGCGCGCGCCGGCGAGCAGCTCGAGCGACCGGCCGGTCTCGCCCGAGGCGGCGAGCGCGAGACTCGCCGCCCAGTGGGCCCGGCCGCTGATCGACGGACTGCCCAGCGCCTCGGCCATCGTCAGCATGCTGTTGACCAGGCGGACGATCTCCGGGCCGCCGCCCGCCTCGGCCAGGACCGAGAGGTGCACGGCCAGGAGCCGGATGTGCTCGGGGCCGTGCCGGAACGCGGTGCCGTCGATCTCCTGGCCGGCCCGCTCCACATGGGTGAACGCCTCGTCCAGCCGGCCGACGTCACGGGCCGCCGCGGCCAGCGACACCCGGATCCGGACCGGGGCCTCGGGCACGTCGGCCGCCTCGGCCGGAGGCAGCAGCCGGGACAGCAGGTCGTAGCGCGCGTTGCGGTCGCCACGCATCTCCAGCACCCGGTCCAGAGCGAGCCCGTGGGTCAGGATCGCGTGCGGGGACCCGGACGTGAGCGCCGTGCCGAAGATCCTCGTGAGCCGCTCCTCGGCCTGCTCCAGATCGCCCTGATCGACGGCGCTGCTGGCCAGCAGCTCCTGGACCAGCTCGGCGCGGCCGGGCGCGCCGCCCTCCGCGCCGGTGGCGATGTCGATGTCGCCGGCCAGCTGCCGCAACGGCACGTTGAGCACCTTGGCCAGGTGGGCGACCACGTCGAGGGTCGGCACCCGGGCGCCGGACTCCAGCAGCGAGATGTACGACTGGTTGACCGCCCCGGAGGCCAGGTCACGCTGGGACAGCCCCAGCTCGGCGCGCAGCCCGCGCAGGCGGCGACCGAACTCGGGCTGAGGCACCTGAGCGACCACGATCCACTTCCTTACGTCCCAGTCCAGCCCCCGCGCTACCGGAATTACTATAGTAATCGACCCCGGCGCCCCGTCATCGATGCGGCATGCGACCCTGCAACACACGTCCGCGTCGGCGGGCGATCCCGCCGAACCACCGAAGGTACCGACCAGATGAGCCAGTACGTCCCGGATCCCGCCGGCTATCACCCACGCCCGCCGGTCCCGGCCCCCTACAGCGGCTATCAACCCGTCGCCCGGGAGATGGTCTCGCGGTCCGGCCGGCTCGGTGCCAGCCTGCTCGACAGCCTGCTGATCATCCTCACCCTGGGGATCGGTTGGCTGATCTGGGCGCTCCTGGTCTTCGGCCGGGCCCAGACGCCTGCTCGCCAAATGCTCGGTCACGTCGTCGCCGACGCGACCACCGGGCAGCCGCTCGACTGGGGTCGCACAGCGCTGCGCGAGCTGGTGATCAAGGGGATCGTCGGTTATGTCGGCAGCGTCCTGACCTGTGGCGTCTACCCGATCGTCGACGCCCTGTTCATCTTCAACGACCGGCGTCAGACGCTGCACGACATGATGGCCTCCACGATCGTCGTCCACCTGTACGACTGATTCCCGTCCGGCACCGCCCCGAAGTCCCGGAAAAGACCTTCTCACCTCGGACGACGCGGTTTTGTCGTACCGGTGGGATAGAACTTCCCCACCTGTTCGTGAGGAGGTCTGGTTGTGACAAGCGGGGGTGTCGCCTACGAGCGACGCAGCGCGGCGCCGGTCATCGCGCCCGTTCGGCCACGCAAGCTGGCGAAGGTGCCGTTCGTGGAGCTGGCCGACGGCCGGCTGCAGGGTGTGGTGTCCAGCGGGTCCGACGTGGAGCGTGTCTACGTCTCCTCGATCACCGCCGGTGACCACGGCCTGAGCTGCAACACCAACAACAACCGGCCCTGCGGCGGCCTCGCCGGCGGCGCCCGGGCCTGTAATCATCTGCGCGCCCTGGCCGACGCCGCCGTCGCGCAGTACGGGGTGGACCGTGTCGCCCGCTACCTCAAGGTCGCCCTCCCCGACGGCGACGACGACCTCTGGTCGGGCCTGCACACCACGACCGCGCCCAGCCGGGCCGCCGAGGTGTTCAGCGGTTTCCTGCGTCACCTGGCCTACCTGGAGGTGCCGGCCACCGCCGAGCCGCTGCCCGAGCTGCACTGGTTCCCGGCCGCCGGGGTGGTGCGCTGATGCTCGCCGACGCGCTACGCACCCGCCCCGACGGTCTCGACGAGGCGTTCACCCTGATCGACGGTCTCGACGACGCCCTCGTCCACGGCCTGGCCCGGATCGACGAGGAGCGCGCCGCAGCTCTGGAGTCGTTCGCCGCCGCCTTCACCGGTTCGCCGCTCGCCGGCCGGGTCGCCGACTCGGTCGGCAAGATCCTCGCCGGCACCGTCACCGACGATCATCTGGCCGTTCTGGCCGGGGCCCGTGCCGCGCTGACCGGTGCCGCGCACGACGCCCTGCTCGGGCGGCTCGACGAGGGCCTCGGCCGGTCTCGCGCTGCCTGGTCCGCCCCGGCCGGCGACCCCGGTGCCGTGCGGTTGCTCGCCGGCGGCCGTTCCTGGCTGCGGGAGCTCGCGATCGCCGGGTGGCGCGGGGTCGACCACGAGCTGGCCGGCGGTGGTGCCCGGGCCGTTCAGGCGTTGCTCGCCGAGCCGGCCGGCCGGCGGCTGGCGGTGCTGCTCGACGGGTTCGCCGCGGAGCTGCGCAGTGCCTCCCCGATCGCCACTCTCGACCGGATCCCGGTGCGCCGCTGGGCCGACCTCTGGGCACGGGCGGTCCTGCTCTCCCAGGACGCTTTTCCCACGGCCGCGGCCGCTCCGGCCGACGGCCGGCTCCTGCTGCTCGGGGTCGATCTGCACGAGCACCCCACGGTCTTCCGTGCACAGGCGCACGGGCTGCTGGAGACACCCGGCGGTGAGGTCCGCCTGGTCCGGGTGAGCGTGGCGGCCGCCAAGGTCGACACGATCAGCGGCCCGTCCGCGTGGCGGATGCTCAGCGGCTTCCCGATCTTCCGGGAGGCGCTGGCCGGGCAGCGGACGGTCGAGGTCTCCGGCATGCCGTTGACCCCGGCCGGCGACCTGCTCTGGGACGAGTCGCGGGCGGTGCCCGGTGAGCCCGCCGACCCGTTCGCGGCCGCCCGGGTCCGGCTCGGCGGTGTGACCGCCCCGGCCGTGGCCCCGCTCGACCGTCATCCGGCCGCCATCGCCGAGCCGGTCCTGCTGGAGGGCTACACCGCCGGTCCGGAGTCGCTCGACCTGGGCGGTGTCACCCTCGCCGTCGACATCGACCGGCTGCCCGAGGCCGGCCCGCTCACTCCGGCCCTGGTCGCCGCCTCGACCGCCTGCCTGGGCCTGCTCCGGTGGGACGGCGGCCGCTGGTCCGTGCAGCCCCTGGCGGTGCAGTCGCTGGTGCGCAAGAAGCCGGTCGTCGCGCACACCGGTGACTGGGCGCTCGGCCCCACCGAGGCCAGGGCGGCCAAGGCCGAGGCGGTCGCCGGTACCGCTGTCGACGTGTTGCGCGAGCGCGCGGGAAGGCTGCTGCGGAGATGAGTGCTGCGGAGACCCGACGCCAGGTCCTCTACTGGCGGCTGCTGGCCCGGCTCTTCGATCCGGAGGAGCAGGCCGCCCTGGAGTCGGGCAGCATGGCGATCGTCGGCGATCTCGGCCTGCCGGCCGCGCTGCTCGACCCGTCCGTCTCGATCGACACCGTCGTGCAACGGTTCCCGCAGCTGGAGGCCGAGTTCGACGGGCTGATGAGCGATCCCGACGACGATCGTGACGGTGAGGTCCGCCGCGCCGCACTGGTGTCCAAACTGCTGCTCAACGTTTTCGCGACCGGCTCCGGCAACGTGACCGCCGAGCAGCTGCAGCGCTGGCAGGCCGACGCCGGCTGGTTCGAGCGGGCGATGGGCTGCGAGCCCGGTCAGCTGCGCGGGCGGGCCGCCGGCGCGGGAGCCGGGGGCGGCAGCGGCGCCGGCACGGGGAGCGGCCCCGGGCTGGGTGCCACGCTCGCCGGGATCGAGGGTGACCTGGTGAGCCGCATGCGGCTGCGCGAGGTGCTGGCCGACAACCGGCTCGCGCGGCAGCTCACCCCGAGCATGTCGCTGATCGAGCAGTTGCTGCGCGACAAGGACAATCTCGACGGCGTGGCGCTGGCCAACGCCAAGGCGCTGATCCGCCGGTTCGTCGACGAGGTGGCCGAGGTGCTGCGGACCCAGGTGGCGCAGGCCAGTGCAGGCACGATCGACCGCTCCGTCCCGCCGAAACGGATCTTCCGCAACCTCGATCTCGATCGCACGATCTGGAAGAACCTGCCGAACTGGAGCCCCGAGGACGAGCGGCTCTATGTCGACCGGCTCTACTACCGGCAGACCGCGAAACGGATCGAGCCGGCCCGGCTGATCGTGGTGGTCGACCAGTCCGGGTCGATGGTCGACGCGATGGTCAACTGCACCATCCTCGCCTCGATCTTCGCCGGGCTGCCCAAGGTCGACGTGCACCTGGTCGCCTACGACACCAGGGCTCTCGATCTCACGCCGTGGGTGCACGACCCGTTCGAGGTGCTGCTGCACACCAAGCTCGGCGGCGGAACCGACGGCACCGTCGCGCTCGACCTGGCCCGGCCCAAGATCACCGATCCGCGCAACACCGTCGTCGTCTGGATCTCCGACTTCTACGAGTGGCAGGAGCAGGCCGTCTGGGACGGCATGCAGGCCGTGCACCGTTCCGGCGTCAAGTTCATCCCGGTCGGCTCGGTCAGCAGCGGCGGCCATCAGAGCGTCAACCCCTGGTTCCGGCAGCGCTTCAAGGACCAGGGCACCCCGGTCCTGTCCGGCCACATCAAGAAGCTCGTCACCGAGCTCAAGAACTTCCTCGTCTGATCTCTCACCTAGGAGACCGTCCCCATGAGTGACATGCTGCGTGCCCCCGCCGAGATCAAGTTCGCCGAGGAGCTGGACTGGCTGGAGTCCGTCGACGACGGGCCCAAACCGTTCTCCTGGCGGCTCAGCCCCAAGATGGTGCGGTTGTTCGTCCTCGGCTCCGAGCGTGCCGACGGGCTGGACCGGGAGATCTCGCAGAAATGGTTCGGCGACCGCAGTTTCGTCGAGCGGTCGATCGTCACCCTCGCCTCCGACCGCGGCCTGCTGCTGATCGGTGACCCGGGCACCGGTAAGAGCTGGCTGGCCGAGTTGCTGTCCGCGGCCATCAGCCGCAACTCCACACTCGTCGTGCAGGGCACCGCCGGCACCACCGAGGACCACATCAAGTATTCGTGGAACGTCTCGATGGTCATCGCGAAAGGCCAGTCCCGGGCGTCGATGATCCCCTCGCCGATCATGACCGCGATGGAGAACGGCGTGATCGGCCGGTTCGAGGAGCTGACCCGGTCCACCAGCGACGTGCAGGACGCGCTGATCTCGATCCTCTCCGAGAAATATGTGTCGATCCCCGAGCTGGAGGACGACAACATCGTCTTCGCCAAGCCCGGATTCAGCATCATCGCCACCGCCAACAGCCGCGACCGGGGCGTCAACGACCTGTCCTCGGCGCTCAAGCGGCGTTTCAACTTCGTCCGCATCCCCGTCGTCACCAACAAGAAGAGCGAGGCGGAGATCGTCCGCTTCCGCACGGAGGAGCTGCTGCGCCGGCACAACATCGAGCTGGAGGTGCCGCCCACCCTGCTCGACGTGCTGCTCCAGAGCTTCGCCGACCTGCGGGCCGCGTCCGCCTCGGCCGGCAGTGACGACGAGCGCCTGGAGTCGGCGCTCTCCACCGCCGAGCAGATCGGTGTCCTGGAGGACGCGATCCTGCACAGCAACTTCTTCGGCGCCAGCACCCTGACCTCGGAGACTCTGGCGTCGTCGCTGGTCGGCTCGCTGGCCCGGCGCAGTCCGGAGGACCTGGCGATCCTCAACAAGTACTGGCACGGCGTGATCGAGCCGCGCAGCCGGGAGCAGAGCGGCGAGTGGGACGGTTTCCTCGAGGGTGGCCGTCAGGCGATCGCGACCCTGTCGTGACCAGCCCTTTCGATCCGCTCCGCGATCAGTTGCTGAGCGCGGCCGAGTCCCTGGCGGACGGTCCGGCCGCGCTGCCGGAGATCCTCGCCGGGATCGTCGACGACGTCGATCACGCGCTGCGCGAGCCGCTGGAGATCTTCCCGGTCTGCCACCACTCGCCGGCCTCGGCGCTGGCCATGCTCCGGCGGCTCCGGGAGAAACAGCCCAAGGTGATCTACCTGGAGCTCTGCGAGGACCTGCAGCCACTGCTGACCGAGCTGCGCAACTGCCGGCTTCCGGTGGCACTCCAGGCGTTCGCCTCCGAGCTCGACGGGTTCCCCAAGGAGTCGGCGCCGCTCTCGGTGATCGCGCCGATCACCGAGGCCTCCGCCGAGTACCAGGCGATCTCCTATGCGCTGGACACTCCCGGCGTCGAGCTGGTCCTGGTCGACCGGTCCACCGACCACGTCTTCCAGTGGCAGCCCGACGTCTCGTCACCGGCGGACACCCCCGAGCCGGAGGGCGATCTGCACGGCGACGCGGTCGGTGTGGAGATCGGCGACCTCCGGCCCCGTTTCGCCGAGCTGGAGGAGCACCTGCTGCACCACGGCCGGGTGCGGCACTGGTCGGAGTGGTGGGACCAGTATGTGGAGCAGCCGCTCGCCGGAGCCGGCCACGAGACCTACCGGCAGGTCATGGTGCTCGTCGGCAGCCTGTTCCGACGGCTGGCCCCGCACGACACGAAACGGTATGCGAGCGACGAGGACCGGGAACGCTACATGTGGACCCGGATCCGCGAGCACCTCGGCCGGTCCGGTGCGGACCCGGCCGAGTGCCTGTACATCTGCGGGGCGTTCCACGCGGCCAGCCGGGTGCCGGAGGCCGGCTCCGCCGCGGGCACCCCGGATTTCGCGATCACCCCGCGGAGCGGTACGACGTGGCTCTACGGGCTGATCCCGTCCAGCCACTCGGCGATCGAGTCGCAGTTCGGGCTGGCGCCCGGCTCGGTGTCGATCGCGGCCTCCACCTGGCAGAAACAGCTGCAGAAACTACGGCTCACACCGTTCCGGCTGGAGGGGCAGAAAGGCGCCCGCAAGGCGAAGAAGGCGTTGCCGCTGCCGGCCGGGGCGTCCGGTCCGGTCGTCGACCACCTCACCGGCTATCTGGCCGGGCCGCCGGTGCTCGACGGGCTCGACGAGGAGGAACTGCGCGGCTGGTGCGTCGACATCGTCCGGCTCGCCCGCCGCAACGGCTACCTCGCGAGTACAGCCGACGCGATCGCGGTGTTCGAGACGTCGGTGCTGCTGGCCGGGATGCGTGGGCGGGTGCGGCCGACGCCGTACGACTTCCAGGACGCCGCGGTCACCTGCATCGAGAAGGACACTGTGCCCGGCCGGCGTGATGTGCGGCGGCTGTGCGAGATCCTGCTCGGCGGCGACCGGATCGGGCAGGTCGGCTATGAGGCCCTGCCACCGCTGGCCCGGGACGTCTACGACCGGCTCGCCCCGCTCGGCCTCGACCTGGAGCAGCGCAGCATCCAGCGGGCGCTGCTCGACCTGGCCGCCCGGCCCGAGCTGGCCGCCTGCTCCCAGTTGCTCTGGATCCTGCGGTACCTGTTACCCGACCAGGCGGTCCGCCCGATCATGGGCAGCCGCAGACTCGGCGAGCGCCACATCCAGGAGAGCTGGGACCTCGACATCGGCCGCAACCAGCGGGCCGTCATCGAGCTCGGCTACGAGGGCGTCACCGTCGAGCAGGTGCTGGAGCAGCGGCTGCGCCGGGACGCCTGGGACCCGAAGGCGACGGCCGCCACGGTGCTCAAGGCGGTGGAGAATTCGCTGCTCTTCCTGGAGAGCCCGCGGCTCACCGAGGAGCTCGGCGCCCGGGCCATCGAGTTGCTGTCGGCCGAGCGGACCGTCGACGACGCCCCCGACGTGCTGCGGCGGATCCGGCGGCTGCTCGGGCACTATCGCGCGACCACGCCGGTGCTGCCCGCATGGTGCGGACGGTTCGTCACCGAGGGGTACGCGCACTACTGCACGCTTCTGCCGACGGCGTTCGTCGAGGAGGAGACCGGGGTCCGGCAGGTCGGGGCGATGCTCGGCTTCCTGTTCAGCATGGAGAGCCTGGCCCTGTCGCTGGGGTGTGACCGCACCCAGCTGGAGATCGCGGTCCGGCAGTCGCATCCGGAGTCCCCGGCCAAGATGGCGCTGTTCTGGGCGGCCCGGTATCAGCTGGGGGCGCTGTCGCTGGCCGATCTGCGGCTCCGGGTCGGTGATCTGCTCGGCAACCCGCTCGTGGTGCCGTCGTTCCCGCAGTATGTGAGTGGGTTCGTGCAGGCGTTGGAGCCGGTGCCGAGGCTGGCGCCGTTCGTGGTGGAGACGTTGTCGCAGGCGTTCGCGCGGCTGCCCGATCCGGTGCTGCTGCCGTGGCTGCCCAATCTGATCACCACGTTGAAACAGCAGGCCGCCGAGCTGGTGCCGGTGCTGACCCGGGAGGCGGGACGCACCTTCCCGGGGTCGCTCGCCGCTCTGGATTCGTGGACGGCCCCGTGGAACGTTCCGGCCCGCCCCCGGCCGTCCGCCGATCGGGCCGGGCTGCCGGCCGGGCCGTCCGGACCCGCGGGTGCCGCGATGGTGCTGCTGGCGGCCCATCCGGCGCCGACGGACGCGGTGGCGGCGCTGCTCGGCTGCGAGGGCGGGTGGACGCCGGTCGCGGCCGCGCCCAGCGGTGACGCAGCGGCGGTGACCGGGCTGCTCACGGCACATCCCACGACGGCGCGGGCGGTCGCCGAGCTGATCGGCGCCTGACCGGCCCCACTCTCCCGGCCCGGCAGCGAGGGGGCTGCCGGGCCGGGAGGCCAGGACGTTCGCCGGCCGGGCGGCGAGGGGGCTGCCGGGCCGGGAGGCCAGGACGTTCGCCGGCCGGGCGGCGAGGGGGCTGCCGGGCTGGGGTGGAGGGCTGCTGGAGCGGGAATGGCCGCGCCGGCCGGGGTTGGGGGCCCGGCCGGCGCGGTGTGTGGGGCATGCGGGGTGGTTACTTGAGATAGGTGGTGGCGGAGCCGATCTTGCCGGGGGCCGGGGTGGCGCTCGTCGAGAGGACGTAGACGCGCAGGTTGCCCTTGGCGTTGAGGTCGATCGTCAGGGAGCCGCCGGTCACGGTCCTGGTGTCGCCGGTGACCGCGTCGACGTAGGTGCCGTTCGGGATGCCGCTGAACGTGGCACCGTTCGAGACGGCGATCAGGGCGAAACTGTCCACGCCGTTGGCGGTGTAGCGGCGCTTGTATGCCATGTTGCCGCTGACACCCTCGGTCGAGTACTGGCCCATCTGCAGAGCGGGGACCGCCCGGCGGATCTGGTTGAGCCGCTGCAGGTGCTTGACCAGCGGCTGGGACAGTGTGGTCGCGACCTGACCGCTGGCCGAACTGACCACACCGAAGTCGCTGGCGGTGACGCTGCCGGCGAGGTTGGCGCCGTAGTAGGCACGGCCGGTGGTGGCGAGCGGGCACGTCGGGCCGCAGTCGATCTGCTTGCCGGCCTGGAACTCGATCTCCGAGCCGTAGTACAGCGTCGGAATACCACGGAACGTCCACATGAGCGTCATGTTCTCGGCCCACGCGTCGGTGCCACCGGTGTACCGGACCGAGGACTTGTTCGGCCCGTAGTCGTGCGAGTCGACGTAGACGACGTTGTACGTGGCGTCGTTGACCGAGTCGTCCGAGTCCTTGCCGTTCCAGTACGCGTTGTTGGCATCACCGAAGTTCATGTGCATCCGCATGTCGATGATGTTCATGCCGGAGAACTTCGAGTAGTCGGGCGTGTGGTAGTTGTTGCCCGACAGGAACGCGTTGGTGCTGGTCGGCTGGTTGCCCGTACCCAGATTGTTCTCGTAGTTGAACTGCTCGATCGCCGCCGTGACGTCGTCGGACGAGTACGTCGAGCGTTCCTTCCAGGTGAAGAACTGGGCGGAGTGGTTGACCGAGCCCCGGTTCCACTTGTCGTTCACGAACGCCGCGACCTCACCGAAGATGTAGAAGTCCTTGGCCTTGGTGGCACCGTACTTCTGGGTGAGGATCTCCTGGAAGGCCGGCAGGAAGCGCCGGTTCCAGGTGACGCGCGGGATGTGCACGGCGGTGTCGATGCGGAAACCGTCCACGCCCATGTCGATGTACTTCTTGTACGCCCCGATCAGGTAGTCCTGGACCACGGCGTTCTCCGTGTTCAGGTCGGCGAGGTCCTCGTGCAGCCAGCAGGACCGGGCGTCCTCACCCTCCCAGTTGCCGATCCAGCACTGGTGGAAGAGGGTCGACGGGAACATCTTGTTGGTCGGCTGCGGCCACTGGCAGTTGTAGAGCGCGAAACCCTCGGAGCTCTTGCCCCCGGTCGCGACTCCGTAGTTGGGACAGGTGTTGCCGGCCGGCGCGGTGCTGCTCCACAGGTCGCCGTTGTAGGGGCGGCCCTTGGCGAGTGCGTTCTGCGCCGCGGTCATCGTGGAGTCGTTGCCCTGGTGCTCCTCCAGCGGGTTGTAGGTCTTGCCGGCGACCTTCTCGCTGTAGTACCACTTCCAGTCGTTGTCCCGGGTGCCGAACACGGTCGGGGTGTAGAGGCCGTTGGCTCCCCACCGCGAGGTGTGGTTGAGGACGATGTCCTGGTAGATCTTGAGGCCCTTGGCGTGCGCCGCGTCGATCAGCTGCTGGTAGGACGCGCCGTTGGACTCCAGCCGCGGGTCGACCTCGTAGAAGTCGTAGCCGTGGTAGCCGTGGAAGTCGTAGTCGGAACGGTTCAGCACGACCGGCGTGATCCAGATGGCGGAGAAGCCGAGACCCTTGATGTAGTCGAGCTTGTCGACCAGGCCCTTGAAGTCACCACGGAACATCGGGTCGTCGTTCGCCGCGTTGCCCGACTTGGTGTGCTGGCTGCCACCACGGTTGTTGGTGGTGTCGCCGTCGTTGAACCGCGCGGTGAGGATGAAGTAGATGCTGTCCTTGCGCGGGTCGCCGCCGAGCATCTCGCCGCCGGCCGGAGCCGGGTCGGCCGCACCGGTGGTGACGCTCTTCGAGGCGGCGGTGGAGAGGTTGCCGGCCGCGTCGAGAGCCTGCACCTGGTAGGTGTAGGCGGTGTTCGCGCTGAGCCCCCGGTCGGTGTAACCGGTGGTCGAGCTGCTCAGCACGGTGCTGCCCCGGGTGATCCGGTAACCGACGACACCCACGTTGTCGGTGGACGCGGTCCAGCCGAGGGTGACCGTGGTGCCCGCCGCGGTGGCGGTCAGCGCGGTCGGCGCGGTCGGTGCCGTGGTGTCGGCCGGGGCCGTCTCGCACGGGTTCGCCGCGTTCGCGGTGACGACGCCGCCGTTGACGGTGCTCGTACCCGTACCCAGCGCGTAGTTCTTGCTGGAGTTGTTGTCCCAGGTCCCGGAGCCGTTGTTGAAGGTGGCGGCCCAGGTGGTGGCGGTGCCGAGGCTGACGGTCTTGCGGACCCAGCCGGTGCAGGCCTCCTCGTTCATCACCACGCCGGGGACCGTGGTCCAGGCGCCGCCGGTCGGCGCGTAGTGCAGGTACGTCGTCGTCCACGCCGTCTTGTAGTAGACGGTGGCCGAGTTGCTCGCCGTGCTGCACGGGACGGAGGAACTGACCGCGCCACCGGAGATGGTGACGGTGCCCGTACCCACGCTGTAATTGGATCCTGAGTTGTTGTCCCAGGTGCCGGAGCCGTTGTTGAAGACGACCTGCATGCCGGTGGCGGTGCCGAGGTCGAGTTCCTTCTTGTACCAGCCGGAGCAGCTGGTGTAGGCGCTCATCGCGACGCCGGGCACGGTCGTCCAGGAGCCGCCGGTCGGTGCGTAGTGGATGTTGACGGTCGTCCAGGACGTGGGCGCCTGGTAGTAGACGGTCACCGTGGTCGCCGCGTGCGCGGCGGGCAGTTCGGTCATGAGAAGCAGGGGTACGGCGCAGAGCGCGGCCAGCACTCTGCGGAGTATTCGGGACACGGGGGCCTCCAACCACCTCGGGGGACGGCGGTGTTGCGGGGGAGATGCGGGCTCAACGAATCGGTAATCCCGCGTTCACATGACGAGGAAGCTAGCAACTTCTTTCAATTTCTGGAACCCTCTGCCGTCCCCTTGCAAAAAGATGCACTGAGATGTCTCGATCTGTCCGATGAGGGCAGCAAGAAGGGGCGCGCCGGCATCGTGCGGCACGCCCCTTCGGAGATGTCTGTCTATCGCTGCGGGGCCATCGCCTCCACGCCGGCGATCAGCAGGTCGACCGCGAAGGTGTAGTAGGCGTCCATGTCGGGCTCGTCGCGATAGGACTCGGCGAGCCGGATCATCATCGGGAAGCGGTGGGCGGGCATGCCCTCCAACTGCACCCGTTTCTGGCGGCGCCACTCCGGCTCCTGGTCGGCCGGGACGCCCGGCGGGCATCCCGGCTGGCCGCTCACCGCACCCATGCAACCGTTCAAGAGGTACGTGGCCACCCAGTACCCCTCCTCGACGGTGAACCCGGCGTCGGCCAGCAGTGCCAGTGTGTCGTTCGTCGCCCGGTTGAAACTCTCGGTCTGCGTCTTGTCCACCGAGTGCAGGAGGACCGGCAGCGACGGGTGCTCGCGCATCACCCCGACCACCGTTTCGACGACTCTGCGTAGGCGTTTCTGCCAGGGGTCGTCGACGTTCGCATCGGCTCGCACATCCGTGAGCAGGTGGTCGACCATGCCCAGGAGCAGCTCTTCCTTGTTCTTGAAGTGCCAGTAGAGCGCCATCGGGGTGACGCCCAGCTCTTTGGCGAGGCGACGGACCGTGACCGCGTCCAGCCCCTCCTCGTCGGCGAGGCGGAGCGCGCGGTCGGCCACTGCGGCCTTGGTCAGTCGATCACCGGTCACTTGACAACTGTACAACGTACGGGTCTCATGTACGAGGTACATGTACACCGTACAAGTACGTCGTACAGGGGGATCTGATGGAGAAGAACCGTCGGTGGTGGGCGCTGGTCGCGGTGGCGCTCGGCACCTTCATGACCTACCTCGACAACAACGTCGTCAACGTGGCGCTGCCGTCGATCCAGCGGGACCTGGGCCTCAGCATCGCCGGGCTCGAGTGGATCACCAGCGCGTACATCCTGGTCTTCGCCGGCCTCCTGCTCGCCGGAGGCCGCGTCGCGGACGTCCTCGGCACCCGTCTCGCGTTCGTAACCGGGCTGGTGATCTTCACGGGTGCCTCGGTCGCGGCCGGCCTCGCCGACAGTCAGGGGCTGCTGATCGGCGCCCGCGCGGTCCAGGGCATCGGCGCGGCGCTGCTCGCCCCGGCGTCACTGGCACTGCTCCAGGAACTGTTCCCGGACCCGAAGGAACGGGCCACCGCGATCGGCGTCTGGGGTGGCGTCGGCGCGCTCGCCCTCGCCGTCGGGCCGTTCACCGGCGGCGTCCTCAGCGAGCACGTCTCGTGGGGCTGGATCTTCCTGATCAACCTGCCGATCGGCATCGTCACGCTCGTCCTGACCCTGGTCAGCGTGCCCCGCCAGCCGGTCCGCGACGGGTGGTCGCTGCGACGGCTCGACCCGGCCGGTCTCGCCTCCTCGTCGCTCGGGCTGTTCGCTCTCACGTACGCCCTCATCGAAGGGGACGCGGAAGGCTGGACCGCGCCGCTCATCCTCGGATCATTCGCGGTCGCCGCCGCAGCGGCCGTGGTCTTCGTGCTCCTGCAGAACCGCAACGCCGACGCCATGATGGACCTGAAGTTCTTCCGGTCCCGGATGTTCTCCGGCGGCCTGCTGGCGATGGGCCTGTGGGCCTTCGGTGTCTTCGGCATCTACTTCTACATGGCCATCTACCTGCAGAACGTCCTCGGGTTCACGCCGACCGAGGCGGGCGCGGCGTTCATCCCGATGGCCATCATCACCGCGGCCGGAGCCGTTCTCGCACCGCGCCTGGAGATCCGGTTCGGTGTGGCGCGGGTGACCGCTTTCGGTCTTGCCGTGATGGCAGCGGCGATCGCCGGCATCGCCGGGTACGGTGCGGGCACCACCTACGGCGACCTGCTCCCGTGGTTCCTGCTCTACGGTGTCGGCGGCGGCCTGCTGATTCCGCTCAACACCGTCGTCGTCGACGCGCTGCCGCCGCAACGGGCCGGCATCGCCTCCGGCATGCTCAACGTCTCCCGCGAGGTGTTCGGCCTGCTCGGCGTCACCGTGCTCGGCGCCATCCTGAGTAACCGGTCCGAGGCCGCCGGCGGGGACTTCCTGTCCGGATACCAGTTCGCGCTGGTGGTGGCGGCGGCCCTGGTCGCGGCTGGGGTGCCGGTCAGCCTGTGGATGCTGCGCCGTCAGGCCACCGCCGGAGCCGGCTCCGAGGCCGCCGCGACCGACCGGGAGATCCGCAGCCAGACGACGAAACCCCAGATGACGAAGAGCGCGTAGACCGCGTAGAGGATCGCCGACGGGTAGTAGCCGAAGTGCAGCAACTCGGGCACGCCGACCAGGTCCACGGCGATCCAGCACAACCAGAACTCGACCCAGCCGCGGGCCATCGCATAGGTGGCCAGCATCGAACCGACGAAGATCCACGAGTCCGCGAGGTAGTACCACCAGGGGACCGGGAAACCGGCCCCGACCTCGCGGAACACCACGAAGCACACCCCCACCGCGGCCAGTGCGAGCGGGATGAGGATCAGGCGCTGCCGTGGGCTCGCCCAATGCGGGATCACGGCGGTGCCGTGGTCCCGCCGGCGGTTGCGCTGCCAGGCCCACCAGCCGTAGACACTGGTGACCAGGAAGAACACCTGCCGGGCAGCCTGGCCGTAGAGCGGGGTGCCCTGATCGTTGCCGAGCGCCTGCCCGAGGAACACGGTGAACAGCAGCACGTTGCCGACGATCCCGACCGGCCAGGCCCACGCGTTGCGGCGCAACCCGAACAGCGCCGAGCCCAGCCCGAAGGCGTTGCCGACGATCTCCCGCCAGTAGATCGCCTGCGTGCCGGTCACCTGCCACTTGGCGTCATAGAAAGCGGTCAGCAACTGATCGATCCAGGTCACGGCTTATCCTAGGCCGTGACCTCCCGTCTCTACGTCGACGAACCGGGCACGGCGCTCTGGTACGACCTCGACGACCCGTCCGACGACGAGCTGGCGGCCCTCGCCACCCGGTTCGGCCTGCACCCGCTCGCCGTCGAGGACGCCCTGCAGGAACACGAGCGGCCCAAACTGGACCACTACGAGAACCACATGTTCCTCAACGTCTACGCCGTCGAGTTCGACCACGAGCCGCGCAAGACCGAGATCAGCGCCTTCATCACCCCGGAAGCGCTGATCACCGTCCACCGGGCGCCGTTCGACATGCGACCCGTGCTGGACCGGTGGGCCGACGGCGATCGCCCACCCGGCGGCGTCGACTTCCTGGTGTACGCGCTCCTCGACCTCGTGGCCGACACGCAGTACCGGATCGCCCAGCGGATCGACGAGGCGATGGACTCCGTCGAGGACCGGATGCTCGGCGACGGCCCGGCACCCCGCGACGTGCGGCGGCACGGCTTCACCCTGCGCCGTCACCTGGCCGCCCTGCGCCGCGCGGCCGCCCCGATGCCCGAGGTGGCCCGGTCGCTGGCCGCCGACGGGGACCTGAAGCCGTATTACCGGGACGTCGAGGACCACGCCCGGCTCGCCCTGGACCTGATCGAGCACTCCCGGATCCGGATCACCGAACTGCTCGACGACGACCTGGCCGAGCAGAGCAACGAGCTCAACGTGGTCACCCGCAAACTGGCGGCCTGGGCCGCGATCATCGCCATCCCCACGGCGCTGACCGGATACTTCGGCCAGAACCTGCCCTACCCCGGTTACGAGCAGTGGTGGGGCTGGGTGGTCAGCACCGTGCTGATCGTGCTGACGGCCGGCGGGCTGTATCTCTACCTCAAACGCCGCAACTGGCTATGAACCGGTTAAGCCCCACTGTCCACAGGGGTCCCCGGGCGGCGTCCTGATCGCGTAACGTCCCCCGCAACCGGGGGAGGGGTGAATGTTCGCGCTCGTCTTCGGCGCGGTGCGGACACGCGCCGCGCAGGTGCTGACCATTCTGGTGCTGACCGTGCTCGCGGCCGCCGTCGCCGCGGCCGGCCCGTGGTACGGCTTCGCCGCCGTGGGCAAGGCCGCCGATGCCTACCTCGAGGCGGCCCCGGCGAACCAGCGCACCGTCACGGTGACCAACCGCATCGACACCCGTGGCGACCCGGCCGGCTCGCTGACCCGGTTCGCCGCGCGGGTGCGGGCCGGTCTGCCGAAAGGGAGCGGCGACGGGGTCGGCGGGCTCTCCGCGTCGATCAACGTGCCGACCGGACCGGCCAGCACCACCATCGATCTGGCCTATCGCGACGAGTTCTGCGAGCGGGTCCGCCTCGACGGGGCCTGCCCGGCGGCCGCCGGTGAGGTCGCCGTCAGCCACGACGCCGCACGACGGCTCGGCGTCACGACCGGCGGCGTGATGACCGTCCTCACCGCCGACTCGGTCGTCCCGTTGAAACTCACGGTGGTCGGGCTCTACGCGCGGGCCGATCCGACCGGCACCTACTGGTCCAGCCGGCTGTTCCGGTCCGCGACCGGCCCGGATCCGATGTTCACCGTCACGGCCACCTTCGAGCACCGGCACCTGTCGAGCCCGACCGTGGCGTACGACGTGGTGCTCCCCAACGAGCTGCTGCGCGGTGACGGCGGGTTCGACCTCGGCGCCGCGCTCGTCGCGTCGGACCGGGTGCTCGCCCAGGAGCAGCTCCGGCTCAACAGCCAGGCCACCCCGCTGCACCAGGCGATCGTCCGCGACCGCGGCACCATCCTGGACGGGATCTCGGCCTCCGGCGCCCAGCTGCTGATCCTCACCTGGTTCGCACTCGGCCTCGCCGGGTGGTACACGTTGCGTGACCGGCGGGCCGACGCCGCCCTGCTCAAACTCCGCGGGGTGAGCCGGTCCGGGCGGCTGCGACTGGCCCTCGGCCAGCACCTCGTCCCGCTGACCGCCGGCGCGTTGATCGGGGCGCCTCTCGGCTACCTGACGGCGTGGGCGCTGGCCGGCCCGGTGCCCGTCGCGGTGGACCGGCAGACCGCCCTGGTCTGGAGCGCGGCCGCGGTCGGCGCGGTCCTGGCCGGCGGCTTCGCGGTGCTGGCCACGGTCGAGGCCACGGTGCTCGGCCGGCCGGTCTCCGCGCTGCTGCAACGGGCCGGCTCCGGCCGTGGCACCTGGCGGCCCGCCCTCGTCGACGTGGTCCTGCTCGCGATCGCCGCCGCAGCCCTCTACCAGGTCCGCTCGGCCGGCCCCGCCGACGGGCTGGGCCGCTCCGCCCTGGCCCTGGTCGCGCTCGCGGTCGGCCTGATCGCCGCCCGCCTCCTCAACCGGGCCGCCGACCGCGGTGGTGCCGCCGCCCTGCGCGCCGGGCGGCTGCGAGTCGGCCTGACCGCACTGCGGATCTCCCGGTCACCCGGCTCCGACCGGCTGTTCGTGCTGGTCATCGTCGCGGTCGCCCTGTTCGTCACGGCGGCCGGCGGCTGGGCCGCCGAGAGTGCCGGGCGGACCGCCCGCAGTGGCGCC
>NZ_JBHSBL010000006.1:162006-232800 GCF_042650585.1 Actinoplanes subglobosus
CCCGGGTGCTGACCGTCGGCGCCACCAACCGGACCGCCCTGCTGACCGCGGTCCGCGGCGCCGACCCGGAGGGCCGCGAGGCGATGGCCGTGGTGCGCAACCGGACCGACACCGCCCAGATCCTCGAGGTGGACACCGCACGGCTCGGCGCGGTCGCCGCCTGGCGCTCCGAGTACGGCCCGGTCACCACCCTCCCCGAAGCCGTGACCGCCTCCTCGCTGACCCCGCTGCCGCTGGTCACCGGCGACCGGCTGACCCTGACCGCGCGCCGCGAGGGCGACGCCGCCGTGGCGCTCACCCTCCACCTGCAGCACGAGGCGACCGGGCAGCCGGTGAAGGTGGCGTTCGGCACGCTGCGTGCCGGCGACCAGAGCCTCACCGCGCCGGTGACCGGCTGCACGGCGGCACCCGGCTGCCGGCTGGTCCGCTGGGAACTGACCGGCCCGCCCCGCCCGGACGGCGGGACACGGCCGGCCCCGGCCGGAGCCGCGGTCGTCCTGCGCGGGCTCGGCCAGGGCGGGGCAATTCTCGACGAGGCCGCGCTCGGCGACATCACCCGCTGGCGGGTCGGCACCACGGGGGCCGGCATCGACCTGGTCGCGACCGGTGGGACGCTGCGGCTGTCGGCCGACGACAACGCCACCGAGGTCGACCGGGTCGGCACCGAGGTGTGGGCGACCGACCGGCTGCTGCCGCTGCCGGCCCTGCTGGCCGGGCCGGTTCCGGACCGGTGGCGGGACGACGAGGCACTTCTGGTGGGGTACGGGGAGCTGGCGCCCGTACAGGTGATGGGTCAGGTGTCCGCACTGCCCGCCGTCGGCGGCTCCGGCCTGGTCGTCGACCTGGACAGCACCCGCCGCCTGGCAGCCGGAGCCGACCCCGGTGGTCAGTTCCAGGTGTGGCTCGCGCCGGACGCCCGGCCAGGCATCGTCGAGGCGCTCACCGCGGCCGGCCTGACCGTCACCGACGACACCGACGTGGCCCGTCTCGCCGACCGCCTCGGCACCCAGGGCCCGGCCGTCCTCGTCCGTTTCGAGCTGCTCGCCGGTGTCGCCGCCCTGCTGCTCGCGGCCGCCGCCGTCGCGGTCGCGGCCACCGTGGACCGTCGCTCGCTCGCCGAGCAGCTGGCCGCGCTGCGACTCCAGGGCCTGCCCCGCCGGGTCGCCGTGAGCACCGGCTGGGCCGGCACCGCGGCCCTGATCCTGGCCGGGCTCTCCGGCGGCGTGCTGGCCGCGCTGCTGGCCGTCGACGTGACCGGCCGGACGGTTCCGCCCTTCACCGACGGCTGGGCGGTGCTGGCGCCGCCCGGCCCGCTCGACCCGGTGGCGACGGTCCTGGCCGTGGCCACGGCGCTGGCGGTGCTCGGCCTGACCGGCCGGATCGCCCTGCAACCACTGACCAGAAGCCTGCGTGACCGGGAGGCCCGCCGATGATCTCCCTGGTCCTGGCGATGGTGTGGAACCGGCGCGGCCAGGCCGTCACCCTGGCCCTGCTGGCGATGCTCGCGGTCGCCTCGGCGGTCGCCGCCCCGGCCTACCTGATCGCGGCCGAGCGGGCCGTCGCCGAGGGCCAGATCGCCACCGCGCCGACCAGCGAGCTCACCCTGGTCGCTCGCCGCACCTCGGACAGCCTGCAGGAGGCGTCCTTCAGCGCCGGGATCAAGTTCCCCGACGTGGGCCGGGTGCTGCTGCTCGGGCTCGGCGGGTTCACCTACTACCACTCCGCCGAGGTGCCGACCGTCGGTCTCGAGGTGTCCAACGACTTCCCGACCCGGTTCGTCTTCCGGCAAGATCTCTGCGCTCATGTACGGGTGACCGCCGGCCGCTGCCTGGTCGGCGAGGGTGACGTGCTCATCGGCGAGGAGACCGCCCGCCGGCGCGAGCTGACCGCCGGTGACACGATCACGCTGACCGCCGCCCGGATGAACGGGCTGGTCCGCCCGCCGACCTGGGATCCCGACGGCGCGCCCAAGAAACTGACCGTGGCCGGGATCTACCGGGCCGTCGACCCCACTTCGGCGTACTGGGGACTCCACGGCTACTTCGTCTCCGGCGACGGCGTAAGCGCGGGCGAACCGGCCTTCACCACCGCCGGGACGCTCGACACGATGCAACGGACCACCACCTCGATGGCCATCGACGGCATCGCCCAGCCCGGCACCCTCGACGTCGACCGGCTCGACCAGCTGCGCGCCGACATGGACCGGCTGGACGCCACGGCCGCCGAGCTGGAGGACTCGCTCCAGTTCGACAGCGGGATCCCGCACCTGCTCGACCGGATCGACGAGGGCCGGGCCGCCGCCCGCCTGCTGGTCCCGGTGCTGGCCGTACCACTCGTGCTCCTCGCCTGCTTCACCATCTACCTGACCGTCGGCTACGGCGCCGAGGGACGGCAGAGCGAGCTCGCCGTGGTGGCGCTGCGCGGTTCCCGCTGGTGGACGCGATGGTGGCTGGCCACCGGCGAGAGCCTGGTCGCGGTGCTGGCCGGGGCCGTCGCCGGATGCCTGGCCGGGCAGCTGCTGGTCAACGGTGTGGCCGCGGTCCTGTTCCCCGGCGTCGGGACGGCGCCGGCCCTCACCTCCCTGCGGTTCGCGCCGCTGGCCGCGGCGGCCGCCCTCGTCGCCGCGGTGGCGGCCCAGCGGCGACAGCTGATCAGCCCGGTCTCCCGGCTGCTGCGCCGGACCCCGCCCGCCGACCGTCGCCGCCTTGCCGCCGCCGAAGCCGTCGTCGCGGTGCTGGCCGTCGCCGCCGGAGTGCAGTACTTCGTCTCCGACACCCCGCTCATCGGAGTCGGGCTGTTCGCTCCCGCGCTGATCGTGCTCGCGCTGGCCCTGCTCGCGGCCCGCCTGCTGCTGCCGCTGGTCAACCGGTACGCGGTCCGGGCCCTCGGCCGAGGCCGCGTCGGTGTCGCGCTCGCCGGGCTCCAACTGTCCCGCCGCCCCGGCGCAGGCCGGCTGTTCGCCCTGCTCGTCGCCTCCGTCGCCGTCGCCGGATACGCCGCCTGCACCGTCGACACCGCCGCCCGCGGCCGTGACGTCGAGGCATCACTGGGCACCGGCGCCGACCGGGTTCTCGTCGTCCAGTCCGTCACCCGGAACGACCTGCTCACCAAGGTCCGTGCCGTCGACCGGGACGGCCGGTTCGCGATGGCCGCCGTCCGCATCCCCGGCGGCTCCACGACACCCCCCGGCCTGGCCGTGGACACCCGGGCCCTGGCCGCGGTCCCCGCATGGGCGAGCGGCGCCCCGGCCCGGGCCAGCCTGAGCCGGACGCTCCACCCCGAGCAACCGCCACCACCGGTCGTCCTCGCCGACGAGGACGTCGCCATCGAGATCACCGCCACCACGACCGGGGTCATGCAGCTGGCGGTCTCGCTCTCGGCGATGGACGGGCCCGGCGTGCAGATCCTGGAGCTCGGCGACCTGAAACCCGGCACCCACACCTACCGCGAGAACGTGGTGATCTGCGAGAACGGGTGCCGGCTCAATGCCGTCCGGATCTCCGGCACCGGCACCACCGTCGCGGCCACCGGGGAGGTGGTGATCCGCGGCATCCGGACCGCCACGCCCGCGCCACTCACCGACCCGGCCCGCTGGCGTGCCACCCCGGCGGCCCGGCTGTCCGCGGCACCCGACGGTCTGCGGGCCGAGCTCCAGGTCACCGGGGCGGTCGCCGACACCGCCTGGATCCAGCCGGTCAGCACGCCCTATCCGCTGCCCGTCGCGTACGCCGGCAGTCCGCCCGCCTCCGGGACGATCGTCGACTCCGGTGCCACCACCATCCCGGTCACCGCCGCCGTTCCGCTGCCGGCGGTTCCCGCACTCGGCCGCCAGGGCGTCATCGTCGACCTCGAATACAGCGACCTGATCTCGGTCACCCCGAAACTCGTACCGCAACCCGAGGTGTGGCTGAACGCGCAGGCACCCGCCGACATCGTCGAGCGGCTCGCCGAGCAGGGTCTGCAGGTCGTCTCCGAGACGTCGTCGGCCCAGGTCAAGGCCGGACTCGACCGGCAGGGGCCGGCCGTCGGACTCTGGTTCCATCTGCTCGCCGCGATCCTCGCCGGGCTCCTCGGCGCGGGGGCACTCGCCCTCACCGTCGCCGTGGACCGGGCCCGCCGTACCGAGGACCTCACGGCACTGCGCACACAAGGGTTACGGCCGCGTCCGGCCGGGCTGGCGACCCTCTGGACCTATCCGGTGCTGGTCGTCATCGCGACCACTGTCGGCCTGCTGATCTCGGCGGCGGCGTGGCGGCTCACCGGGTGGGCGTTGCCGCTGGCCGGGCTCACACCACCGGACCTGCCGCTACCGTCCTGGCCCCGGCCGGCGGCGTTGCTGGCGGCGGCCGGGGCGGTCCTCGCGGTCCAGTTCCTGGTGGCCTGGTTCAGTGGCCGCGACCTACGCCGCAGGATCGAGCCCCGATGACCGCCCCAATCCGCCCACCGTCCGGCCTCGCCGTTCGCCGTTCACTGTTCGCCGTCCGACTCACCGTCGGCTGTCCGCCGCCTGACCTTGCTGTTCGCCGTCCGACCCGCCGTCTGACCCGCCGTCCGACCCGCCGTCTGACCCGCCGTCCGCCGCCCGGCCTCGCCGTTCGCCGTCCGCTGTCCGCCGCCTGGCCTTGCTGTTCGCCGTCCGGCTCGCCGCTTGTCGTCCGGCCCGCCGCTTGTCGTCCGGCCCGCCGTCCGCCGCCTGGCCTCGCCGCCAGCCGTCTGGCCTCGCCGCTCGTCGGCCGGCCCGCCGCTCGTCGGCCGGCCTTGCTGTTCGCCGTCCGGCTCGCCGCTTGTCGTCCGGCTCGCCGCTTGTCGTCCGGCCCGCCGCCCGGCCCCGCCGCCCGCGGCTTGCCGCCCGCCACCTTGCCCGCCGCTTGTGGCCGTCGTCCGGTTCGGCGTCCCGTTCGGTGCCGGTCGACAGATCTTGCGCGAGTGACCACCGATTCCGGTGGCAAACCGGCCAAGATCGCCGGTGCGGGGTGCGGGGTGCGGGGTGCGGGGTGCGGGGTGCGGGGTGCTGACGAGTGGGCGGTCCGGGTGAGCGATGTGGGTGGAAGATGTTGACGATGAGGAGGGCGGGATGGGGACGCTGACGGTCGAAGGTGCCGATTTCGGGTATGGCGACGCCGTCCCCGTGCTGACCGGTGTCACCGTGACCGCCCGGCCCGGCGAGCTGCTCGCGGTCACCGGTACCTCCGGCGCGGGCAAGACCACGCTGCTCAACGCCATGGCGGGCCTGATCCGCCCGCGCGCGGGGGCGATAGCGGTCGACGGGGCGGCATTGTCCGGCCGGGATCACGCGGTCTCGCTCGGCGTGGTGCTGATCCCGCAGGACAACGGCCTCGCGGCGATCCTGACCGCGGCCGAGAACGTGTCGGTTGCGGTTATCGCCACCGGGGGTACGCCCGCTGACGCCCGGCGGCGTACCGCGGACTCCCTGGAGGTGCTCGGCCTCTCCGGCCAGGCGAACCAGCTGATCGACGAACTCTCCGGCGGCCAGCAGCAGCGCACTGCCCTGGCCCGCGGCCTCGCCCTCCGTGGTGACATCGTGCTGGCCGACGAGGTGACCAGCGAACTCGACGCCGCCAACCGGCAGCGCGTCCTCGATCTGCTGCGCGCCGAGGCGACCCGGGGCGCGGCCGTCGTCTTCGCGACTCACGACCCGGAGGCGGCCGCTGCCTGCGACCGTGAACTCCACCTCGCCGACGGCGCGGCGACCTGGCCCCGCCCCTGATCGACCCGCTCCCACGGCGCCAGCAGCTCGAACCACGACGTCGCGGTCCGATTCGGACCGCAACGTCACCACGCGTGTGAGGTTGCGGTGTCGGGTGACGGGTGTGGCCCGGTTCGGACCGTAACGTCGGCACGTATGCGAGGCTGCGGCGTTGCGTGTCGAAGTGTGGTTGGGGTGGGCCCGCCGGGGGGCCGGTGTGCCACGCGAGTGGGGGCGGGACGCGGTCGGCCGTACCCCTGAAGGGTGAAGCGTCAGGCCGGGGTCTCGTGACCGGACGGGACCAGGGTGACCTCGCCGTCGATGTGCGCGACCGTGAACAGTGTCCCCGGTGGGTAGGAGCCCAGCACCTCCGGCGGTAGCTGGACCGTCCCGTCTCCGGCGACCACCGCGAAGTCCTGGCCGTCGCGGCCCTCGGCGCCGACCCGCCCGTCGCGGATGGTGACGGCCCGGCCGAGGCGGGCGCCGACCTCGTTGTCGTGGGTGACGACGACGATGGTGGTCTGGCGCTCGGTGTTGACCGTCTCCAGCGCGTCGAGGACCTCGTCGCGGCCGGCGGTGTCGAGGCGGCTGGTCGGTTCGTCGACGAGGAGCAGGCCGGGGCCGGTGGCGATGCCGACGGCGAGGGCGGCGCGCTGGCGGCCGCCGGGAGTGAGGTCGTCGAGCTTGCGGCGGCCCTGGCCGGGGAGCCCGACCAGGTCGAGGATGCGGTCGGGGTCGTCGAGCTCGATGCCCCGGGTGTGCGCGGCGCGGCGCTGGGCGAGCCAGATGTTGCGGTGCAGGGTCGCGTAGGGGAGCAGGTTGCGGGAGGCGCCCTGGAGGACCACGCCGATCTCGGTGCCGCGGAGCCGGGAGATCTCGCCGTCGGAGAGTTTGCCCATGTCGTAGGTGCCGATGTTGATGCGGCCGGCGGATGGGCGCATCAGGCCGGAGAGCAGGGCGATCAGAGTGGATTTTCCGGAGCCGGACGGGCCGACGAGGGCGAGCGTCTCACCGGGCGCGATGGACAGGTCGACGCCGGCCAGGGCGACCACGTCACCGGCCTCGGCGCGGTAGATGTGGACGACACGGCGGCAAGCTACGGCGAGCCCGTTCATGGTTGCCAAGCTAACCGAGGACGGACCACCGTTTCGACCCCGCCGGTGGGCCTTTTATCCTCGGGCCGTGCGCGACATCGCCGTTTTCACCGGATCTGCCCATCCTGACCTCGCTAAGGAGATCTGCGAGCACCTCGGTGTACCGCTGCTGCCCACCCGGATCGACCGTTTCGCCAACGACTGTATCGAGGTCCAGCTGCAGGGCAACTGCCGTGAGCGGGACGTCTTCCTGATTCAGCCGCTGGTCCCCCCGACCCAGGAGCATCTCGCCGAACTGCTTTTCATGCTGGACGCGGCACGGGGCGCGTCGGCTGCCCGGATCACCGTGGTGCTGCCGCACTACGCCTACGCCCGTAGTGACAAGAAGGACGCCCCGCGTATCTCGATCGGGGGACGTCTGGTCGCCGACCTGCTCACCACCGCCGGCGCCGACCGGGTGCTGGCCATGACCCTGCACTCGCCGCAGGTGCACGGCTTCTTCAGCATCCCGGTGGACCACCTGCACGCGCTGCGCGAGCTGGCCCACCACTTCCGTGGCTACGACCTGAGCAACACCGTGGTGGTCTCGCCGGACCTGGGCAACGCCAAGGAGGCCGCGGCTTTCGCCCGGATGCTGGGGATCGAGGTGGCGGCCGGCGCGAAGCAGCGGTTCGCCGACGACAAGGTGGTGATCAGCTCGGTGATCGGTGAGGTCGCCGACCGGGACGTGATCGTGCTGGACGACGAGATCGCCAAGGGCAGCACGGTGTTCGAGCTGCTGGCGCGGCTGCGCGAGCGCAACGTGCGCAGTGTCCGGGTGGCGTGTACGCACGGCCTGTTCACCAACGACGCGGTGCGGCGGCTGTCCGCGGAGAAGGAGATCGAGGAGATCGTCTGCACCAACACGGTGCCGATTCCGAAGCAGAAGTCCACCGACAAGCTGACCGTCATCTCGGTGGCACCGGCGCTGGCCGAGGCGATGCGGCGGATACACAACGGCGAGTCGGTGAGTGCGCTGTTCGCCTGATTCTGGCAAATCGGCCTCACGGGCCTCACGAAACGCGAATCATTACCGCATGGGTGTCATGGCTTACCCCCTCCGGTACGCGCTGGCCGATCTCGCCCTCGCACTCAGCCGAGCGGCGTCGGATCCGGCTGAGGTTCGGTCCACGGCCGCCCGCGCCGCCGCCGACATGATCGGTGACGGCGCGGGCGTGCAACTGCTCCGCGACGACGGGCATTACGAGGAGATCTCGTACCACCATCTCGACAACGAACGTTCGGCCCCGCTGGCCCGGGACCTCTCCCGGGCCGGCCAGACCCCGGACGACGAGTACTCGACCACCCTGGCGGCGAGCCGTCGCCCGATAGTGCTGGCGGGTGAGGCCGCGGCTGCTCTCGCCGCCCCCGAGCTGACGGTTTCGGCGGCCGTCCTGAGCCCGGTGATCGTCGACAACACGTACGCCGGATATCTGATTCTGACCAGGCACACCCCGGACGCCTTCTACTCCACCCCCGAGGTGGAACTGGCCCGGGACATCGCCGGGGAGCTGTCCCTGGCGGTCAGTTCGGCCCGTGCCCAGGAGCGGCTGCGCAACGCCGAGGAGCGGTACCGCCGGGTGCTGGAGACGATCCCGGAAGGGGTGCTCCAGCTGGACCCGAACGGGGTGGCCAACTACGCGAACGAGCCGATCGGCGTGGTCCTGGGTATGCCCCGGGCCGAGCTGATCGGGGTGTCGCTGCGCGGCTTCCTCGACAACGTCGGCCAGAAGGAACTGGACCGGCGGATCAACGAGTGCAAGACGGGCCGGTCCACGGTCGGGGCGACCCGGCTGATGCGGGCGGACGGGTCGCGGCGCAGCGTACGGATCAGCATGATGCCGGTCCAGGACGAGCACCACGAGTTCGCCGGCGTCCTCTGCATGATCACCGACACCACCGACCACATCGACGCCCGCGGCCTGAAGCGGCAGCTCGACCACCTGCGCCGGCTGGACAGCCTGGGTCATCTGATCGGCGGCCTGTCGCACGACTTCAACAACCTGATGACCGTGGTGGCCGGTTCGGCCGACATGATCCTGGGCACCGCCGAGGAGGGCAGCTCGCACCACCAGCTGGCCAAGGACATCCTGGACGCGGTGGGCACCGGCCGTACCCTCACCCACCAGCTGCTGGCGTTCGGCCGCAGCGAGGGGCACCGGCCCGAGGTGATCCCGATCCCGGACCTGCTCACCGACGTGCAGGCGCTGTTCAGCCGTACGCTCGGCGAGCGCATCGGCCTGGACCTGGCGTTCGGCCCGGACGTCTGGCCGGTGAAGGCCGAGCGCGGCCCGCTGGAACAGGCCCTGGTCAATCTGGCGGCGAACGCCCGCGACGCGATGCTGCACGGCGGCATGGTGCGGGTGACCGCGACCAACGAGACCGTGGAACCGGGCCAGCTGGCCGAGGGCGCGCCGACCGGCAAGCTGGTGCACCTGGTGGTCACCGACACCGGCACCGGCATGGACGACGAGGTGCGCCGGCGCGCGCTGGAGCCGTTCTTCACCACCCGGCCGACGGCGGCCGGCCTGGGGCTGGCCACGACCGCCGGGATCGTGCACAACCTGGGCGGCCACATCGAGCTGGAGTCGAAGCCCCGGATCGGCACGACCGTCCACATCTACCTGCCGGCGGCCGAGCAGAAGACCGGACCGGCGGGGGAGCGGCAGCAGAAGACCGCGGTGATCGGCCGGGTGCTGATCGTCGAGGACCAGCCGGACGTGGCGCAGCTGGTGCGCCGGCTGATCGAGCCGGCCGGTTACGAGATCGCGGTCGCCACCGACGCGCTGATGGCGGTCACCCAGGTCGCCTCGGGCGCCCGGCCGGACCTGCTGATCACCGACGTGGTGATGCCGACGATGACCGGGCCGGAACTGGCCGGGGCGCTGCGTACCCACCAGCCGGATCTGCCGGTGCTGTACATGTCCGGTTACACGGCGGCCTCGCTCGGCCCGCAGCTGCATCTGGACGACAACAGCATGCTGCTGGAGAAACCGTTCACCCGGTCGACGCTGCTGGGGGCGATCAGGTCGCTCTGCGGTCCGCAGCCACCGGTGTCGCAGGGCTGAACGACAGCCGCGACGGCGAAGTGACGGCGGGCCTGGGACTCCACCCGAAGGGTGCGATTCCAGGCCCTGCTCCGGCAGCCCCGCCTGGTCACCCGGTTCGTCCAGGAACGGACCATCCTGTTGATGCTGCGGCACCCCAACGTGGTCCGGGTCCGTGACCTGTTCAGCGTCGGGGAGACGCTCGGCCTGGTGATGGACCTGGTCGACGGCGGCAACCTGCGCGACCACCTGCACCGCGGCGGCACCGTCGCACCCGGCGAGGCGGCCCGGCTCGGCGCCCAGATCGCCGCCGCCCTGGCCGAGGCCCCCGGTGCCATGATCGCCTCCGGCGTCGCAACGACCGCCTGGCATCTGGGTCGTGCAGGCGGCGATTCCACTCCGGACCCCATGATCATCGTGGCACCGAGCGTCCCGGAGCTCACCGCGGCCCGAGGCGCTTCGCGCCCTCCGGTCGACCACCAGGCGAAACACTCCCGCAAACCGGTGCGAGCGGTTGCCATTCCCACCGCGGATGTACGGTCGACGCGCTCTGCCGCGGCCAGGAGGGCCACCCGGTCCCCCGTACCGGAGGCGAAGCCCCACGGCCCGTGGCAGTGCTCCCAGAACTTCGTCATCGACCTGCCCGGCCACAGCGCCCTCGGCCCGCGTCCCTGCCACTCGGTGGGCCGGGAGGTCCGTTTCCAGGGTTCCCTGACCGGCCCCGCCGGAGGCCGTGCCCGCATCGAGGTGACCTTGCGGGACAGTCGCACCGGCCGCACCGTCGCCGGCCCCGCCACCTGTGAAGACCTGAACTTCACCAGGCACGCGGTCACCCGCGGGTGCGGCCCGGCCGGAGCCAGCCCACGCCGGGGCCGCACCTACACCGTCGTCATGTCGGTCCGTTACGTCCGCGACGGCAGGATCACCACCAACACCACGAGGGGCATCCCGTTCACGTGGTGACACCCTCCGCATCGCCCTGCCGGGTCGGCCTAGCGGTTGCGCAGGGACTCGGCGAGCCGGGCGAGGAACTCCGGGTCGTCGTCCGGGCCCGCCGGGGCGGCCGTGGCCGGGTCCGGTGCGACGGCCCGGGCGGTGCGGCCGGAGCGGAACCAGGTGACCGGCCCGAGGATCGGGCACATCAGGATGAGCACCACCCAGGCGCCGCGCGGGAACGACTGCAGCCGGGACCGTTCGGTGAGCAGGCAGTCGATCAGTGCCACCACGGCGAGCGCGACGACGACGAGGAAGAGCAGCGTGTTCAGGCGGGCCATGACGACTACGGTGGCAACCGTGGGCGGCGGTGCCGGTCCGCCCACGGTGCCGATGGGTTGCTTCAGCCGCCCGGCTCCGCGGCCGGAGGGTTGACCGGTCAGGAGGCCGAGCCGGTCAGGGCCGGGAGATATCCGCTGGTGTAACCGCTGCCGTTCGGGTGGTAGGAGTTCTGCGGCGGGATGATGGTGAGGCCGTTGATCCAGGTTCGCGAGGAGCAGACGCCGTGACCGGTGAACTCGTCGCGGACGTCGGAGAAGACGAAGCCGGCCGCCTCGGCACGCTGTTTGATCATCTCGTTGAGGACCCGGGCGCCGTCGTTTATCGAGCGGCGCTTGGCGGTGCTCATCTCGCAGAGCACCGACGAGGTGTCGAAGATCAGTGGGTAGCCGAGGACCACCACCCGGGCGTCGGGGGCCTTCGCCCGGATGGCGGCGTACGTGGCGTCCAGTTTGGCCGGGAGGGTGTTGGCGACGTACGTCTTGCCCTCGTTGACCTTGTTGGCGCAGGCCGAGTCACTGGACGTCAGGCAGGTGACGATGGTCGGCGCGAACCCGGCGTCGTTGCCGCCGATCGTGATGCTGATCAGGTCGGCCCCCGCGTTCATGGCCGGTATCTGGCTGCCGCGGACGTCATCGGTGGTGGCGCCGCTGCAGGCGAGGAACTGGAAGGACGCGGGACTGTTGGCCGCTGCCCATTTCGGCCCGTAGGCGTTGTTGCTGCGCAGGCAGGTGCCGGACTGTCCGGACGCGCCGACACCTGAGGAGTAGGAGTCGCCGAGGGCGACGTAGTCGATGCTGCTCGCCGCCTGGGCGGGTGCGGCGAGGACGAGGCTCAGGACGGACGAAGTGACGAGAACACTGGCGATTCTCATCGATGGCCTCCGATGCTCCACGTGGGGATCCGGGGACCGAAGCGCTTCGGTTACCGCACAGTAGGCCGAGCGTCCGAGAAAAGGAATCCGGTGAAATTCCTGTTAAGAAGTAGTAACATGCATCGATGTGACCTGGGAGTATCACACAAGGTCATGTTTCATGTACGCGAGTCGGCGCCGCTGTCCGGAACCGGTCAGGCGCGTCAAGCGGATCTTCAGCGTGCTTCCAGGGATGCGAGCTAGCGTCGGATCATGCACGAGAGCCGGGCCCGCCGATTGGTCGAGACACTGCGGGCGCGCAATGTGTTCGCCCATCTGAAACTGCCGAGTGCCGGTCGCTCCGGCTATGCCGTCCGGATCATGCTGCCCGACGGCCGCGAGGCGCTCTGGGGTGACGACGGCAGCGCGGCCCTCAAGGCGCAGGTCATGCGGGACGGCGTGCTCGTCGGTTTCGTCGACTCCATTCCGGGCTCCGAGGACTTCACCGACGACCAGGCCGTCGAGGCCATCGCGACGGCAGACTACGACCGCCCGATCGGCCGCTCCGAGCCCCCACGGGTTCACCGCCCCGTCCCGCCACCGCCGCCCCCGAGTCTGACCCAGCGCTTCCGCGGCATGCGGAGCTGATCCCGGCCCGCCGGTCAGGCGGAGTCGCGGGGCAGCTGGAGTCGCGGGGCAGGCGGAGTCTCGGCTCGGGCGGAGTCGCGGGGCAGGTGGAGTCGCGGCTCGGGCGGAGTCGCGGGTCAGGCGGAGTCGCGGGTCAGGCGGAGTCGCGGATCACCAGCGGCGTGGGCAGGAGCTGGCCGCCCGGATCCGGGTGCTCGCCGCGCAGCTGGCGCAGGATCAGCTGCGCCGCGCAGGAACCGATCTCCTTGGCCGGCTGGTGGACCGTGGTGAGCTGCGGCTGGCAGCGGACCGCCCACGTGCTGTCGTCGAAGCCGACGACGCCGACGTCGCCGGGGACGCTGCGCCCGGCCTCGCGCAGTGACTCCAGGGCGCCGGCCGCTATGGCGTCGGAAGCCGCGAAGACGCCGTCGATGGTCGGGTCGCGCTCGAGCAGGTCGCGCATGCCCTTGACGCCGGAGCCGTAGTCGTAGTGCGGCACGTCGGCGACCAGGCCCTCGTCGAAGAGCGGCCCGAGGGCGGCGCGGAAACCGGCCAGGCGGTCTATGCCGGAGTCGCGGTCCAGGGCGGCGGCGATCATGCCGATCCGGCGGCGGCCGCTGGTGACCAGATGATCGGTGATGGCACGGGCCGAGCCGACGTTGTCTATCCCGACGAAGGGGATGTTCTGATCGAGGTCGGGCGGGTGGCCGACGAATGCGGCCGGCAGTGCCAGGTCGCTGATGACCCGGATGATCGGATCTTTGGTCCGAGCCGAGACGACGATGGCGCCGTCGACGAAACCGCCGCTCAGGTAGCGGGAGACGCGCTCGGTGTCGCGGGCCGACTCGACGACGAGGCTCACCATCTGGTGGTCGGCGAGCGACAGGGCGGCGTTGGCGCCGAGCATGATCGAGCCGATGTTGGGGTCGTCGAGGAAGAGCGAATGCGGCTCCAGCGCGACGAACGCGACCGCCTGTGACCTGCGCATCTTCAGCGCCCGGGCGGCATTGTTGGGCACATAGCCGAGGTCGCTCATCGCGGTCTCGATGGCCGCTCGTGCCTCGGCGGAGACATATCCACCGTTCAGCACGCGGCTCACGGTGCCCCGGGACACGCCGGCCGCGGCCGCGATGTCGTGCACCGTGGCGCGTTTCTGAGGCTGAGGCCGGGACATGTGGTCAACAGTAGCCGCCGGGCTCTTGACCTCGTCGCAGGCCAGCCCTACTGTGTGCACGTTCACACATCCGTAACCGCCGTTTAGGCTCACGGAAATGTGTGCACGTGCACACATTCCTTGACCAGGAGTTCTATGAAAAGCGTGCGCATGCCGGTCCCGGGCGTCAGCCTGGGCTGCGACTACAACCCCGAACAGTGGTCGCCGGACGTCTGGCGCGAGGATGCCGCCCTGATGCGGCGGGCCGGGGTCGACCTGGTCGCCGTCAACATCTTCGGCTGGTCCAACCTCGAGCCGAGCCCGGGCGAGTACCGGTTCGACGACCTCGACGAGGTCATCGAGCTGCTGCACGCACACGGCATCAAGATCAACCTGGGCACCGGCACCTCGTCCCCGCCACCGTGGCTGAGCAGCCGCTACCCGGAGACGCTGCCGGTCGCCGCGGACGGCACGGCCCGCTTCCCGGGTGGCCGGCAGGCCTGGTGCCCGAGCTCGACGGTCTTCCGGGACCGCGCGCTCGACCTGGTCGGACGGGTCGCCCGCCGGTACGGCAACCACCCGGCCCTGGCGCTCTGGCACGTCTCCAACGAGCTGGGCTGTCACAACGCGCTCTGCTACTGCGAGGCCAGCACCGACGCGTTCCGGTCCTGGCTGCGTGCCCGATACCGCAAGATCGAGACGCTGAACGAGGCGTGGGGCACGTCCTTCTGGAGTCAGCGCTACTCCGACTGGTCGGAGATCCAGACGCCCCGGCTCGCGCTCTCGCTGCGCAATCCGGCCCAGCTGGTCGACTTCCAGCGGTTCAGCTCCGACGAACTGCTCGGCTACTACCGCGCCGAGGCGGATCTGCTGCGGAAGCACTCGACGGTCCCGGTCACCACGAACTTCATGGTCACCGCCCACATCCGCAACCTGGACTACTGGTCCTGGGCGCCGGAGATGGACGTGATCGCCAACGACCACTACCTGGACCACCGCCTGGGCGACCCGGTGGCCGAGCTGTCCTTCGCCGCCGACCTGACCCGAGGCCTGGCCGGTGGCCGCCCGTGGATGCTGATGGAGCAGGCGGCCGGCGCGGTCAACTGGCAGCCGCACAACGTCACCAAGGCGCCCGGCGAGATGATCCGCAACTCGCTGACGCACGTCGCCCGTGGCGCCGACTCGGTGTGCTTCTTCCAGTGGCGTGCCTCGGCCCAGGGCGCCGAGAAGTTCCACTCGGCGCTGCTGCCGCACGCCGGCACCGACACGGTCGCCTGGCGTGAGGTGCTGAAACTGTCGGAGACGCTGGACCGGATCGGCGAGGTGGCCGGCACCGAGGTCGAATCCGACGTCGCCCTGCTCTTCAGCTGGGAGTCGTGGTGGTCGTCCGAGGGGGAGGCCCGGCCGTCGCAGGCGGTCACCTACCTCGACCAGGTGCACTCGGCCCACGGGACGCTGCGGGAGCTGGGGGTGACCACCGACGTGGTCGCTCCGGGCGCGGATCTCAGCCGCTACAAGCTGGTCGTGGTGCCCGGTCTCTACATGATCAGTGACACCGACGCGCAGGCGATCACCGATTACGTGTCCGGCGGCGGCCGGCTGGTGGTCACCTACTTCAGCGGGATCGTCGACGAGCGGGACCGGATCCGGCTCGGCGGTTACCCGGGGGCGTTCCGGGACGTGCTCGGGGTGCTGGCCGAGGAGTTCGGCCCGCTGCTGCCCGGGGCCGAGGTGGCACTGAGCAACGGTGCGACCGGGACGCTCTGGACCGAGCGGCTGCGCACCACGACCGCGTCGGTGGTAGCGACCTTCCAGGACGGCCCGATGGCCGGAATTCCGGCGATAACCCGGAATCAGCACGGCGCGGGAACAGCTTGGTACGTCGCCACAAAAACCGATATGTCCGAAATACTTCGCGAAGCCGCTGACGTCGTGTCCGATAAATCGGGCAAAACGGAGATCGTGCGGCGCCGCGGTGACGGCCGCAGCTACCTCTTCGTCATCAACCACGGCACGGAACCCGTCGACCATCCCACCCGAGGCTGCGACCTGGTCACCGGGGAAAGGGTCGATGGCGTGCTGACAGTCCAGGGCGGCGGCGTCGCGGTCGTCCGGGAGGAGGACTCATGAGGGGCAAATGGAAGGCGCTGACCTTCTTCATCCTCCCCTTCGCCCTGCTGTTCGCAGCGTTCTACCTGGCCCCGATCCTGTACGCGATCAAGCAGTCGCTGTACAAGGTCGAGCGCCAGGGCACGTTCGGCAAGGCCACGGAGGTGTTCGGCGGCCTCGCCCAGTATCAGCGGGTCTTCTCCGACGGCCCGTTCTGGGAGTCGATCGGCCGGGTGCTGCTGTTCGGTGTCGTGCAGGTTCCGGTCATGCTCGGCCTGGCCCTGGTCTTCGCCCTGCTGCTGGACTCCGGCCTGGTCAAGGGGCGGCGCTTCTTCCGGCTGGCGTTCTTCGTGCCGTACGCCGTACCCGGTGTGGTCGCCGCGATCATGTGGGGCTTCCTCTACTCCCCGAACCTGTCCCCGTTCACCGCGGTCACCAGCAACTTCGACCTGCTCTCGGCCGACCTCGTGCTCTGGGCCATGGCGAACGTGGTGACCTGGGTCTACGTCGGCTACAACATGCTGATCATCTACTCCTCGCTGCTGGCCATCCCGCAGGAGGTCTACGAGGCAGCGAAGATCGACGGCGCCGGGGCGATCCGTACCGCCTGGTCCATCAAGATCCCGCTGGTGATGCCGGCGATCGTGCTGACCACCGTCTTCTCGATCATCGGCACCCTGCAGCTGCTCGCCGAGCCGGCCGTGTTCCGCAGCTTCAGTTCCGCGGTGACCAGCACGTACACACCGAACCTGACCGTCTATTCGACGTCGGCCATCCCGAACTTCAACCTGGCCGCGGCGTTCTCCGTGGTTCTGGCCCTGGCGACGTGCGTCCTGTCCTTCGCCTTCCTGAAGGTGACCCAGCGAGGAGGGGACAAGTGAAGCGCCTGGCGCCGATGGCCGTCATGGGGGCGGCGACGCTCTACTTCCTGACTCCCATCTGGTGGCTGCTGGTCGCGGCCTCCAAGAGCCGGAGTCAGTTCACCAACACGGACCCGCTGTGGTTCGCCGACTTCTCGCTCGGCGACAACATGAGCGAGCTGTTCGCCTACCGCGACGGTGTCTTCCTGCGCTGGATGCTGAACAGCGTCGTCTACACCGGCGGTGCCGCGCTGCTCGGCACGCTGCTGGCCGCCATGTGTGGATATGCCCTGGCCAAGTACCGTTTCCCGGGCCGGGAGGCGATCTTCAACATCGTTCTCAGCGGGGTACTTGTGCCGGCCACGGCCCTCGCCCTACCGTTGTTCCTGATCTTCAGCCAGTTCGAGGCGACGAACACCTTCTGGTCGGTCTTCCTGCCCAGCCTGGTGAACCCGTTCGGTGTCTACCTGGCCCGGATCTACGCCACCGCGAGTGTCCCGGACGAGCTCCTCGAAGCCGCCCGCCTGGACGGCTCGGGCGAGATCCGTACGTTCTTCACGATCTCCACCAAGCTGATGTTCCCGGCCCTGGTGACGATCTTCCTCTTCCACTTCGTGGCCGTCTGGAACAACTTCCTGCTCCCGCTGATCATGCTCGGCGAGGAGAAGCTGTTCCCGGTCACGCTCGGCCTCTACTCCTGGAACACCCAGGTGAACCAGATCCCCGAGCTGCGGATGCTCGTGCTCACCGGCGCTCTCGTCTCGATCGTCCCGCTGGTGATCGCTTTCCTGCTCCTGCAGCGCTTCTGGCGCAACGGCCTCGGCTCCGGCGCCATCAAGTAATCCCTCCCAAAGAAAAGGATCATCATGCGAGCAGCACTCGGCCTCGTGTTGGTTTCCGCACTGGCACTCGGCGCCTGTTCCTCGGGCGGCGACTCCGAGGAGACCACGACCGGAGCGGCGGCGTGTGCCCCGTCCTCCGGCCCGGTCACCCTCACCTACACCACCTGGATCCCCGGGATCGAGAACGTGGTGAAGCTCTGGAACGACAAGAACCCGAACATCCAGGTCAAGGTCCAGACCGGCCCGAACGGCAACGGCGGCACCTACGCCAACTTCTTCAACCAGCTCAAGGCCGGCAACGCCCCCGACCTGGGCCACATCGAGTACGACGCGCTGCCCAGCTTCCGCGTCCAGGACGGCCTGACCAACCTGGCCGACTGCGCCGAGGTCACCGCGGCCAAGGACCAGTTCGTCGACTGGACCTGGGGCCAGGTCAGCTTCGGTGAGCAGAACGCGGTCTACGGCATCCCGCAGGACACCGGCCCCATGGCGCTGTTCTACCGCAAGGACCTGTTCGAGAAGAACAACATCCCGGTCCCGACGACCTGGGAGGAGTACGCGGCGGCGGCCGAGAAGGTGAAGGCCGCGGGCGGCTACATCACCAACTTCTCGCAGAGCGACATCAGCCAGTTCGCGGGTCTGTCGTGGCAGGCCGGCGGCCGCTGGTTCGCCAACGACGGCAGCAAGTGGACCGTCAACCTGCAGGACGAGAACACCACCAAGGTCGCCAACTACTGGCAGGACCTGATCAGCAAGAAGCTCGTCTCGGCCGTTCCGCCGTGGACCACCGAGTGGGACAACGCCTACAACACCGGCCAGGCGTGGACCTGGGTCTCCGCGGTGTGGGGCGCCAACTCCATCAAGTCCGGCGCGCCGGACACCTCCGGCAAGTGGGCGGTCGCCCCGATGCCGCAGTGGACCGCCGGTGGCACCGTCGCCGGTAACTGGGGTGGCTCGTCCACCGCTGTCTTCAAGGGCTCGAAGCACCCGTACGAGGCCGCGAAGTTCGCTCTCTGGCTGAACACCTCGGAGGAGGCGCTGACCGCGCTCAACAAGGAGGCGCAGCTCTACCCGGCGACCAAGGCCGGCGCGGCGCTCCCGGCGCTGTCCGAGGGAGTCGAGTTCTACGGCGGCCAGAAGATCTACGATGTCTTCGCGACGGCCTCCACCCAGGTCTCGCCCGACTTCGTCTGGGGACCGACCATGACCAGCACCTACGCCACCGCTTCGGACGGCTTCAAGGGCGTCGTCTCCGGCACCGGCACGCTGCTCGACGCGCTCAAGACCACCCAGACCAAGACCATCGCGGACCTGAAGGCCCAGTCCATCCCGGTCGCCGAGTGACCGTGTTCCACCTGCGCGCCGCGGGTGTCAGCCTCGTGCTCGACACCCGCGGCACCGCCGCGTCAGTCCTCCACTGGGGGTCTGACCTGGGCGAATTCGCCTTCTCGGAGGATGCTTTCACGCCGGCGGTGCCACCGAGCTCGATCGACGTACCCCTGCGGTTGTCGTTGTTGCCCTCCCTCGCCGAGGGATGGAGCGGGCGTCCGGCGATCGAGACCGGTCACGGTTTCCGGACCGTCGAAACCCAAGTTCAAGATCAAATCTTGCGGATACGGTCGTCGAGCCCCGATGCCACGCAAGAGGTCGTCACGGAGCTGGAGCTGACCACGCAGGGCGTCCTGCGGGTGCGGCACCGGTTCACCAACCGTGGCGACGACGAGTTCGTCCTGCCGAACCTGGACGTGCTCCTGCCGATCCCGGCCGAGGCGACCGAGCTGCTCGACTTCACCGGCCTCTGGTCGCACGAGCGCAGCCCGCAACGCGCCCCGCTCCGGCACGGCGTCTGGAGCCGGGAGAGCCGCCACGGCCGCCCCGGCCACGACGACGCGTTCCTGATGGTCGCCGGCACGCCCGGTCTCGGCTTCCGGTCCGGCCGGGTGTGGGCCGTCCACCTGGCCTGGAGCGGTGACAAGCGGGTCTGGGCCGAACGCTCCGCCCTCGGCTACAGCGTCCTCGGTGCGGGCGAACTGCTGGCCCCCGGCGAGATCCGTCTCGCGCCCGGCGAGTCGTACGAGACGCCGTGGCTGGTCGCGGTCTTCTCGGACACCGGCCTCGACGGGCTCTCCGACCGCCTGCACCCCTGGATCCGCAGCACGTCCACGCTGCGAAAACCGCGCCCGGTCGTGTTGAACACCTGGGAGGCCGTCTACTTCGACCACGACCTGGCCGTCCTCAACGAACTGGCCGACGCGGCCGCCGAGGTCGGCGTGGAACGGTTCGTCCTGGACGACGGCTGGTTCACCGGCCGCCGCGACGACAGACGGGCCCTCGGCGACTGGTTCGTCGACGACACCGTCTGGCCCGACGGCCTGCACCCGCTGATCTCCCGCGTCCACGAGCGCGGCATGGAGTTCGGCCTGTGGGTCGAACCGGAGATGATCAGCCCCGACTCCGTCCTGGCCCGGGAACACCCCGACTGGATCCTCGGCGGAACCATCGGCCCGACCTGGCGCTGGCAGCGGGTCCTCGACGTCGAGAAGGCCTACCACTACCTGCTCGACCGCCTGACCGCCCTGCTCACCGAGTACCCGATCGCGTTCCTCAAGTGGGACCACAACCGGGACCTGCTCACCCCGGGCGTCGCGCACCGGCAGACCCGCGCCCTCTACCGGCTGCTCGCCGCCCTCAAGGAGGCGTTCCCGCACGTCGAGATCGAGAGCTGCGCCTCCGGCGGGGCCCGCATCGACCTGGGCATCCTCCCGCTCGTCGACCGGTTCTGGACGTCCGACACCAACGACCCGCTGGACCGGCAGTCGATCCAGCGCTGGACCGGTCTCCTGATCCCGCCGGAATACCTCGGCGGTCATCTCGGTGACGGGGTCGCGCACGTCACCGGCCGTACCTCGGCCCTGGGTTTCCGCCTGGCCACAGCCCTGTTCGGCAGCGCCGGCATCGAGTGGAACCTGACCGGGGCGTCGCCCGCCGAGAAGGCCGACATCGCCGCGTGGATCGCCGAACACCAGCGCCTGCGCCCGCTGCTGCACTCGGGCCGCGTGGTCCGTGCCGATTCGCCCGACCCGGCGCACCTGGTGCACGGGGTGGTCGCCCAGGACCGCAGCCACGCGGTGTACGCCCTGGTCACCCTGGGCACGCCGGCCGCGGCCCTGCCCCCGCCGATCCGGTTCCCGGGTCTGGACCCGGACCGCCTCTACACGGTCCGCCCGATCGGCGTCCCGCCCCGCACGATGCAGGACGCCCCACCCCCATGGCTGGCCGCCGGCGCGGTCACGCTCCCCGGACGGGTCCTCTCCGAGCTGGGCCTGCCGGCCCCGCTGCTGACCCCCGAACAGGCCCTCCTGCTCGAACTCGCCTGACTCCTGACCCGCCAGCCGTCGCCGGCGGGTCAGGAGCCGCCGAAGCGTTCGGTGCGGATGCGTTTCGGGTCGTGGCCCAGGGCGACCAGGATGTCGGCGGCCACCTCGACGAACGAGGTCGGGCCGCAGACGAAACAGTCCGGTTCGAAGTCGGGCGGCCAGCCGTGCGTGTTCAGGGTGGCGACCGAGATGCGCGCCGGGGGCTCCGGCCACCCGTCGGGAACCGCGCGCGTGTAGACGAACCGCACGTCGAGGCCCTGGTCCGACAGGGCACGGCGACGGAGTTCGTCCGCGTAGAGAACGTCGCCCGGAGTCCGTACCGAATAGATCAACCGGAAGGGCTGGCGGCCCGCCGCCAGACCGCGGGCCCGGATCATCGCCATCAGCGGCACTATCCCGGACCCGCCCGCCACCAGCGTCACCGGAGCCGTCGACTCGGCACGCCAGACGAACCAGCCGCCGACCGGCCCGCGGACCTCGATCTGGTCGCCGGCCTCGACGACGTCGGCGAGATAGGGCGACACCTCACCGTCCTCGAGGCGCTGCACGCTGATCTCGACCGGACCCGGCCCGGCCGACGCGATCGAATAGCTGCGCTGGGCCTGATAGCCGTCCTCGGCCGTCAGGCGGATGTCGATGTGCTGACCCGGAAGGTGACCCGGCCAGTCCGGGATGTCCAGCGCCAGGGTGCGGGCCGAACCCGTCTCCCACCGCGCCGACCGGACCGTGGCCACCCGCCAGGTCAGTCGCCGTGATACCGCTGCTCGCGCCACGGGTCCCCATACATGTGATAGCCGGCGTCCTCCCAGAACCCGGGCTCGTCCTCGTGCATCATCCGCAGCCCGTCCACCCATTTCGCGGACTTCCAGAAGTACAGATGCGGGATGAGGAGACGGGCCGGGCCGCCGTGCTCCGGGTGCAGGGGCTCGCCGTCGTACTCGTAGGCGATCCACGCCTTGCCGTCGAGCAGGTCCTCGAGTGGGACGTTCGTCGTGTAGCCGCCGTAGCTGTGCGCCATCACGAAGTCGCCGGCGGTCTCCACGTCCTCGAAGAGGGTGTCGAGGGCGACACCCTTCCACGAGGTGCCGAGCTTGGACCACTTGGTGACGCAGTGGATGTCGACCGTGATCTCCTCGGCCGGCAGGGCGGTGAACTCCGCCCAGTCCCACGTGTGCTTCTCACCGATCTCGGTGACGATCGTGAACTTCCACCGGTCCTGCGGGATCCGTGGGGTCGGGCCGGCGGAGAGGACCGGGAAGTCGTGCGCAAGGTACTGACCGGGCGGCAGAGCGGGCGACGGCTCTCGCCGCCGCCCGCCGAAACCCCGGGAGATGATGCTCATGAGGTACGAGTAAACCCCACCCGGGTGACCGCCGTGTGTCGGAAGGTCAGAGCTTGACCGTGCCGCTGGTCACGCCCTCGACCGCCTTGGTGCCGGCCACCACGACGCGGTAGGTGCCACCGGCCAGACCGGTGATCTTGGTGCTGGACTTGACCGAGTAGGACTTGACGTTCTTCCAGCCGCTGCCGGACTTCCGCTGCAGGGCCATCTTCTGCCCGGAGGCGCCACCGGCCTTCACCGTGATCGTGCCGCGCGCCGTCTTCTTGGCCGACACGGTCGCCCGGACCCGGTAGCCGACGCTCTCCGACACCGACTCGACGGTGTCGGTCTCCCGCACGGTCAGCCGCACCTGGTATCCGGCCTTCGCGACATGCTCGATGACGTACGCGCCGTCCTCGTCGGTCTCGTCGTCCTCGCACTGCCACTGTCCGCCGGTGACCGCGACGCACGCCTCGACGGCCGCGCTGCCCAGGCCCTCCCCATCGGCCGTGACGAGGAACTCGGTGGCGTTCTCGCTGCCGAACGGCACGGTCCGGCCCTCGTCGGCGGTGATCTCCGGGGTGATGCGCTCCTCGCCACCGCCGCCCTCGCCGACCGCCTCGATCGCGGCCGCGGCGTCGATCCGGCCCCAGCCGTAGTCCTCGTCGAAGCCGTCGGCACCGAGGTCGACGGCCGAACGCTCCAGCGCGTTCTGGATGTCGTCCGGGCCGAGGTCCGGCGAGTACCCCTTGAGCAGCGCGGCCACCGCGGCGACGTGCGGCGCCGCCATCGAGGTGCCGCTGAGCTCGGCGTACTCGCTGCCGTCATCGGTCAGGTCGGCCGGATAGGTGCTGAGGATGTCGCTGCCGGGCGCCGCCACGTCGACGTAGTCGCCCTGGTTGGAGTACTCGGCGACCTCGTCGTCGGAGTCGGTCGCGGCGACCGCGATGACCCCGTCGTAGGCGGCCGGGTAGCTGACCGGGCTGCCCTCCTCGCGCTCGTTGCCGGCGGCCGCGACGACGGTGACGCCGTTCTCGATCGCGTAGGCGACGGCGGCCTCCTCCGCGTCGGTCGACTCGCTCGCGCCGAGCGACATGTTGATCACCTGGGCGCCGTTGTCGACGGCCCAGACGATGCCCTCGGCGGTGTCCGAGCTCCAGCCGCTGCCGTCCGCGTCGAGCACCTTGACCGGCAGGACCTTGGCGTCCGGGGCGAAACCGGCGATGCCCTCGCCGTTGCCGGCGACCGCGGCGACGGTGCCGGCCACGTGGGTGCCGTGCCCGTTGCCGTCGGAGTCGCCGCCCTCGGTGTCGTCGATCGCGTCGTATCCGGTCAGGACGTTGCCGGCGAGGTCCGGGTGGTCACCGTCCACACCGGTGTCGATGACCGCGACCACCACGTCGGCGCCGGTGCTCTGCTCCCACGCGTCCGGGGTGCTGATCTTGTCGAGGTCCCACTGGTACTCGCGGTAGGTGTCGTCACCCTCCGGCATCCCGAGGGCGTGCACCTTGTGGTCGACCTCGACGCTGACCGTGCCGGTGGTCTTGCGGGCGGCCGAGATGATCCGCTCGGCCGACACCTTGTCGGTGGCCACCTTGACCGAGAAGACCGGGCGGCCGGTCGCGTCCAGGGAGGTCGTCACGATCCGGACCGGCTGGGTCGCGGAGACGGTCGCCGGGAGGGCGAGGCCGTACGAGACCGGGCTGAACGCCTGGCTCCCGGCGGGCAGCGCGAACGCGCCCAGTGCTGCGGCGGTGACCGCCGCGATTCCACCAGCAAGTACGTTCCGCCGCGCCGTCTTCCGCATCTGGTAGCACCCTTCGGTAGGTGGGCCTACCCATCCGTGGCCGGCCCTGGCGATAAAGGTGCGGGTGATGAAGTGCGTTCCGGGGTCCGGTCGGGTGCGGTTGGGGTGCGTAGGATCGGAATCATGCCGTTGACAGGTGAGTACGCCCCCAGCACTTCGGACTGGGCGCGCAATCAGGCAGAGAAGTACGAGGCCACCGGCGGTGCCGAGGCCAACGACATCATGGGAAAGCCGATCATCGTGCTGACCTCGGTCGGCGCGAAGAGCGGCCTGCTGCGCAAGACCGCATTGATGCGCGTCGAGCACGGCGGCGAGTATGCGGTCGTCGGTTCGCTCGGTGGCGCCCCGAAGAACCCGGTCTGGGTCCACAACCTGCGGAAGAATCCGCTGGTCGAGCTCCAGGACGGTGAGGTGAAGCAGGACTACACTGCCCGCGAGCTCTCCGGCGAGGAGCGGGAGCAGTGGTGGGAGCGGGCTGCGGCCGCTTTCCCGCAGTACAACGAGTACACGAAGAAGACCGACCGTCTCATCCCGGTCTTCCTGCTGACCCGCACCTGATCCAGGCGACCGAGTCCCGCAGATTCCATGCCTTGTCGACCTGCGGATCCTCGCAGGTCGACTGAGGCATCGCACGTACCGGCAGATCGCCGGAGGCTCTGTCCGGCTTGAGTTCGAGCGCCCGATCGGGGGCCAGCAGGCCGCCGTCAGCGCTCACGCCGAACTTCGACTGGCGCGTGAGCTGGTCAAACGTCCCGGCAATGGTTACCGGTGACGATGGCCGGGTGGTTTCCGCCGCCAGTGCCGCCCTCCCGGCTATCGGGCGCTGGGCTTCGTCAGACCGTAGCGGGTTTTCGTATTTTTCGAATAGCGGTAGGCTGGCTTCATGTCGAGCACCCTGCGTGAACGGACCGTTCTGCCCCCTGAAAACCCCGCCGACCTGGTGCGCTTCGCGCGCGGTCTGGCCGAGGCTCAGGCTCCCGCCCGAGCGAAGCTGGTGGGCCCGGACGGTTCGCAGCTCGACATCCCGGCCGAACTCTACGAACTGCTGCGTGACGTCGTCGGCGCCCTGTCCCAGGGCATGGCCATCTCGATCGCCCCGCATAACACCATGCTGACCACCCAGGAAGCCGCTGACCTGCTCAACATCTCACGACCCACGCTGGTCCGTCTGCTCACCGACGGCGAGATCCCGCACAGCCTGCGCGGCCGGCATCGACGAGTTCTACTGCGTGACATCCTCGACTACTCCGAACGTACCCGCACCGAACGCCGCCGCGCCCTTGACCAGATGGCAGCCGACGCCGAGGGCGACGACCTGTACGAGATCACACTCGACCCGCCGCCATCGAGGTGACAGCCGGTCATGGTGGCGTTCCCCGCGTTCCTTGACACGTGCGTGCTCTACCCCGCCTACCTGTGCGACACGCTGCTTCGTCTCGCCGAAGCCTCCGTGTACCGGCCAATCTGGTCGGCCGATGTCTTCGTCGAACTGCGTCGCAACCTAATCGCCCGCGGGTTGCCGCCGGATCGGGTCGATCGGCGGCTCGGCCAGATGCGCCGGTCATTCCCCGATGCCCTGGTCACCGGGTACGAGTCAATTGTCGACGGTATGACGAACCATCCCAAGGACCGGCACGTTCTGGCTGCCGCTGTACGCGCCCACGCCGAAGTCATCGTCGCCTTCAACCTCAGCGACTTCCCTGAGCCCGCCCTCAAGCCCTATGACGTCGCCGCCATCCACCCCGACGACTTCTTACTTGACCAACTCGATCTCTACCCCGGCTTGACCATGGACGTGCTCCGTCACCAAGTCACGTCCTACCAACGAGCGCCGAACACCGTGCCGGAGGTCCTCGTCCTTCTGCAGCGCACCGGCGTGCCCAGATTCGCGGCTGAAGTGCGACGCCATCTTGGTCCGCTGGGCTGGTAGCGCAGGCGTCCGAGGCGGCTGAAGGCGAATACAGATCAGGCCAACGTGCTGCCCGAATACGAGGATGGCCGGATCACGACCATGACCGGACCGCTGGAGGACGAGGCATACGGAGCCGAGGAAGGCTTCGTCGAGACATGGAGGAGGAACCGCGCATGACCCGGCTCACCATCGAGCGAGTGCACCGCTTGTCGAGCCGCCCTTGGCTGTTCGTCACCGGGCACCTGGAGGGTGACGCTTTACGCATCGGCGATGAACTCACGGTCCTGGACGGTGGCGCACCTTCCGGTCGTGCGGTGGTGAGGTCCATCGAACTGCATGTCGCGCCGTTCAAGACCACGGTTGCCGTCGATGTAGATGTCGGTGGCTCTGTTCGGGAAGGTGCGGTACTGGCCCGGACGCACGGCCACGATGGCCCGGAGCCGGATACGAATCAGAGATCCGGCCGGTGAACCAGTGCACCCCGGACTGGTGGGGTGAAACCCGTCGACCGCTCATGCCGCATGGCGCGGGCCGGCCCCCGTGAACCGGCCCGCGCCATGCGGATTGAACACTGAACCTGCAAACGCCTGTTTAGTGAAGTGATGCTCCTCTAAACAGACGTTTCTGCGCATGGGGGAGCATACCTCCGCCCTGAGTAAGGGTGTCAACTATGCTTGTGAATGTGTTGCGGAGGGCGGCGATGGTGTGCGGCGCCGGCGCGGGAGGGGGCAGGTAATGGTCTCGGATGGGCCGGGTGAGCACGATCTACCGCCGCTCGACACGCTCGCTGCCAGGCTGGAGTACCTGTTCGACCACATCCGGCCGACGCCGCAGGAGCTCGGCGACGGCGACGAGCCGGGCCGGAGATACACCAACAAGGAGATCGCTGACAAGATCAACATCTTGTCGGTGCGGACCGGTGTCTCGATCAGTGCCGCCTACATCGGCGAGCTGCGTCGCGGTGTGGCCAGCGATCCCCGTACCTCTCATGTACGCGCTCTCGCGCGGGCGTTCGATGTCAATACCGGATATTTCGTGGAGGACGACGCCGCGAGCCGGGTGATGGAGCAGATCGCCCTCCTGAGTGAGCTTCGCCGCATCGATGTCAAACAGGTCGCGCTGCGCCAGATCCTCACCGACACCGGCTTGTCCGCCACCGACACCCAACTCGTGGAGCAGATGGTTCTCCGGCTGCGCGAGGCGACCGAGTCGACGGCCCGTGAGGAAGCGGGAACGCCGCCGCGCGGTCTCGTCTAGAGATGGCGGCGGTATGCAGGACGGGGGCTACGGCGTGCCTGATGATCAATTGCGGCGACGGTGTGAGCAGCTCGTTGCCGAGATCGACGTGCCTGAGCCGTTCGACATCCATGAGCTGTGCCGGGTCCTCGGTGACGAGCGCCAGGGCCGTCCCATCGTGCTGATCCCGATCGCGCTGCCGGCCCGGACGGTGTGCGGGATGTATGTGCCGACCGGGAAATTCGACGCGATCTTCTACGAGCAGGACACGTCACCCCTGCACCAGATGCTGATCATCGGGCACGAGATCGGTCACCTGCTCGCCGGCCACCGGGCCTCCGCACCGCTCGACCCGGACACGTTCCGGCTGTTGCTGCCGGACCTGGACCCACGACTGGTGCAGCGTTTCCTCGGCCGCAGCAACTACGACGCGGCCGAGGAGCGCGAGGCGGAGATGATCGGCTCGTTGCTGCTGCGCCGTGCCCGTCGTGGCGGTGAGGAGCGGACCGTGCCCTTCGACGACCGCCAGGCGGCGCTGCACCAGCGGCTGCGGCTGGCGCTCGAAGATCCCACCAGCTGAAGGCCTTCGGTGGATACGGTCCTTTATGTAGCGTGCGCGGTCACCGGCTGGCTGACCTTCGGGTACATTCTGCGCCTGCAGCGCCTTCGTCCCAGCCCGGCCCGTCGCGCGGTCACGGTGACCTTCGGGGCGTTCGCCGTCGGCATCACGCTCGCCATCCCGCCGCTGGCGGCCGCAGTCGACGGCCTGACCGGCATGCCCAACCTGGCGAAAGTCTTCTCCCACGGCTGCGTGATGGCCATCGTCGTCGGCTCCGAGAGCTGGCTCCTGTTCCTCGCGCTACCGCCGGAACAGGCGGCCCGGCGGACCCTTCGATGGATCCTGGCCACCGCCGGGGCATACCTGGCGATGCTGGGATTGTTCGGCTACACCCTGCTCGGCGAGTCGCCGGTGCAGCTGACCGTGGAGTACGCCCGTAATCCGGCGGTGACCGCCTACCTGCTGTTCTTCCTGGTGGTCGGCTTCTTCGCGTCCTTCATCGACATCGCTCGCCTCTGCTGGCAGTACGCCAGGGCATGCGGCCGCACCTGGCTACGGCGAGGGCTGCGCACCACGGCTGTCGGTGCGGTCTTCGCTCTGCTCTATGCCCTCGACAAGGTCATCTACCTGTTGGCGTACTGGTCCGGATCGCGGCCGGCGGGCGAGCGCCAGATCGCCGCGGTTCTGGTGACCCTCAGCGCGTTGCTCATGTCGATCGGCCTGACCATGCCGGCGTGGGGCCCTCGGCTACCACGCTGGAGCGACCTGCGCTCCTACCGGCGTCTCGCGCCGCTGTGGCACGACCTCGTCACCGAGTTGCCGTATGTCGAGCTCGATCCGACACTGCGCCGCTCCCGGACCGCGATCCGCGACATCGACTACGCCCTGATCCGGCGACTGGCCGAGATCCGGGACGCACGCCTCGCGTTGCGACCTTTCATGGATGCCCGGGTGACCGCCGTCGCCGAGCATCACGCCGACCTGGCCGGCCTGACCGGCGAGGCCCGCCAGGCCGCCGTCGAAGCTGCCCAGCTGGCATACGCCGTCCGCATGCACCGCGCGGGGAACGTCGCCGACAACCCGCAGCTGGCCGACACTCTGCACCTGCCCGGCGACGGCTACGGCGGCGAAGTCGCCTGGCTGGTGGAGGTCGCCGGTGCCTACGCCAAGTCGGAGGTGGTGGTCCGCACTCTCGCCTCCGTCATGATGTCCGCCATCCCCGACCCCGGGAGAAACCGTCGATGACCGCCCGATACGACAACCTCGTCCGGACCCGTTCGCTGGACCCGGAGCACGACTACCTGTCCATCTACCAGACGATGTTGCGGTACGAGTTCCCGTGGGACATGAAACTCGGCCTGAACCTGGCGTTCAACAGGTCCTTCTCGCTGCCGGAGATCGCCGCCGTGCACACCGCGACCGGCGAGCTGACCGAGCGCACCCAGAAGCGCATCGACGACACCGGCCTGCTGATGTACGAGATGGTGCTCAACGGCTTCGACCAGTTCCGCGGCCGTGAGGCGCTGCGGCGGATCAACCAGATCCACCGGCCCTACGGCATCTCCAACGACCACTATCTGTACGTGCTGGCCTGTCTCGTGATCATTCCGATCCGATGGCTGGACCAGTACGCCTGGCGGCGGCCCTGCTGCCACGAGCGCCGCGCCACCTACCTGTTCTACCGGGAGCTGGGCCAGCGCATGGCCATCACCGACATCCCCGGCTCGTACGACGAGATCGAGGCCTGGTTCGACGCCTACGACGCCACTCACCTGCAGCCCAATGACGACGCCGCGGCCATCGAACGCGCCACCCGCCAGCTGATGCTCAAACGCATCCCACCCATGCTCGCCCCGCTGGGGAACACGCTCGTCAGTGCCATGTACGACGACCGGCTCAGGGCCGCGACCCGGGTGACCACGGCGGCGTGGCCGGTTCGCGCCGGACTGCACGCCGGGCTCCGGGCGAGAGCCCTCCTCCTGCGCCGGTTCGGTAAACCCAGGGCCACCGCGATGTTCAGCGACGGGCTCAAGGCCACGACCTATCCCGACGGCTACGAGATCGGCAAGCTCGGCCCGGCGCCGGACGACGCGCCCGGTCGCCCGGCCCCGGACACCGTCTCGCCCGACTCCCGTTCCGCGAGTGACAGCCGCTGAGCGCGTCGACTCGGTCTGGGCGGTGTCGCACGGCCGAGGTGAAGTCGCACCGCACTGAGGGCGCGGTGCCTAGCGGAGCTTCTTGTCCGAGGAGAGCGGTCCCCACGACTCCAGCATCACCGGAGCGCCCAGGCGGGCCGAGATCGCGTCGCACCAGTCGGCCGGCCGTGTCATCCGGCCGGGGCGGGCCGCGGCCAGGCGGGCACCCAGGGCCTCCTGGTGTTCCAGGTCGCGGAACGGGCCCGGCTCGATCCGGTCCCAGATCTCGTAGCCGGCCCGGTGGGAGCCGACCCGGTAGGAGTCGACGATCCGCAGGCCGGGGCAGCGTTCCGGGACGTCCAGGTGGGTGATCGCCAGGGCGTCGACACCGCCGGCGACCTCCACGGCATACCGGTGGGCGACCGCGTCGAAGTGGCCGGTCCGGAACGGGCCCTGCCACGGGTCACGGCCGTTGTGCCGCTCGGGCAGGTCCAGCTCGTCCGACTCGGTGACGAACGGCCCGGCACCGTGCCGGGTGGTGTAGGTGCGGACCACGCCGAGCCTGGTCAGCGACGGGCAGAGGGCCAGCGCGTTGTCGAACGTCGTCGTCGACCACGTCGTGTGCGGATGCCAGCCCCGCCACTCGTCCAGCAGCACACCCTGCGCGCCCTCGAACACGCACCGGCCCTCGGCGAGGATCCGGTCGGTGTGCTCGGAGCCGACGATCCGCACCGTCTCCCCGAAAGCGGTGAACGCGTCCACGACGTCGTCGACCGGGACGCCGCAGTCACCCAGAACGTCCCTCACCGCCGCGAGCCGTTGCCGCAGCCGCGACGGCGAGAGCACGTCCCCCACCCGGGGAGCATCGGGATGCCGTTCGGCGTACGCCATCGTCTCGCCCACGCCCATGCCGCACGAACCGTGCCGTTCCGCGCCTCGCCCGGCCTCCCGCCGCCGGTTCGCGGCGCGATGCCACGGAGTGGCGAGCAGAGCGTCCGCATCCACTGTGAGCAGGTGATACGGATCGCCGAGCGCCGCCGCCTCGCCCGCCAGCGCCAGCGGATCGACCACCATGAACCGGGTCAGATGGGTCGGCACGCCCCGCAGCGTGCCCGACCCGAACTGGGCGAACGTGTGATGCCGCCCGTCCTCGGTGATCACGTTGTGCGCGGCCTGCGCACCCCCGTTGAAACGCAGGACGGCTCGCACGTCGCCGAGGGAGCACAGGTGGTCGACGACGGTGCCCTTGCCCGCGTCGCCGTACCCGAGGTCGACGACCGCGACGTGCCCGGTCACAGCCGCTGGTTCCCACCCGGGCCGCCGGCGATCTCCAGCGCCGAGCGCACCACCGCGGTCCGCTGCAACGGCGCCAGCGCCCGGCCCACCGAACCGCCCGCCCGCGACCCGACGTCGGTCAGGTCCGCGATGCCCTCGTCCAGGTCGATCGCGTCCTCGCCGAGGCCGACCGTCAGCGCGATCGTCTCGCACACCGCGTCCAGGTCGTCGAGCTCCAGCACGTTCTGACCGAGCAGCTTGCGCCAGCGCGACAGCACCTCCTTGTCGCCGCTGTGGTGCGCCGCCGTCGGCAGGATGTAGTAGACCTCGTACTTGCGCTTCAGCTCGGTCAGGATGTCCTCGGTCGTGATCGGCTCCGGCAGGTCGTCACCGATCACCGCCTTCACCTCGCGCGGCTTCACCCGGGGGTACGGCATCTCGTCCCCGATGATGAACAGGTAGCCCTTCCGTCCCCGGTTCACCATCGAGTCGATGATCGTGTGCCGGGCCATGAAGTAGAACGCCAGCTCGTACGACTCGTGTTTCTGGCCTCCGCCGCCGCCCTCCAGGACGAACCGCACCAGGTCCTCGTCCATCCGGTTGTCCGACTCGAACTGACCGATCTGCAGCGGCGCCCGGTCACACGTGGCGTCCCCGACCGCACCGAACATGATCTGTGGATCGACCGCGTAGTTCTTCCGGGTCAGCAGGCCCAGCAGCTGCGGCAGTTTCGTCTGCAGCACCCGAGGCACACTGCCCATCGAACCCGTCACGTCGAACAGCACCGCGATCGGCGTGCTGAACGGGTGCTCCCCGCTGTCCCGGCTCTCCCGCATGAACACCCCGTGCGGGTCCAGGTCGGGGTGGACCGTCCGCGCACCGGAGTCGCTGTAGTCGAACGTGCTCTTCCCGGACGCCGCACGGTAGCTCGCCGCCGCCGTGTAGACATCGGTGGACCAGTGTCCGCTTCCCATGATCTGCTCCTCAGTTCCGGTACTGCGATCCGATGATGTCGTCGAGTTCGCCCAACAGGGCCCAGGCGTCCTGCGGCCGCATCCGCGGCGCGTCATAGGTGCATCCGGCGGCGAACCGCCGCAGCGAGACGGGCATCCGCGGCCCCATGAGCCGTGTCATCAGCACCGTCGCCATGTAGATGTCGGTGGCGGATCCAGCGGTCCGGTCGTGCAGCACCTCCGGCGGATAGTGGTCCTCCCTCGCCTTCACTATCGCCGCAGGTCGATGTCCCGCATAGCACCAGTCGACGAGAACCAGTCCGCGCCGGCCCGGATGGATCAGCACGTGCTCCGGCAGGACCGCCCCGTGGATCACTCCGGCCCGATGTGCCCAGCCGAGCGCGATCAGTAGCCGGCGCCAGATCCAGGCCGCTTCCCGTACCCCCAGATCGCCTTTGATCTCGGCCAGGCTGCCCATGCCGCGCTGGCGCTCCAGAACGTTGACCCACCGCCTGCGCCGCTGCGCGTCCTCGTGGATGTAGGTCTCGACCAGGCGCGGCGCGTAGGGCCGGAACCTCGGGTCGCCGTCGGCCCACAGCTTGCGCAGCGCGGTCGCCTCGGCCTCCATCAGGTCGTTGTCCGCGGGGGAGCGCGGGACCTTCAGCAGGCGGTCGCCCTCGGCGAAGAGCTCGGCGACGTCGCCGCTGCCCCAGGGCTCCCGCCTCTCACCGCGTCGCTCATAGAGCGCCGAGAGCTTCGCGAAGGCGTCGGTCGCGGTCGCGCGCCGTTGCGCGCCCACCGTGTCCGGGTGGATCAACTTCGCCCATCTGCGGTACGCCCGACCCGCGCCGTTCTCGGTGCCGGCCAGATCCTGGAAACTCCGTGCGGCGACGATCTTCGTGACCGCCTCCTCGAACGTCATGGTGGTCATCGCACCCCGTCCTCCCTGGTCGGCCGTAGCAGAGCCGGGTGCAGCAGGCGGGCGTCACCGGCCCGGTAGAGCTTCGCCCTGGGCCCGCCCCGCTCACCGCCCTTGCTCGTCGTGCCGCCGGTGCTCTCCACGAACCCCGGGACCGACAGCACCTTGCGGTGGAAGTTGCCCGCGTGCAGCTCCTCGCCCCACACCGCGGTGTAGACCTGCCGCAGCTCGCCGATCGTGAACTCGGGGCCCACGAACGCGGTCGCCAGCGGCGTGTACTCCAGCTTCGACCGGGCCCGCTCCAGGCCGTCGGCGAGCACCTCGTCGTGGTCGAAGGCGAGATCCTTGGCGTCGTCGACCGGCACCCAGTAGGCGCGGGCGGCGTCACTGCCGGCCGTCGGCTCGGGAAGACTCGGCGCGAACGCCAGGTAGGCGACGGAGACGACGCGCATCCGGGGGTCGCGGCCGGGATTCCCATACGTCTTGAGCTGCTCGAGATGGACCCGGTCCAGGTCGCCCTCCCGGTGGCCTTCCTGGCCACCTTCCCGGTCGCCCGGTGTCAGGCCGGTCTCCTCTGCCAGCTCCCGCAACGCCGCGTCGTGGAGCGGTTCGTCGCGGGCGAAGCCACCCGGGAGGGCCCGCCGCCCGGCGAAGGGCTGCGCGCCACGCTCGACCAGGAGCACACAGAGCCGGCCGTCGCGGATGGTCAGCGCCACCACATCCACGGTCACCGCGACCGCCGGGTAGGCCCGCGGGTCATACCCCGCGAGGTAGGTCGCCTCATCCATCGCCGCGCCGTCCTTCTCGGTTTGAGTGTTTCTCAATCTGAGTCTTACTCGATCTGAGATGAACCTAGCGCAGGGGTCGCCCGCTGTCAACCGGGAAGTCCGGACGCAAAAATCCCGCCCCCATTTGCGGGGGCGGGATTAATGGCCGGAAACGGTCAGGCGTGCTGGTAGGTGAGGCAGTCCGCCTTGTCGGCGGAAGCCCCCACGGTAATAGCGGGAGCCTGACACTCGAGATCCTTGTTGTACGTACAGTCGGACCGCTTGCAGGCGCCCACCTGAGCGGTGGCGACACCCATCCCACCGGAGAGCCCGGCACCCGCGAACGTGTCACAGGCCGAGTTCATCTCACTGATAGTGATGGCGAACGCCGTGCAGCCGTCGTGGTTGTACCCACAGTCGGTGACGGTGCAGGTCTGCACGCGGGGCATGCCCATCATCTGAGTCACGACACATCTCCTTCGGCCGCCAGGTAGCTGCAACTCGCCTCGAATATAACCATTAATTCGAGCCCATACACTTTTCTGGCGGCGCATTCTGAGAAATCAAGAATGCTAAGGCAAGGCTTACTTTCGTCGATTTAGGTAAGGCATGCCTGAGTCTTGTGCTATTTCCTGACGGCATGGCCGGGCGTGGCTCGGTCTTGCCGTGGGTGCCTTGCCTGAGGGTAGTGGAGTTGGCGCAGCCGCACTCTGCGGTTGATAAGTCCGACATATGAGTATGTTTCGTTCTCTGGGTTACTGAACCGCTACGAATCGTTACGCTTCCGGCGAGACGGCCCGCGACGGTTCATCCGGACGCCTGGGCCCAGCAATCCAGCGACGCGGTCCATGGGGACCCGTAGGAGGACCTCGCATGCGCAAGTCCAAGTCACGCTCGAAAGCCCGGCTGGCGGCGTCCGCCGGGTTGACTACCGGAGCGGTAGGTGCCGCCCTGCTGGTGGCTCCGGCGGCGGCGTTCGCTGCCGTTTCGGTGACCCCTCCGGTGGCGGCCCCCGGTGACTCCGTCACCATCGTCGACACCGACGCCACCTTTGTCACCGGCTCGACAACCGCGGCGTCCCGGGTACAGATCCTCACCTCGCCCGGTACCACCACCCCCGTCTGCGCCTCGGCGATCGCGACGGCGTCGACCACGATCCTGGCCACAGATCAGACACAGACGAGCTCGAGCAACACCACCAAGTCGGTAACGTTCAAGCTTCCCGCCGGTGTCACCGCGGGCACCAACGGGCAGGTCAAGAAGTACGTCGCCTGCGTCTACGACTATGCGGCCGGCACCACGGCCCGGCAGGGTAACCAGAACGGTTACACGATCAACGTGGGTACACCCACCACGCTGAACCCGCCGATCGGCTTCACCGGTGGTGGCAACGTCGTCAACATCACGGCGACGACGAACGTGTTCACCAACGTGTCCACCATCGGCGCACAGTTCTCGTCGGCCGGTGAGTGTCCGACCACCTATGGTGCGCCGGTCGCCAACCTGGCCACCACGGTCAACAAGACAGGTGACAACGCCGCGAACCTGACGGTGCCGGCGGGTGTGGTGACGACTGCCAACCCGACCAAGTACGCCGTGTGCTTCTACAACGGTGCCGCCAGTAGCTCCGCGCTGATCACCGGTGGCCAGTACACCGCCAGCCAGCTGGCGCTGAGCCAGAACATCGGTCCCTGGCAGGGCGGTAACGGCCTGAACATCACCTCGCAGAACGAGTTCCTGGCCGGCATCGACGACCCGGGCGTCCTCGTCCGGACCGCGGCCTGCCCGAACACCTACGCGGCCGCCAACGTCGCCAACGCTAACAAGATCATCGCTGCCGACAAGGTCCGCAAGCTGTCGACCACGCGTCTCGCAGTCACCGTCCCGCAGGTCTACGACGACCAGAGTGCCGCCACCACCGCGTTCGCCGTCAACCCGGTCCGCGACTGGAACATCTGCGTCTACACCGGAACCACGGACACGGTGTCGACCCTGGTTGCCGGCACGCCGTACAAGGTGACGACGATCCAGACCTCGACCGGAATCACCCCGAAGGCTGGCCCGGCCCTGGGCGGCAGCATGGTCACGGTGACCGGCACCGCCTTCCCGACCGAGCCCGGCGCTCTCACCGCCACGCTCGGTGGTGTGCCGCTGGTCGACATCACGCCGTTGAGCGCTACCGCGTTCACCGCGAGGACCACGCGCCGTGCGCCGGCCAACAACGTCTCGCTGGTGGTCACCACGGCCAGCGGCTCGCACACCCTGAGCAACGCGTTCTCCTACAACAGTGCTCTGCTGGTCGGCCCCAACACGGCGCCCAACAACCGCGCTGTCGAGGTCGTCGTCAACGGTGTCGGGTTCGAGAACGCCCCGTTCACCAACACGCTGTCGAGCGGTGCGCACATCTTCCTCGTCAAGGGCAGCTACAACTCCGCCGACATCGGTTCCACCACCCGGGCGAACTCGCCGGTCGCGGACTGCAGCAACGTGCTGGTGCTCAGCGACACCGAGCTGATCTGCAAGCTGGACCTGACCAGTCGGCTGGACGCTGCCGGCGCGGCAGTTCTCGCGGCGACGCCGACCGCCGGCAACGCCGTCGTCACGGCTGCCGGCAGCCGTGTGATCACCGGTACCGCCTTCGCTTCCACGGACATCGGTAAGGCTGTCATCGACCCCGTCGACAGCGACTCGAAGATTCCGGCCGGGACGGTGATTACCGACGTGGTCAGTGCCACCAAGGCGGTCATGTCGAACGCCGCCACGGGAGTGGCGACCGCTTCCACCGTGACGCTCGCGTCGCCGATCACGCAGACCGCTACGGCGACGACCTCCAACGGGTCGACGGCGCTTTCCGCAATTTCGCCGGCGCTCACCAGTGCCGATGTCGGAAAGTTCATCATCGGCGCCGGCATCCCGGCGGGGCGCAGCATCGCCACCCAGAGCGGTGCAACCGGCACGCTGAACGACGGCACCTCGGTGACGAGCGGTGGGGCACACCCGGTGATCCTGTCCGGCACCAAGATCCCGGTTCCGGACGGCGCCTACAACCTGCAGTACGTGAGCAACGCCGCGGTCAACGCTGTGGTCACCGACCCCGCCTATGTGCAGAGTCAGGTCTCCAGCACCTCGACCTTTACCGTTGCGTCTTTCTGACGCCCGAATAGCAATACAAAGCGGTGGCTCGGAGCGCATGCTCCGGGCCGCCGCGTGTTCATTTTTGGGCATTTCAAAAGGTTCTGTCTGACATATAAGTATGTTCGCTACTTTGCCAAATCGAATACCCACTAATAGGTACGCTTCCGGCGAGACGGCCCGCGACGGTTCATCCGGACGCCTGGGCCCAGCAATCCAGCGACGCGGTCCATGGGGACCCGTAGGAGGACCTCGCATGCGCAAGTCCAAGTCACGCTCGAAAGCCCGGCTGGCGGCGTCCGCCGGGTTGACTACCGGAGCGGTAGGTGCCGCCCTGCTGGTGGCTCCGGCGGCGGCGTTCGCCGCCGTCACGGTGACCCCTCCGGTGGTAGCCCCCGGTGACTCCGTCACCATCGTCGACACCGACGCCACCTTCGCCAACGGCACGAACACCACAGCGGCCCGGGTACAGATCCTCACTTCGCCCGGAACTACTACCCCGGTCTGTGCGGCGACAATCTCGACGGCGTCAGCCACCATTCTGGCGACCGATCAGACACAATCCGCTTCCAGCAGTTCCGCGAAGTCGGTGACGTTCAAACTGCCCGCCGGTGCTACCGCGGGAACCAACGGGCAGGCCAAGAAGTACGTCGCCTGTGTTTATGACTACGCCGGTGGCACCACGGCCCGGCAGGGTAACCAGAACGGTTACACGATCAACGTCGGATCGCCCGCTGTGCTGAATACACCCATCGGGTTGACCGGTGGCGGGAACACGCTGAATGTCACGACGTCTACGAATGTGTTCACCAACGTGGCCACGATCGGCGCCCAGTTCGTCGCCGGCGGCGAGTGCGCCAGCACTTACGGTACGCCGGTCGCCAACCTGGCCACCACGGTCAACAAGACCGCTGACAACGCCGTGAACCTGGTCGTGCCCGCCGGTGTGGTGAGCACGAGTGCCGCGCCGGCCAAGTACTCGCTGTGCTTCTACAACGGCGCTGCCAGCAGCTCTGCGCTGATCACCGGTAGCGGCTACTCGGCCGGTTATCTCTCGCTGAGCCAGGGAACCGGTCCTTGGCAGGGCGGTAACGCCATCAACATCACCTCACCGAACCCGTTCCTGGCTGGCATCGACGACCCAGGCGTGACGTTCGAGGCGGCCGAGTGTGCGGCGACCTACACCTCAGCCCGCAACGCCAGCGTGATCGAGCCGGTCAGCGCGCCCCGGAAGGTGACGAACTCGCGTCTCGCCGTCACGGTTCCGGCGCCGCTCTACGCCGACCAGAACACGTTCAACACGGCGCTGGGCTCCGCACTCAGCATGCCCTGGAACCTGTGTGTCTACGGTGGCGTCGCGAACGGCCAGTCCGCGCTGATCGCGAGCCACCCGTACCGGGTGACCACCGTCCAGACCTCGTCCGGCGTCACGCCCAAGGCCGGTCCGGCTCTGGGTGGCAGCCTGATCACGGTCACCGGCACGGCGTTCCCGACTACGGCCGGCGCCCTCAGCGCGACCCTGGGCGGTACGCCGCTCACCGAGATCACGCCGATCAGCACCACCGCCTTCACCGCCCGCACGCCGCGGCACGCGCCGGCCAGCAACGTCTCGCTGGTGGTCACCACGGCCGCCGGTTCGCACACGCTGAACAGCGCCTTCTCGTACACCAGCGCTGTCGTCGCGAACCCGAAGACCGCGCCCAACACCCGGCCGATCGACGTGATCGTCAATGGTGTCGGGTTCGAAGGTGCGCCGTGGAGCAACACCGTGACCACTGGCGCACACATCTTCCTGAGCCAGGGCAGCTACAGCAACGCGACCGTTACCAGCGGCGGGCGCGCGACCCCACCGGTCGCCGACTGCAACAACGTGCTCGTTCTCAGCGACACCGAACTGGTCTGCCGGGTCGACCTGACCAAGCGGCTCAACGCCACCGGTACCGCGGTGCTCACCGGGACGCCGAAGGTCGCCGCGGCCATCAACACCACCACTGGTAGCCGTGTCGTCACCGGCGACGGCACCCCGGCCTTCACTCAGGAGGACGTCGGCAAGGCGATTATCGACTCCGCCGCCACTCCGAAGATCCCGTCGGGGACGGTGATCACCGCCGTGATCAGCAGCACCGAGGCCGTCATGTCCAACCCGGCCTCCGGCGCACTGGTCGGCGACGACACTGTCGCGATCGTGTCCGCGAACAGCCGGGTCGTCGCCGGTGTGGTCACCACGAACGGCGACGATGACATCACGGGTCCTGCGAGCACCTACGCGGCCGGCGATGTCGGTAGCTTCCTCATTGCCGCCGGCGTCCCGGACGCCACGACCCTGCTGTCGGTGGGCAGTGGCACCGCCGCTGTCCTGTCGGCGAACGCGACCGCGGGCGCGACGGTGCGGGCGGTCATCGCCAGCCCGAACATCGCGGTTCCGGAGGGCTCCTACAACCTCCAGTACGTGAGCAACGCCGCGCTCAACGCGGTGCACACGGACACCTCCTACGTCCAGAGTGCGGTCTCCAGCGCGTCGACCTTCACGGTCTCCGCGTTCTGATCGCCAGCGCTACGAAGTCGGTGGCCCGGAGCAACAGCTCCGGGCCACCGGCCTTTCCGCGAACAGAAGCGCCGGCCACCGATGTGGCCGGCGCTTCTGTGGTACTCGACCTCAGCCGAGCTTGCGCCACTCGCGGTCGATGATCGCGAGGCTCTCGCCGACCGGAGGCCGCCCGCCGATCTTCGTGTCGACGACGACGACGCTGCGCTTCTCGCTGGTGCGCCAGCACACCAGAAGGTTCGGCCGGGTCCTGGGCTCCTGTTCGTTGAAGAGCTTGAAGCGCTGGGAACACGCGGCCGGTCCGTGCTTCTCGACGCCTCCGGCGACCCACGCCAGCTCGCGCTGACCGGTCAGGTCGCCGCGCACCGTGACGATGCGCATGGTTCCGCCCTCCTTGGCCGACCCGACGGTGACCTCCTTCGCGGCAGCTGCGGCAGCCGCGCCGGCCGGATTGTCCTCTCTGACCGGTAGCGGGCGGGTGATCTTCACGCCCTCCTTGGCGGCCGCCTCACGGGCCTTCCTGACGCGCTCGGCAGGTTCCTCGAAGGACGGCTCCGCCTTCACCGTCTGATTGCCGCCGGTGGTCGTGCTCTTCGGGTTTGCTCCTGATTCGCCGGGTGCGGCCGGTGTCGCCGGTTGGGACCCGGGTGCGTCGAGGGCGCCCACCGCGGTCACGTCACGGTTCTCAGTGTCCTTGTGGCCGGTGACGGAGAGCGTGGTCAGGTAAGCGCCGGATCCGAGGAGTGCTGCCAGGCCGACCACACCCGCTGTTCGCTTGATGCGGGAGTGCTCGGAACGCGAGGGTGCCGCCGGCGTGGTCGGTGAGCCGTTGTCGCCGGGCTGGTCGTCTTGTGTGCTCATGTCGTCTGTGCCCCTTGGGTTTCGGCCATAGGTCCGCCGGTTCATGAGGCGAACTCCGAAACCCATGCTTCCAACGGCACTGACAAAACGGGCTGAATCCCTCAATCCTTACCTGAGAGTTGCCCGACAGCCGCAGGTCGGCATGTATTTGCGAACTACAATAAGTACATCTGACACGTAACTTCGCTAATATTACTAAATCTACTTTTCTGAGCTAAATTAGCGTTCCAGGCTTTTCGCCAGAAATGCCACGTTAGGCTCCTCCGAGACGGCCCGCCGTCACGTCACGTGCGGGCTCACCCAATCCACATCGCGGTTCGTAGAAACCGTAGGAGGACCTCGCATGCGCAAGTCCGCATCAAGAACTGGCAGCCGGCCGTTCCGGGCTGGTGTCGCTGTGGTGGCTACGGCCGCAGCGGTTGTAGCCGGTACCGCAGCGCCCGCCTATGCGGTGGCGGGCACCATCGATCCCGATGTCGGGCCGATCGGTGGTGGGAGCACCACGATCATGACCTCGGTTGGAGCCTTCACCTCGATCACCGCCGCTTCCGGTCGGTTCGTTGCCAACAGCGGCACTTGCCCGACGACGTTCGGCACGACCTCCGGCACGAACCTGGCAGCGACCGTTGTCGTCAACGACGCCGACACCGCGACCCTGACCGTTCCCGCACTGGCTGCGGGTACCTACCGGGCCTGCATCTACGGCGTCACGTCCGGTGCGGTCGCCGGCACCACCCCGCTGTCGGTCAACTCGACCGACACACTGGTTCTTAGCGGTGCCAACACCGCGCCGACCCTGAACCCGTCGGTCGGCCCGATCACGTCCGGCGCCACTATCACCGCGACCGGGCTCGGGCCGTACCTCGCCTCCGCGACGACCCCCGCCGCCACCTTCAAGCTGGCGTCGGTCGGCGCGTGTGCGACGACCTACACCACGACGTCGGCCACCGCTGCGACGACGGTGACGAAGAACGTGGCCAACACGGTCGCCACGATCACGGCTCCAGCTCTGACCGCGGGTACCTACAACCTGTGCGTCTACGCGGGGTCGGGCACCAGCAGCGCTCTGCTGGCCACCACCTCGTACACCGCGATGGCCGCACCGACGCTGAGCCCCAAGGCAGGCAACTCGGCCGGTGGCAACACCATCACCGTCACCACGCCCACGGCGGTCATCACGGGTGGGTCTCCGGCGGTGACCTTCACCAAGGGCAACTGCCCGACGACGTACGCGGGCGTCAACTCCGACCACGTGGCGGCTGTCACGGTCACCAAGATCTCTACCAGCAAGGTGGCGGTCCTGGTCCCGGTCGGAGTCGTGGTCGACAGCGGCGCGTCCACGACGGCGTGGAACACCTGTCTGTTCATGAGCAATGCCGGCAACCTGATCGCGGCTCCGGCTGTCTACACCGTGGCGCCGGCGCTGGGTGCTGCCAACCCGGCCATCTCGCCCAGTGGCGGTCCGGCTCAGGGTGGCACCAGCATCGTCATCACGGGTCTGACGGGTATTCCGACGGCGGACGGCGCCACGCTGAGCGCGTCGCTCGGGGGCAGCCCGCTGGAGAACCTCGCCGTTGTCGACGCCACGTCGATCAGTGGCAAGACCACCGCGCACGCGGCCGGTGACGTCAAGCTGAGCGTGACGACTGCTGCCGGTACCCAGACCAGCACGGCGAACGAGTTCACCTACTCATACGGCATCACCATCTCGCCGACAGCGTCGGCGACGAACACCACGCCGACCATCGACGTGATGGGCGCGGGCTTCAGCAGCATCACCGGCTGGGGCACCGCGGCGACCGCGGGCGTTGCGCCGGCCACTGGCGCCTATGTGTTCCTGGTCAACAACTCGTGGTTCACCTCCGCGAGCAATGGATCCGGGCTCAACGCGGGACTGGTCACCCAGTGCACCTCGCCGACCGTGATCAGCGACAACGAGCTGATCTGCACGCTGGACCTCGCCAACACGCTGGGCGCTACCGGTTTGGTCCTGGCCGCCGACGTACCGGACGGTGCCTACAGCCTGGTCGTCGTGAACGACATCTCGGACACGTCCCTCGACGCAGCGACGCAGTACTCGCGGGTCTCGAGTGGTGCGACCCTCACGGTGTCGGAGTACTGATCCACTGAGTAGTCCCAAGATGAACGGCCCGGAGCTCAGCGCTCCGGGCCGTTTCTTTTTCCTGAGCCGAACGTCAACCCATGGTGTTCCACTGCTTCTCCAGCTTGCCCACCGTCGACTCCGCGTCGGGCCGTCCCTTGGGCTCCACCGCGATGGTGATGACGCTCCGGTCGGACGACGTCCGCCAGCACATCAGCATGGTGGGCCGCTCTCTCGGCGCGGAGTTGTTGCTGAAGCGGAACTTCTGGCTGCACTGTGCGTCGCCGACCTTCTCGCCGCTGTCGGTGACCCATAGCAGTTCCCGCTGTCCGGTGAGGTCGTAGCGCGCGGAGATCGTACGCAGGGTGCCGCCGTCCTCCTGCGGGCCCTCGTTGGTGACCGTGACCTCGCCGACCTGCGGCGCGGCACCGGGGGCAGCGGTGAGCGCCCGCTGGAGGGGGAAGCCGTCCTTGGCGGCCTTCTCCCGCGCCTCTTTGATCTGCTGCTCAACCGGTTTGCTTTTCGTAGGTGAAGCCGTGGTCTTGTGCTCCGGCGACTCCATTGGTTCGGCGGACTCTCCCGTGGAGCTGGTGTCCGCCGGAGCCGAGGCGAACGGAGCGGGAGCCGGCTGACCGATCGCGGTCACGTCGCGTGTTGCGGGTTCGTCTTCGCTGACCAGCGCGGTCGTGATGGCGAAAGCACCGGCGCCCAAGGCGACGGCCAGGCCGGCCACGCCCGCCACCGCCTTCGCGCGGTTCCGTCTCGGGCGTACCAGGGCCATCGGTGCCGTGTGGTGGCGGTCGTCGTCGTGCATGGTCATCGTCTGTCCCTTTCGTGAGGCGGACTCCGAAACCCCATGCTCCCCAACCGAACCGACAAATCAGGCTAAAACCAGCAACCCGTAGCTGAGAGTTGTCCGAGAACGGCGACTGCTCAAGCCCGTCCGCCGCCGACCGATCGAACCCATCAGGAGCGGCCCCGGATCGCCGCTCCCGTCGTGCAACACGTCGTCAACCGTCCTCACAACCTGCGCTGACGAATCTGATTCCCGTAGCCAGCCAGCTAAACGGGAGGACGTTGTACATGAAGGTTCAGCTCGGAAAGTACGCTGCCGGTGCCGTCGCCGCGGGGGCGCTCGCCGCCGTCGGTGTTCTCGCTCTTCCGAACGGGAGTGCGGAGTGGGCGCCGGTCACCTACGGGCTGACCACGGCTCCCGAGCAGATCGTTCCGGCCACGGTGACCGAGGCGCAGCCGGCCCGGGTCGTCTCCACGACGCTCGACAGTGAGGGCCGGCCGGTCGTCACCGTCAAGGAGGCGACCGACAAGGCGTCCGCGATCAAGCTGGTCGAGGAGGCGCAGGGGGCGGACAACGCCGTCGGTGTCGAGATGGACGCCCCGGTGTACGCGCTTGGCATACCCACCGGCTCGGACACCTACCGGGCCCAGCAGTGGGACTTCACCAAGATCCGTACGGCCGACGCCTGGCAGAAGTCGACCGGCGCCGGTGTGACCGTCGCGGTGATCGACAGCGGTGTCGACGCCACGCACCCGGACCTGGCCGCGAACGTGATCAGTGGCTACGACGCCACCACCGACCGGGCCGGCTCCACCACCGACCGGCACGGGCACGGCACCCATGTGGCCGGCACGATCGCCGCCGTCACCGGCAACGCGACCGGTGTCTCCGGCTTCGCCCCGGACGTCAAGATCATGCCGGTGAAGGTGCTGGGCGACAACGGCAGCGGCAACATGTCGGACACCGCCGAGGGCATCACGTGGGCCGCCGACCACGGCGCCCAGGTGATCAACATGTCGCTGGGCGGCACGCAGAAGGTCACCGCGGTCAGCAACGCGATCACCTACGCCCGCAGCAAGGGCGTCACCGTCGTCGCCGCCGTCGGCAACAGCCGTCAGCAGGGCAGCCCCACCTCGTACCCGGCCGCGGACGCCGGTGTCATCGGTGTGGCCGCGACCGACACGAACGACCGGATCGGCGTCTACTCGAACGCGGGCAGCTACGTCGACGTCGCCGCGCCCGGCACCGACATCCTGAGCACCTCCCCGGGCGGTCAGTACAAGACGATGAGCGGCACCTCGATGGCGTCGCCGCACGTCGCCGCCGTGGCCGCGCTGCTCAAGAGCTACCAGAGCTCGCTGACCCCGGACCAGATCGAGGCCACCCTGGAGAAGTCGGCCGTCGACCTGGGCGGTGCCGGGTTCGACAACGACTTCGGCAACGGCCGCATCGACGCGCTGTCCGCCCTGAACGCGCTCGCCCCGGCGACGACGGCCCCGACCACCCCGCCGACCAAGGCGCCGACGACGCCGCCGGCGACCACCCCGACGACCCCGCCCACCAAGGCGCCGACGACCCCGCCGGCGACGACCGCGCCGACCACCCCGCCGACCAAGGCTCCGACGACCGCGCCGACCACTCCGCCGGTTGCCGGTGCCCCTGTCAAGATCACCGCGAACACCATCGGTGGCGAGGTCGTCTACGGTACGGCGACGAGCACCACCTTCACCGTCACCGCCGGTGGCCAGGCGTTGTCGCGTCAGCCCGTCTCGGTCTGCGTGACCGAGGCCGGCGCCGCGCAGCAGTGCACCGACGCCACCACCAGTGACCTCGGCGTCGTTCAGGTCGACCGTGCCGGCAAGGCGTCCTACCAGGTCGTCCTCAAGGCCTCGAACGGGGGCGTGACCTCGGCGGCGGTCAGCTACAAGGTCCGTGCCGCGGTCACCGTGGTGCCCACCGGCCGCGGCCAGGCGCAGATCACCCTGACCGGCGCGATCGGCCGGGCCACCGAGATCCAGCAGTGGGCCGGCAACGGCTGGCGCCGGGTCGCCTCCTACACGGCCCCGGCCTCGCCGGCGAAGGCCGCGCTGTCCGGCCTGATGCCCGGCCAGACCTACCGCGTGGTCATCCCGGAGAGCACCACCGTCCTGGGCGCCACCAGCGGCGAGTTCGTCGCCTGACCGATCCGCACCAGCAGCCGCGGCGGGACCCGAGGGGTCCCGTCGCGGCTGGCGTTCATGCGGGTGTCAGTCCGGCTTCGGCCACTCGGTGTCGATCAGCAGCACGCAGTCGGCGATGGCCGCCGCGCCCTTCGTCGCGGACGTCACGACGACCACGCTCCGGAACGTCGAGGTGCGCCAGCACATCAGCGTCGGCGGCCGGCCCAGCGCCAGGTCGGGCTCGTTGCGGATCTCGGTGGTGCAGCGGGCGCCGTTGCCGGCCGGCGTTCCGGCGTCCTTCGCCCGCCGCAACAGGGACTCGTCGCTGGTGTCGCGCCACGCGGCGACGATGCGGGTGGTGCCGTCCTCGTAGGTCTGCTCGGTGACCTTGGTCCGTTCGCTGAGGCGCAGACGTTCGCGCAACTCGTCGAGGGCGGCCGAGGCGGCGGCCTCGGCCGCATCAGGGCTCGCCTGGCGGCTCGCGTCGAGCGACGGCACCGGGCTGAGTTCGACGGGCGCGGCATGCCGCATTCTGGGGGTACGGGAGACCGGCACCGTCTCCTCCGGAGTGGACACGGCCGTCACCGGTGTCGTCTGTGGCGCGAGCGCGGCCGGTTCGGGCAGGCTCGGCTGCTGCTCGTTCATCAGCTGGGTGACCACGAACCCGGCGCCGGCCACCACCGCGACCCCACCGGTGATCGCGGCGACCAGTTGTCTGCGTCGTCGCGCCGCCAGGTGTGTGCCGGCCGCGGACGTGGACGCGTACAGGCCGCCCTCAGGCGTCGGGTACTCGTCGTGCTCGTGGTGCTCGTCGTAGGCCATGTCACCGTCCCGGGCCGGTCGTCTCGCCCCATGCTCCCAAAGAAAGGTACATATCGGGCGGGATTCGGGTCATCGGCAGGCGCTGTCGGCATCTCGTCACCGGTGCGCCAGGGGACCGCGCTCCGCCCGTACCCCCGATCGGAAGTCGCCCCTTGCCGCAGCATGCGGCCGAGGCCCGCGCGCGGGACCCTGCGTGACCAGGCCGGAACGATCGGTGCCGATGCCTCTGCCGGGCGTCACCCGGACCGGCGAGGGGCGGGCCCGGGCGGTTGACCGTCGCTCGATGCGCGCGCACTGTGTGGGACACGCGGGTGCGAGGGCGGGCGGACCCGGCGCGTTTGCCGTGCCCCGCCGGCGGATCCGCGGCTGGGGAGGTGTGGCACGTGACCGGCGACCAGGCGGACCACGATCCGGCCCGGCCGTCCTGGGACTGCCGGGCCTGCGGGCGGCCCTGGCCGTGCGACCCGGCCCGTGAGCAGCTGGCCGGCGCCAACGGGCGGGTCGAACTGGCCGTTCTCATGTGGGACCACCTGGAGGAGGCCGCCCGGGACATGCCCCAGGCGCCCGCCTCCGAACTCTTCGAACGCTTCCTCCGCTGGACCGACCGGCCGACCGGCGCCACGTGACCCCCCGCCGGCCGGCTTTCTCAGCGGAGACCGGCGACCGCGGCGTCCGTGCCGCCCCTCCAGATGACGCCCGCCTCCCGGAAACCGGCCGCCCGCAGCGCCTCGACGTGCCACGACGCCGGCGGCAGCCACTCCTCGCCGTGCCGGTCGGACGGGTAGATCCGCTCCCGCTCGACCGCCTTGGGCGCCAGCTGCTCGTCGGCGGCGGCCAGCGCCCACCACTGTGGCCAGGAGGTCGCCGCTCCGGACGCATACCGCGCCTCGCGCCTGGCCCGCCCGTGATCGCGCAGCTGCCGGGACAGCTCCGGCAGGCCCTCGTCCTCCATGTGGTCCGCGTTCACGAACAGGCCGCCCGGGCGCAGCACCTCCCGGACCTCCGCATACAGCGCGGCGACCCGCTCGGCCGGCAGCCAGTGCAGCGCCGTCGCGGTCAGCACCGCGTCGAACGGCTCGGCCGGCAGCTTGGCCCGCCAGCCCGGGTCGCCCAGGTCGGCGTCGACCACGGCGGCCCGGTCCCGCAGCGAGGAGCCGGCGATCGTCAGCAGCACCGGGTCCTGGTCCAGGACGGTCGGCCGGGCCCCGGGGAACCGGGCCAGCGCGCGCAACGAGATCGTGCCCGTGCCGCCGGCCAGGTCGAGGATCCGCGGCGCGTCGCCCTCGGCGATCGCGGCGACCGCCTCCAGCATCGCCGCGAACCGCTCCTCCCGGTCCGGCATGAACGCCGCCTGCTGCCTGTCCCAGCTCTCCTGCCACACGCGATGGTTCGTCAGGTAAGCACTCATAGCCCCTACGGTAGTTACATCGGGAGCTTCGCTCAAGCGTTTCCCGGGTCGGTCCGGCGCCCGGCGAAAGCCCGCAGGTCACGGCGCTCGATCGCCGCCGCCATCAGATCCGGGAAGGCGTCCGGGGTGCACGCGAAAGCCGGCACACCCAGCTCGGCCAGAGCCGCCGCGTTCTCGTGGTCGTAGGCCGGCGCGCCCTCGTCGGAGAGCGCCAGCAACGCCACCACCTGCACGCCCGCGGTCGTCATCTCGGCCACCCGGCGCAGCATCTCCTCCCGCACGCCGCCCTCGTACAGGTCGCTGATCAGCACGAAGATGCTGTCCCGTGGTCGCGTGATCAGCTGCTGCGAGTAGGCGATCGCCCGGTTGATGTCGGTCCCGCCGCCCAGCTGCGTGCCGAACAGCACCTCCACCGGATCGGCCAGCTGATCGGTCAGATCCACCACCGCCATGTCGAACACCACGAGCGACGTGCGCAGCGACCGCATCGACGCCAGCACCGCCGCGAACACCCCGGAGAACACCACCGACGAGGCCATCGAACCGGACTGGTCGACACAGAGCACCACGTCCCGCCGCACCGCGGAGCCCCGCCGGCCGAACCCGACCATGCGCTCCGGAATCACCGTCCGGTGCTCGGGCACGTAGTGCCGCAGGTTCGCGCGGATCGTCCGGTCCCAGTCGATGTCCGCATGCCGGGGCCGGCTGACCCGGGCGGCCCGGTTCAGAGCCCCGGTCACCGCGGCGCGGGTCGGTTGCGCGACGCGGCGCTCCAACTCCTCCACGACGGTACGGACCACCTGTCGCGCCGTCTCCCGGGCGGCGTCCGGCATGACCCGGTTCAACGAGAGCAACGTGCCCACGAGATGCACGTCCGGCTCGACGGCGGCCAGCATCTCCGGCTCCAGCAGCAGCCGGGTCAGATCCAGCCGCTCGATGGCGTCGGCCTGCATCACCTGCACCACCGTGCTCGGGAAGTACTCCCGGATGTCACCGAGCCAGCGCGCCACCTTCGGTGCCGAGCCGCCCAGCCCCGCCGACCGCTTCGACGCCCGCCCGTCGGCCGTCCCGTCCGGAGTGTCGTACAACGCGGCCATCGCCGAGTCCATCGCCCCGTCCCGGCCCTCGGCCGCACCGAGCGACTCGTCCGCGGCCCCGCCGAGCACCAGCCGCCACCGCCGGCGCCGCTCCGCGGCCTGTTCCCCGTCGCTCACGCCCGCCCTCCGGTCGTCGTCAGGCTCCGGCCGAGCAGGGCGCCCAGCGTCGCCAGTGGAGCGGCTGCCCGGGCCCCGTCGACAGCGGCCTCCGGGCCGGCACCGGACGATCGGTCACCGGCGATCCGCTCACCGATGGCCCGCCGCTCGCCGGCGTCGAAACCGCCGAACGCACGCCGCAGCAACGGCAGCACACCGTCGAACGACTCCGCCGGGATGTCCGCCAGCCAGTCGTCCACCAGCGACAACAGCGCCTCGTCGTGCACCAGCAGCAGCCCGCCGCCGGACAGGAACCCCTCCACCCAGGCCGCCGCGTGCGCCGGTGGCGTGCCGGCCGTCAGCGTCAGCCGCAGCCGCCGGCGGACCTCGGTGCCGTCCAGCCGGCTCGCGTCCAGCAGCAGCCGGGTCAGCCGCCCCGCCGGGAGCCCGTGCAGCCCCGGCCGTGCCGCCAGCGCCCCGATCGTGGTGAGCCAGCGGTCCCGCAGCGACGCGTCGGCGAGCAGCCCGGCCGCCCGGTGCACCCCGTCCATCCCGTCGCGCAGCCGCCGGGCCGCCTCGTCGGAGAGCGAGGCCGCCGCCGACGGCAGTGCCGCGCACACCCGGACCAGCAGACTCGCGGTCACCGTGGCCAGCCCGGCGACGTCGGTCCGGCGGACGTCGCCGTACCGCAGGGTCCGGGCCAGCGCCGGGATCGCCGACATCAGATGGTGCACGTCGGCGTCGAGCGCGGCCCGGGCGTCCAGAGCGGCGAGCACCGCGGGGTACGCCTCGGACAGATCCGCGAGCAGACACGTCTCCACCAGCTCGGTGACCTCGGCCAGGGTCGCCGCGTCCCGGGCACGCCGGACGACCCGGGCGGTCGCCGCCGCCACCACGGTCGTGCCCCACATGCTGCCCTCGACCAGCCGCACCGCGAACTCCGGCTGCCACTCCAGCCGCCACTCCTCCCGAAACGTCCCCGTCCCGCGCCGGGCCGTCGCCCGCCGCCCCCACGGGACGTCCAGCACCGACAGCCGGTGCAGCAGCCGGCTCCGCCGCAGATCGTTGGCCTGCCGCAGATCCAGATCGAGGGCACGCCCGGTGGCCTCCGGTTTGAGCCGCAGCGCCCGCTGCTGCGCGGTCAGGTCCCGGACTAGAGGCACGGCCGGCATGTCGTCCGGCACCGAACCCAGACGCTCGCCGACGACCAGCCGGCGGGCGATCAGCTCGGACCGCAGCGGCTCACCGTCACACATCACCGCCTCGGCGGCCTCGGTCACCTCGGCCAGCCCGGCGAGCGGCCGCCCGCGCAGCGTGGCCAGAGCCTCCGCGAGCCGGACGGCCTCGATGACGTGCGCCGACGACGTGGGCACCCCCTCGGCCCGCAGCACCCCGGCCGCGTCCACCAGCCAGCGCGTGACCACGTCGTCCCCGGTCGTGAACAGGTGGTGATACCACCCCGGGGACCGGACCCCGGCCCCGTAGCCGGACCACGACGCCAGCCGCCCGTAGGTCCACGGCACCCAGGTGAACGCCACCTTCCCCCGGCGCCGTCCCTTGATCAGCGCGGTGTCGTCCCTGACCGCCACCTTGCGGGTCAGCGCCGGGACGTGCCACGCCCCGCACACCACGGCGATGTCCTCGTGCCGCCGCCGCTCCTCCCGCAGCACCGACCGCATCCACGCCTCGCGGAGCAGGTCGTCCGGGTTCTCCGGCGCGTGTTCCCGGATCGCGGTCATGGCCTCGGCGATCGCCGCGAACACCGGAATCCCCCGATGCTCGACGACGTCCTCCCACCACCGCTCCGGATCGTCGTAGCCGGCCGCGGCCGCCAGCTCCCCGATCGGATCCACCGGCCGCACCGGCCCGTCATCTGGCGGCGATGCGTGGGCGGCACTCCCGGTCGCGGCCTCCGGCGACGTCGAGGTGTCCGCCTCGGACGCGACACGACAGCCGTACGGAAGATCGAAGAAGCGGACGCGGACGCCGCGCCGGACCGCCCACCGGATGGCCTGCCATTCCGGGGAGAAGACCGCGAACGGCCAGAACGCCGCCCGTCCCGGATCGGCGGTCGCGTAGCCGAGCAGCGCGACCGGCGGTTCCACACCGCCGTCGGCCGCCCATCGGACCAGGTCGTCGGCCTCCGGTGGCCCCTCGATCAGCAGGACCTCCGGCGGATGCGCGTCCAGCTCGCGCACCACCGCCCGGGCCGAACCGGGCCCGTGATGCCGGATCCCGTAGATCCGCTCAGGCATCGCGGGCGGCCCGGTAGAAGTCGAGCCAGCCGGACCGCTCCCGGACGACGGTCTCCAGGTACTCCCGCCAGACGACACCGTCGGACACCGGATCCTTGATCACCGCGCCGACGATGCCGGCGGCCACGTCACCCGGATGCAGCGTGCCGTCACCGAAGTGGGCGGCGAGCGCCATCCCGCTGGTCACCACCGAGATGGCCTCGGCCGTCGAAAGACTCCCGGTCGGAGACTTCAATCTGGTACGCCCATCCTCGGTCACCCCCGACCGGAGCTCACGGAAGACCGTCACCACCCGCCGGATCTCCTCCATCGCGGCCGGCACCTCCGGCAGCTCCAGGGCCCGCCCGAGCTGGGCGACCCGCCGCGCCACGATCTCCACCTCGTCGTCGGCGCTCGCCGGAACCGGCAGCACGACCGTGTTGAACCGGCGGCGCAGCGCGCTGGACAGCTCGTTGACCCCGCGGTCCCGGTCGTTGGCGGTGGCGATCAGGTTGAACCCGCGCCGCGCCTGGACCTCGGTGTTCAGCTCGGGAACCGGCAGGGCCTTCTCGGACAGGACCGTGATCAGGGCGTCCTGCACGTCGGACGGCACCCGGGTCAGCTCCTCGACCCGGGCGATCGACCCGGTCCGCATGGCCCGCATGATCGGGCTCGGCACCAGTGCCGCGTCGGTCGGGCCCTCGGCGAGCAACCGGGCGTAGTTCCACCCATACCGGATCGCCTCCTCGGCCGTCCCGGCGGTGCCCTGCACGAGCAGTGTCGAATCGCCGGAGATCGCCGCCGCCAGATGCTCCGACACCCACGTCTTCGCGGTGCCGGGAACGCCGAGCAGCAGCAACGCCCGGTCGGTGGCCAGCGTCGAGACCGCGACCTCCATCAGCCGGCGGGGCCCCACGTACTTCGGGGTGATCTTCGCGCCGTCGCCGAGCAGATAGGTGACCACGGCCTGTGGTGACAGACGCCAGCCCGGCGGCCGGGGCCGGTCGTCGGCCGCGGCGAGCAGGGTCAGCTCCTCGGAATACTGCTCCTCGGCGTGCGGCCGCAGCGCCCCGGTCGCACCGGCCGTCGGGATCGTGCCGTCGTTCACTGCAGCTCCTGAAGCATCTCGTGGCGGAAGATGAGAGTGCGGGCGAGCTCGGCGACCGGGCGCACCCGGGCCGGGTCGACGACCCGATCGAGCTGTGCGGCCAGGCGCCCGGCCAGGTCGGCGTAGCCCGGAGGCATGGCCAGTGCGGCCGCCCGGCAGAGCTCGCCGAGCTGCCAGGTGTGCCGGTCGTTGCGGGCGCGCTGATCCACGGTCTCCAGAACGGCCACCGACAGCCCGTCCGGCCAGGGCCCCGGATGCAGGCCGAGCAGACGCTGGGCCGAGCCGTCCTCGGAACGCAGTGCCGCGGTGGCCAGGCGCGCCAGCTCATCCGGAGGTAGCACCAGATGCAGATCCCACCGGACGGCCTCACGCAAGGTCCCGTGATCGGCGGCGAGCAGAGCGGTCGCCCATCGCGGGTCACGTTGAACGACGGCGGCCTTGGCCCACCCGTGCACCAGCGGATTCGCCCAGTCATGCCCGCGAGCGGCCGCGATCCACCCGCTCGGGCCGAGCCCCGCAGTGGACAAAGGACCAGCGCCGGTCGAGGGAGGCGGGACGGTCCAGGTGGAGAGGGGTGTCCCGGCGAGAACCTCCTCGAGGAGCCAGGCACCGACGCCGATGCCGCGCACCGGGGTCGCGCTGACACCGTCGCGCCGCAGGTCACGGTCGAGCTCGGTGGGTGGCTCGACGGTCAGCCGGCCGGACCCGTCGAGCCGGACCGCGGCCCGGGCGCGCGCGGTCATCCGCCGGCCGAGCGCCGCCCCGGGCAACTGCCGCAGCAGGTCGAGCGCGGCCTCGCGGACCTCTTTGCGGCGGTCGTCCAGGGCCCTTTCGAGCAGGGGCTCGTCGTCGAGCGACAGGCCCGTGCCCAACGTCGCCAGGAACCGGGCCCGATTGTCCGAGGACTCCTCGCCCCAGGTGCTCTCCAGCAGCTCACGGGCCCGGCCGGGGTCGCTGCGGCGCAGCTCCACGAGGAGACCGAGGCGCTCGGCGGTGGCCGAGGTCGTCCAGTCGCGGGTGCGGGCGGCCGTGGCCGTCCAGTCGCCGGTGCGGGTGGGGGCCGCCTCGGTCAGCAGCCAGTGCCAGTCGGCACGCTGCGCGGCCAGCCAGGCGCCGCGGCGGCCGGCGACACCGGCCACATCGGCCCGCAGCAGGGCGTTGCGACGGCCCGCCTCCAGCAGATCGGGAAGGATCACCGGCGGGACGATGCCGCCCCGGCCCACGGCGGCGGCCAGCCACTGGATCAGCAGCGCCTGCTCGTGGTGGCCACCGCCGGGAGCCCCGCCGTCGAGGATCCGGGCCAGCCGCGCCGCGGCGGCCGGTGGCAGCGGGACATCGGTCTCCGGGGGAGCGGCGTCCACCGGGACCCGCCCGATCTCCGGCTCCACCCCGGCCCGGCGGCAGGTGAGCGCGACAGCCGCCGCCTCCAGAAGCGCGGCCGCCGGCCCCGCGGAGAGGCTTTCCGGGGAACCGGTGGCATCCGGGAGACGCCCGGCGGACGACGGCGCGCCGGGGGAGCGGCCGGCCTCGGCGGAAACCGGTGCACCGGCGAGGGAGCCGCCGGCAACGGCTGAAGGTGGCGCGCCGGCGGGGGAGCCGTCGGCAACGGCTGAAGGTGGCGCGCCGGCGGGGGAGCCGTCGGCAACGGCTGAAGGTGGCGCGCTGGCGGGGGAGCCGTCGGCAACGGCTGAAGGTGGCGCGCCGGCGGGGGAGCCCAGGTCGACCGTCAGCGGGTCGACCCGCACCGAGCGGCCCGCCCACGGGCGTCGGCCGGTGCCGACCAGGGCCGCGGTCAGCAACTCCGGCGGCAACTCGGCCGGCCGCCGGGAGGAGGAATCCGGCACCGGTGGTGCGGTGGGCACGAATCGCCCGTCGACCCAGGCCGCGAGGGGACGCAGGCCGGCCGGAGACCACTCGGCCGCGACCGTCGCCGGGGACCCGCCGGCCGCCGCGAGCAACCACCAGGGCTCCCGGTGACCGGGAGCGAGGGGCAGCGCCCAGCCCTCCGCGTCGACCAGATGACCGTCGGACGTGGGTCGCGCCGAGGAGACGAGCATCGGAGCGTCATGCCTCCACGGCTCGGCGGCGACCAGGGACGCCCACCCGGCCAGACCAGCCCGGATGGTGCCCGCGCCGTCGGGCGAGGCGAACGGCTCGGCCGCCGAGACGCGCTCGGCGACGAGTGCCCGCAGCGGTGCCGAGCCCGGATAGAAGCACAGGTCAGCACGGAACTCGGTGCCCGGGATCAGATCGGCCGGCAGCGGCTGGCCGGGCGCCGCGAACGACAGGACCAGCGCGAACCGCCCGCCCGACCCGCGCAACCAGGTGCGCCGGCTGGTGAGCGCACCCTCATCGGTCTCCACCTGGCCGAGGACCTGCCAGCGGTCGGTGACCCGCGGCCCGGCCAGCACCTCCTCGGTCGCGGTCGGGAACCCGATGCGGGCACGGACGGTGGCCGCGAGCGCCGGATCGAGGTCGCCGAGCCGGGCGTGGCCGGTGACGAGGAGCCGCAGCAGGGCCAGCTCGCCGAGCAGCCGGTCGGCCCACTGCGGGCCGGCCCCGGCGAACCCGCCCAGCCTGCGGACCATGCCGGCGGCACCGGGCGCCTGCGCGTCGACCAGCCGGGCCGCCATCATCTCGAACGGCTGCGGCCCGGCCCGCCCGGCCACGGCCAGACCCTGCTCGATCTGGTCGTCGAGCCACCGCTGCAGCTCCGCCATGCCGCCGGCGACACGGTCGGAGCGACCCCGGGCACGCTTGGCCGCGGCCGCCGGATCAGGGGGCACCGTCCTTTTCGACCGGTCACCGGCCGGACCGCCGGCGGAGAACGGGCCGGCGACACCACGCGCGTCGCGCAGCGAGGCGGGATCGGGCGTGAGCGCCTCGACCTGGGCGGCGGACCATCGTTCAACGGGCACACGACGACCCTAGGCCCGGGGTACGACGTTTTTCCGCCCCCGCACCCGGCACACTGGAGGCATGCGGGTGATCGTGTTCGGGGCGACCGGGATGGTGGGTCAGGGTGTGCTGCGGGAGTGCCTGCTCGCGCCCGACGTGACCGAGGTGCTGGTGGTGACGAGGGGCGCGACCGGTGTCGAGCATCCGAAACTGCGGGAGGTCACCCTCGCGGATTTCGCCGATCTGAGCCCGATCGCCGGTGAGCTGACCGGTTACGACGCCTGTTTCTACTGCCTGGGCGTGTCATCGGTGGGGATGGACGAGGCCGCCTACACCCGGGTCTCCTACGACTTCCCGATGGCCGCGGCCCGTGCCCTGGCCCCGCTCGGTGACGATCTGACCTTCGTCTACGTCTCGGGTGAGGGCACCGACGCGGACAGCCGGCTGATGTGGTCGCGGGTCAAGGCGCGCACCGAGCGGGAGATCATGGAGACGTTCCGCAACGGCTACGCCTTCCGTCCGGGGTTCATCCAGCCCACGCACGGTGTCCGGTCCAAGACGGGGTGGTACAACACGGCCTACACGGTCATCGCGCCGCTGGTCCCGCTGATCCGTCGGGTCGCGCCGCGTTTCGTCACGACCACCGACGAGGTCGGCCGGGCCATGCTGCGCGCGGCCCGCGGCGGTTACACCAGGCGCATCGTCACGACGGCGGACATGCACTGACTGGCCCCACACGACGGCGCCGAAGGCGAGCGTCATCCCGGCCAGTTGCACCGGCGTCAGCGTCTGGCCGAGCGCGGCCCAGCCGACGACCGTCGCGGTGAGTGGTGCGAAGAGGCTGAGCAGCGACACCCGCGACGCCGGCAGGAGTTCCAGCCCGCGGAACCAGAGCGTGTAGGCCAGCGCCGTCCCGATCAGGCTCAGGTAGGCGTACCCCGAAAGGTTTGTCACGGACAGTGCGGGAATCGGGCCCTCCGCCAGGAGGGTGACCGGGACCAGCAGCAAGCCTCCCATGGTGAGCTGCCAGCCGGTCACCGTGAGCAACGAGACGCCGGGGCGGCCCCACCGTTTGGTGAGGACGAGGCCGAGCGCCATCGATCCGGCGCCGGCGAGGCCGGCGGCGATCCCCACCGGGTCGAGGTGGGCGGAAGCGGTCAGCACCGCGAGGGAGACGCCCGCAACCCCGATCAAACCCGCAGCGACGGTACGCCCGGAGACGCGCTCACCCAGCAGGAGCACGCTGAGGCCGGCCACGACCAGCGGCTGCACCGCCCCGAGGACCGCAGCCATCCCGCCGGGCAGCCGGTACGCGGTGACGAAGAGCAGCGCGAAGAAGATGCCGATGTTGAGCGCCCCGAGCACCGCCGACTTCCACCACCAGGCGCCGCGGGGCAGCTCGCGGGTGAGGGCGAGGAGCACGAGACCGGCCGGCAGTGCTCGCAGCATGCCGCTGAGCAGTGGACGGCCGGGCGGCAGGAACTCGGTGGTGACCGCGTAGGTCGTCCCCCACAGCACCGGCGTGAGGGCCGTGACCAGCAGAACCCGCATCGGACCCCAACTCCCTCGACGTAAAGTATCTCGACATCAAGATAACTCTGTTCGAGAAGCTCGTCATCAAGGAAAATGGCGAACGTGACCGACGACATCGACCGGATCCTGGGCCAGTGGGCCCGCGAGCGCCCCGACCTGGACACCGAGGCCATGGGCGTTTTCGGACGCATCTACCGGCTGTCCCGCCTGGCCGGCGACGCCACCGAGAAGGCTTACGCCCGTTTCGGGATCGCCCGCGCCGACTTCGACGTGCTGGCCACGCTCCGCCGCTCCGGCGCACCGTTCCAGCTGTCGCCGGGCGTCCTCGCGGCGTCGATGATGCTCAGCACCGGCGGCACCACGGCCCGCCTCGACCGCCTGGAGAAGGCGGGCCTGGTCGCGCGCTCACCCGATCCGGACGACCGCCGCGGCATCCTGGTCCGCCTCACCCCCGAGGGCCACACCATCGCCGACGAGGCGGTCACCGCCGGCCTTACCGAGCAGCAGCGCCTCCTGGCCCACCTGCCCCCGGAGAAGAGCGCCCAGCTCAGCACCCTACTGCGGGACCTGCTGGGCGGAGTGTGACGGCGGGACCGTTTCGGCGGGAAGGGGTGGGGCCGGCGGAGTGCCGTCGCCGAAGGGACGGCCGCCCAGTGCCTCACGCCCGTGCGGGGTCAGCCAGCCTCGCGGGTCCGGGCCGGCCGGGACGATGCCGCGCGGGTTCAGGTCGCGGTGCACCTCGTAGTAGTGGCGCTTGATGTGCACGAAGTCGATCGTGTCCCCGAAGCCGGGCGTCTGGAACAGATCCCGCGCGTACGCCCAAAGCACCGGCATCTCGGTCAGCTTGGCGCGGTTGCACTTGAAATGGCCGTGGTAGACGGCGTCGAACCGGGCCAGCGTGGTGAACAGCCGGACATCGGCCTCGGTGATCGTGTCGCCGACCAGGTAGCGCTGACCGGAAAGACGCTCGGAGAGCTGGTCGAGACGGGCGAACAACCGTGTGAAAGCCTTGTCGTAGGCCTCCTGCGTGCCCGCGAAACCGGCCCGGTAGACGCCGTTGTTGACGTCGGCGAAGACGCCCTCGTTCACCTCGTCGATCTCGTCGCGCAGGTGTGACGGATACAGCTGAGGCGCGCCCGGGCGGTGGAACGCCGCCCACTCCAGCGACAGGTCGACGGTGATCTGCGCGAAGTCGTTGGTGACGACCTTCCCGCTGGGCACGTCGACGATCGCGGGAACGGTGATGCCCTTGTCGTAGTCCGGGAACCGGGCCAGGAACGCGTCACGCAGCCGCTCGATCCCGAGCACCGGATCGCGGCCGCCCGGATCGAGGTCGAAGGTCCAGCTCCGCTCGTCGTGGGTCGGTCCGCAGACGCCCATCGACAGCGCGTCCTCCAGCCCGAGCAGCCGCCGCACGATGATCGCCCGGTTCGCCCACGGGCAGGCCCGGGCGACCACGAGACGGTACCGCCCGGCCTCGACCGGGAACCCGTCCCGCCCGTCAGCGGTGATCCGGGTGCCGATGTACCGCTGATCGCGGGTGAACTCACCCGCCGAATCCACAGGGCTCATGCCCTCCATCGTGCCCCGAAACCCACACCCGAACCCCTTCTCCGGGTACGCCGACCGCGGGTACGCCGACCGCGGGGCCGCTGGTGAGCAGGAGGGGCGAGGCATCCCCCCGTGTTCGACGCCTCGCCCCTGCTCGCGCCCCGGCTGTCGCCTTTATAGCACGCCGGGAAAGCGCTTCCTTCCCTTTTCTGGGAGCGCGCCCATCATCGATCGGTCGCTGGTCATGGGCGGAAAGCGCCGTGGGCCGCGGCGCCCGGTGCGACACGCACAGGTCACCCGGTCGGGTCACCGGCGGTCCTTACCTTCCTCGAACGTTCACCGGGCCCGGAGAGCGGCATGATGATCTGGTGAACGCGGTGCCGGGTGGGGTGGACGGGCATGATGGGCCGGTGACGGACGCGCCGGGCAAGGGGCTGGTCCTCGTGGTCGAGGACGAACGGCCGATCGCCGACCTGGTCCGGCTCTATCTGAGCCGCGAGGGGTTCGGCGTGCACGTGGAGCGGGACGGCACCGCCGGGCTGGCCGCCGCCCGCCGCCTGCGCCCGGTCGCCTGCATCCTCGACATCGCCCTGCCGGGGATGGACGGCACCGAGATCTGCCGCCGGCTGAGGGCCGACGGCGACTGGACGCCGGTGATCTTTCTGACCGCGCGGGACGACGAGGTCGACCGGATCCTCGGGCTGGAGCTGGGCGGCGACGACTATGTGACGAAACCGTTCAGCCCCCGGGAGCTGGTGACGCGGGTCAAGGCGCTGCTGCGGCGGGCGACGGTCGCCGCCGATACCGATCGGATCCGGATGCTCGGCCCGCTGACCCTCGACCCGGGCCGTCGCGCCGTGACCGTGGACGGGACCCCGCTGACCCTGACGGCCACCGAGTTCGACCTGCTCGCACACCTGCTGGGCCGCCCGGGCCGGGTGTTCACCCGGGAGGAGCTGCTGGCCGCCGTCTGGGGATACGCGTCGCACGCCGGCACCCGGACCGTCGACGTGCACGTGGCGCAGGTGCGGGCCAAGCTCGGCCCGTCCGCCGGCCTGATCCGGACCGTCCGCGGGGTCGGGTACACGGCCGATGCGTGACTTCTTCCGCACCCTGACCGGCCGCGCCGTCCTGGTCACGGCCGCGACCGCGGTGGTCGCCGTGATCGTGACCGCGATGGTCGCCGTGCCGATCGCGATCCGCTCGGTGAACACCCAGATCCGCACCGAGCTGATGGACAAGACGGTCCTCGCGGTCGAGTTGCTCACCGACGAGCGCCCAGCCGCCCGGAAGCGGATCGCCGACCGGCTGCGCGCCCAGGACGTCGAGATCTACCTGATCAGAAACGGTCGCGTCGATCGGGAGGGGCTGCCGCCACGAGTGGTCCGCCGGATCACCGCGGGCCAGACCGTCGACCTCCGGGCCCCGGTCGGCGGCCGGGCCTCGTTCATCGCCGGCCGACCACTGCCCGGCGTGTCCAGCGGCGTGGTCCTCACCCGCGGGGTCGCCTCCGGCATCGGGCTGCGCGTCCTCCGCGGTGTCTGGGTGGCTCTCGTCGCCGGTCTGCTCGGCGGCATCCTGGCCGGTGCCCTGCTGGCCCGGTTCATGGCCCGGCCGATCGGGCTGGCCGCGGCCGCAGCCGGCCGGCTCTCCGCCGGGGACCGCTCGGTGCGGATCACCCGGGCCGGCCCGGCCGAGGCGGTGCGGCTGGCGGACGCGTTCAACCACCTGGCCGCCGCTCTGCAGACCAGTGAGGGCCGCGAGCGCGACTTCCTGCTGTCGGTGTCACACGAGTTGCGTACCCCGCTCGCGACCATCCGCGGCTACGCCGAGGCCCTGGCCGATCGCGTGATCGCCGGGGACGACACGGCCGCCGCCGGATCGACGGTGCTCGCCGAGGCGCAACGGCTCGACCGGCTGATCTCCGACCTGCTGGTGCTCTCCCGGCTGGAGGCCGCCGACCTGCCCCTGGACGTCACCGACGTCGATCTGGTGGAGCTGATCCAGCAGGCCGGGCAGGCGTGGGCGGCGCGATGCGCCGAAGGCGGGCCGTCACTGACCGTTGAGGTGCCGGCGGGCCCGGTCACCGTCGGCACCGATCCCGGCCGGATTCGGCAGGTCCTCGACGGCCTCTGCGAGAACGCACTGCGGGTGGTCCCGGCCGGCGCGCCGCTGGTCCTGGCGGTCCGGGCCGGCGAACACGGCGGGATCATCGAGGTACGCGACGGCGGCCCCGGATTCACCGACGACGACCTGGCCGTCGCGTTCGAACGGGGCGAGCTGAACCGCCGCTACCGGGGTGTCCGCAAGGTCGGCAGCGGTCTCGGGCTGGCGCTGGCCGCGCGCCTGGTGACCCGCCTCGGCGGCCGGATCAGCGCCGGTCACGCCCCCGAGGGCGGGGCGATGTTCACGGTGGAGCTGCCCTACGGCCCAGGTCAGAACCGCGAGCCGTAGCCGAGACGCCCTTCGGGTGCCGTGATACCTGCCTGAGGTACGGCTGGCGAAATTGACGGGCCTTCTTACCGAACTCGAACAATGGGCTGACACTGCCTGATCGCGTCATGCCGAACATCTGACGCATGGCTCGTACATCCATGAAGGTCTTGATCTTTGCTGTTGCTCTCGCGGTGACCGGATGCGGTGCGCAAGCGGCCGTTCCCGCCGCTGATGTCGCCGACGCCGCCGTCGAGATGGTCGCCCTGCAGGAGGTCGGCTTCCAGGCCGAAGACGCGGGGGACACCGCGACCGAGGCACCCGGCGTGCGGCCCCGCGCGGTGCGCAAGCTGCTGCGCAAGAACACGCTGCACGGCGAGGTCGTGGTGCGCGACCGGGCCGGCGAGGAGCGCACGGTCGTGGTGCAGCGCGGTGAGGTCACCGCCGCGGACGACAAGGGTTTCACCGTCAAGTCGTCCGACGGCTTCGAGGTGACCTGGACCTTCGGCGACCGGCTGCGCGTGGCCGAGAACCGGAAGAAAGCCGAGCGCAGCGCGGTGCGTGCCGGTGTGCGGGTGGGCGTCGGCGGGCTGCGTGACGGATCGGCCACGACGGCCCGCCTGATCATCGTCGGCTGACGCCCTACTGCAGGAACGCGCCGAACGGTGACAGCAGGAGCTTGCCCAGGCCGGTGGCGGTGTTGTCGAGGCGGCGACGCTCCTTCTTGAGCGCGTCCATGTCGTGGCGGATCGCCCAGATCTTCTGAGCGTTACGCCAGGCGACGTTCCTCGTGTACTCCACCATCTCGCCCTGCCACCAGTCGTCCAGATCCCCGTTCATCGTGTCGATGAGCAGCTGCCACCGGTCCAGGTAGCCACGCCGCAGGCCCGGGATCTCCTCGGCGAAGATGTCGTTGACCTGGAGGTAGTCGTGGTGCTGGTCGCTGCCGTCGACCGGGTCGCTGCCCAGGTGGTCGAATGTGGTGACCAGTGCGAACGGCAGGTCGAAGTTGATGTGTGCGTTGACGCCGGCGACGGCCGACGGCAGCGCCCGCGCGTCCGGGCCGGGGATCCGGGTGAACAGGCCGGCCCACACACCCGGGCAGGCCGGGCGGTCCGACGTCCAGTAGCGCAGGGCGTCGAAATAGCGGGCCGCGAATTCGACATCGAGCCGTGCGAGGAAGGCGGGGTCCTTGAACTTGCCGGCGTAGAGACGCTCCAGCACGTTCTCGGTGATCGTGAGATAGAGCTTGTTGAAGTCGGCCAGCGGGTTGCTGTCGAGCAACGGCGGCACGCGGCACAGGGCGACCTGCAGTTGCGCGAGTAGGTCGACCACTCCGGGGACGTCGTCGGGGTGCCGTTGCAGGAGGTCGGACATCTCCTGCTGGACGGGGCCCCAGATGGGCTGGGTCATGGGTTCCTCCGTGGGTGATGCAAAGGCAACGGAGGGCCCCCAGCACCGCCCGGCGAAGCGAGTCGCCGGGCGGTGCTCCCCCGTGGCGCATACCTTTCCACCGGGGGTCCGTCATCGGATCGGTAGAACGACGTATTCCGTGTACGTATGTCACGGCAAGATAACGAACGCCTGATCAGGCCGCTGTCAGATAGACGCGGCTGGCCTGCACGCGAGTGCGGACCTGAAGCTTGTCGAAGATGTGCCCCAGGTGCACGCCGACGGTGCGCTCGCTGATGAACAGCAACTCACCGATCTCGCGATTGGTCAAGCCCTCGGCCACCGCGGCCAGGACCTCCCGCTCCCGCCCGGTCAGCGCGGACAGCTCGTCGGCGGCCCGCTCCGGCCCGGCCGGCAGCACCTGGACGTCGTCGCCCAGCGTCACCCGGAACCGCTGCGCCACCCCGACGATCTCGTTGGCGAACGGGCGGGCACCCATCGCGGTCGCCGTCGCATACGCCTGCCGCAGGCCGGTGACCGCCGACGTCCGGCGGATCCGGCGCTGCAGCGACGCCTCGGCGTGCCGCAGCCGCGCGTAGGCCGCCGGGTACGGCTGCTGTCGCCGGTCCCAGATCGCGGCCGCCCGCGCCCACGGCTCGGGATCCTGCCGGTCCTCGACCCGGCTCAGCTCGGCGGTGCACAGGTCGAGGTAGCCGTCGACCACCGCACGGACCGCGGGCGGGGCGTCACCGACCCCCTTGACCAGGCGATCCATCACCGTCCGGAGCCGGCGCAGCGCCCCCGGATCGGTCGGCTGGCCGGCCACGTGCGCCTCCGCCTCGGCACGCAGGCCGTGCCAGGCCAGCACCCCGAGCAGCACCAGGTCGTCGGAACGGGTCTCGGTCAGGCCACGCTGCACCGCCGCCCGCGCCTCGGCGTGCTCGCCCTGCCACATCGCCAGGCCGGCCCGCAGCGTCAGCATCGGCAGCACGTGCCGCGCGCCGCCGCCGGCCAGCAGGGTCGCCACCGCGTCCAGGTCGCGGCGGGCGTTGTCGACCTCGCCGAAACCCACCCAGAGCTGCGAACGGGCGAGCAGCAGCTCCACCGCGTCGGCGCCGGACGGGTGGTTGCGCATCGCGGTCTCCAGCACCGCATACGCCTCCGACCACTGGCCGTTGCGGAACAGGCCCTTGGCGGCGATCGCCAGCAGCCGGGTCTGATAGGTGCGGCCCACGCCCCGGGCGGCGAGCAGGTCGGCACCGCGGCGGGCCACCAGCACACCCTCCTCGATACTGTTCAGCGGGCCGGCCAGCAGCTCGGCCAGGTGCAGGTAGGCGACACCCAGATCGTCCGGGTGACCGGACCGCTCGGCGATCTCGACGGCGTGCCGGATGACGGCGAGACCGGCGTCCGGATCCTCGCGGAACGCGGCGCTGAAACCCAGCGCGGCACTCGCCCGGACCAGGTCGGTGGTGGCGCCGTTCACCGCGGCGAGTTCGAGCGCCTCCCGGGCGTGCTGGTTGGCGTCGGCATAACGCCCGAGATGCAACAGCAGCTCAGCGAGGTACGCCGCAGCCGACGCCCGCCTGCGCGGGGTGCAGTCCGGTGCCTCCAGGGCACGCTGGTACTCCACCTCGGCCGTCGCCGAGCGCCCGGCCGCCGCCAGGTAACGGGCCCGCCGCAGGTGCAGCTCGGACCGGCCGGGAGCATCCGGACGGCCGGCCAGCTCCTCCAGCCGGGCCAGCGCCAGCAGGTGCTCGCCGCACTGGTGCGCCGACTCGGCGGCGTGCCCCAGCAGCTCGGTGCGCCGCGGATCGGCCTCGCCGGCCAGCTGCAGCGCGATCGTCCAGTAGCGGTGCGCCTCGGCGAACCCGTACATCCGCTCGGCGGCGCGGGCGGACGCCACCACCGGGTGCAGCGCCCGGTCCGGCTCGCCGGCCCGCTGCCAGTGGTAGGCCAGGCGCGCGTTGTCCGGCTCGCCCTCCACCGACTCCAGCGTCTCGGCGTAGCGCCGGTGCAGGGAGGCCGCCTCGGCCGGCAGCACCTCCTGCTCGAGGACCTCGGCGACCAGACGGTGCCGCAGCTTGTAACCGTCGTGGTCACTGGCCACGAACCGGTGCGTGACGGCCGCTCGGACCGCCTCGATCAACTGCTCCTCCGGCAGCGGGACCACCCCGGCCAGCACGGCGTGCTCGACCGGCTCGACACCGGCCGCGATGGCGTGCACCACGGTGTGCGCGTGCGGGGGCAGCTCGTCCACCCGGGACAGGAAGATCTCGCGCAGCGTGTCGGACAGCTCGATCCGGCCGTCGCGCAGGTCACGGGCGAGCTCCTCGACCACGAACGGGTTGCCGCCGCTGCGCTTGAAGACGCGGTCGGCGTCCTCCAGGGCCACCGTCCCGCCGACGATCGCGCTCACCAGCTCACGGGTCTGTTCCTGGTCCAGCGGGGCCAGGTCGACGACCCGCACCGAACGCAGGCGGCGCAGCTCGGCCAGCACCCGGCGCAGCGGGTGGGTGCCGTGCAGCGCCTCGGCCCGGATCGCGGCGAGCACCGAGACCCGGACGTCACCGAGCCCGGCCAGCAGATAGAGCAGCAACTGCCGGGTGCTCCGGTCGGCCCACTGCAGGTCGTCGAGCACCAGTAGGAGCTGCTGGTCGCCGGCGATCGCCCGCAGGTCGCGCGACACCCGCTCGAGCAGCGCCCCGGCGTCGTCGGCGGCACCGGCCGGTGCCGCCCCGTCGAGCCGGCGCAGCGCCTGGAGCACCGGGTGCAGCGGTGAGGCGTCACCGATGTCGAGGCACGTGCCGAACAGCACGGCGAAGCCCGTCCCGCGCAAGGCGTCGGCGGTCTCCCGCAGCAGCCGGCTCTTGCCGACACCGCTCTCCCCGGTCACGAACACCGCGGCTGTCCCACCGGGACCGACGTTGCGAAGGTAGGACTGAACATCGGCCAGCGTGCCGGTGCGCCCGACAAGCGGCCCCTCGTCCCCCTGTCTGGCCATGTCCGGCAGCCTAATCCGTATCCGCCTATCACTATGTCGTCGGTTCGGACTGTTCTGCGTCACAAAAACGACGGATTTCGATGCTGTCAGAGATACGTCGTTCTGCGGATCCGCGGCTCGTCCGGGGCTGGCACCGTACTCCCGGTCAACGCAGTGATCTGGGGGAGCGAAGACATGAGCACCGTCATCAGTGCCGTTCAGGAGCGGCGTCAGACCGTAACCGTGCTGTTCGTGGACATCGTCGGCTTCACCGCTCTGGTGGACCGGCTGGACTGCGCCGAGGTGCGCGCGCTGCAGAGAGACTACTTCTCGGCGGTCTCCTCCGTGGTCCGTGACCGCGGCGGCATCGTCGAGAAGTACGTGGGGGACGCGGTGATGGCGGTGTTCGGCGCCGCGGAGGGGGGATTCGGTCCGGGGGCGGCCGCCTCCGCGGTCCAGGCGGGCCTGTCGGTCCAGGAGTCGTTGAGGGGGCGTCTCCTGGCCGGCAGGTTCCCGGTCCGTACCCGGGTCGGGCTGGCCACCGGCGAGGTGATCGTCGACCCGATGGCCGCCTTCGACGGCGGGTACGGGATGATCAGTGGCAGCGTGGTGAGCACGGCGGCCCGTCTCCAGGCCTATGCGCCGCACGACACCGTGGTGGTCTGTTCGGCCACCCGGGACGTGACCGACGAGCTCATCGCCTACCAGGAGCTGCCGCCGGTGTCGGTTCCGGGCAAGGCGTACCCGCTGGACCTCTTCCGGGCTCTCCAGCCGCAGACGGTGCCGCTCGCCACTGTGGCGTAGCGCACTTCTTGGGGTGGATCATCCCTATTTTGGCCACGGACTGGTCTAGACCTGCCTCGCCTGGGGCAGAAGTGTCGTAGGCGCCGGGTAGGCTCGCGCCGTCCTTGACCACCATGGCCCGACCGGGAGTGCCGCCTCGTGACCGCGCAACCAGAGACCTTGTACGGGGCTGACGACCTCACGCACCTGGAAGGGCTCGACGCTGTCCGCAAACGCCCGGGTATGTACATCGGGTCCACCGACAGCAGAGGTATCAACCACCTCGCCAACGAGATCATCGACAACTGCACCGACGAGGGGGTCGGCGGGCACGCCACCCGGATCGCCGTGACGCTGCACAGCGACGGCTCGGTCCAGGTCGACGACGACGGCCGGGGCATCCCCACCGACGTGCACGCCAAGTCCGGGCTGAGCGGTGTCGAGCTGGTGCTCACCCGGCTGCACGCCGGCGGCAAGTTCGGTGGCTCCGGCTACAAGACCTCCGGCGGTCTGCACGGTGTCGGCGCCTCGGCCGTCAACGCCCTGGCCCACCGGTTCGACGTCACCGTCAAGCGTGACGGCAAGGTCCACGAGATCTCGTTCCAGCGCGGCGTGCCCGGTGTCTTCGACGGCCCCGGGCCCGACGCGCCGTTCACCCGCGAGCCCGGCCTGCGGGTGGCCCGCCGGATGAAGCGGGGCGAGCCCAGCGGCACCTCGATCCGGTATTGGTACGACGCGCGATACTTCGAGAGCGGCGCCAGGCTCGACGTCGACGCCGTCCGCACCAAGCTGCGCAACACCGCGTTCCTCGTCCCCGGCGTGCAGTACACCCTCTTCGACGCCACCGCCGAGGAGCCGGCCACCGAGACGTTCCACTACCCCAACGGCCTGTCCGACATGGTGGACTTCCTCACCCCGGCCTCGGACAAGCCGGTCTCCGGCACGCTGCTGGTCACCGGCGAGGGGACCTACAAGGAGAACGCCGCCGACGCCAACGGCGTCATGCAGTCCAACGTCGTCCGGCACGCCCAGGTCGAGGTCGCCTTCCGCTGGGGCACCGGTTACGAGCGCACCGTCGAGTGCTTCACCAACACCATCCGCAACGTGCACGGCGGCACCCACCGCAAGGGCTTCGAGCGTGCGCTGGTCCGTGCGCTGACCGAGGCCATCCGCAACGCCCGCGGGCTGCTCAAGCCCAAGGAGGAGCCGCCCGTCCTGGACGACTTCCTGGAGGGCATGACCGCGGTCATCCACGTGCGGGTGCCGGAGCCGCAGTTCACGTCGCAGACCAAGGACGAGTTGTCCACCGCCGGTGTCGCCCGGGTGATGCAGACCCTCGTCGAGGCGTACCTGAAGGAGTGGATCGACGGCCGCCGGACCAAGACGGAGGCCCGCACCGTCCTGCAGAAGGTGGTGGACGCCGCACGGGTCCGCCTGACGCAGAAACAGCAGAAGGACGCGGCCCGCCGCAAGACCGCCCTGGAGGGCGCGTCGATGCCGGCCAAGCTGGTCGACTGCCGGGCCATCGGCATCGACCGCTCCGAGCTGTTCATCGTCGAGGGTGACTCGGCGCTCGGCACCGCCCGGATGGCCCGTAGTTCGGAGTACCAGGCGTTGCTGCCGATCCGCGGCAAGATCCTCAACGTGCAGAAGGCGAGCCTCCAGCAGGTCCTCGACAACGCCGAGTGCTCGGCGATCGTCCAGGTCCTCGGCGCCGGCTCCGGCCGCACCTTCGACATCGGGGCGATGCGATACGGCCGCGTCATGATCATGGCGGACGCCGACGTCGACGGCTCCCACATCCGGACGCTGCTGATCACGCTCTTCGCGAAGTACATGCGGCCGGTCATCGAGCACGGCCGGCTCTTCGCCGCCATGCCGCCCCTGCACAAGGTGGTCACCAAGGGGCGCAACTCGGAGACCCTCTACACGTACACCCAGCAGGAGATGGAGAGCACCGTCGCCCGCATCGAGGGCGGCGGCCGCCAGGTCCAGAAACCGGTGCCCCGGTTCAAGGGCCTCGGTGAGATGGACGCCGACGAGCTGTGGGACACCACGATGAACCCGGCCGAGCGCACCGTCCGCCGGATCACCATCGAGGACGCCGAGCGCGCCGAGGCCACCCTCGAGTTGCTCATGGGTGAACGGGTCGAGCCCCGGAAGAACTGGTTGATCGAGGCCGCGGGCCGGATCGACCAAGAGACGATCGACGCCTGAGAGGTCCGCTACCAATGGCACGCCGCAAATCCGACAAGCGCGTCGACCTGTCCGCGTTCGACCAGGCGGGCGCCCGGGTCATCGACAACCCGCTCACCACCGAGGTGGAGGACTCCTACCTGGAGTACGCCTACTCGGTCATCCACTCACGTGCCCTCCCGGACGCCCGGGACGGGCTCAAGCCGGTGCACCGGCGCATCCTCTGGTCGATGTCCGAGCAGGGCCAGCGCCCCGACCGGCCCTACGTCAAGTCGGCCCGCGTCGTCGGTGACGTGATGGGTAAGTACCACCCGCACGGTGACGTCGCGATCTACGACGCCCTGGTCCGGTTGGCCCAGGACTTCTCGCTCAACACGCCGCTGATCGACGGTCACGGCAACTTCGGCTCGCCCGACGACGGCCCGGCCGCCGCCCGGTACACCGAGGCCCGGATGTCCCGCGAGGCGATGCTCCTGGTCGGCGAGCTCGGCGAGGGCACCGTCGATTTCAAGCCCACCTACGACGGCTCCGAGCAGGAGCCCAAGGTGCTGCCCGCCGCCTTCCCGAACCTGCTGGTCAACGGCACGTCCGGGATCGCCGTGGGGATGGCGACCAACATGATCCCGCACAACCTCGGCGAGGTCGTGGCGGCGGCTCGGCACCTGATCAAGAAGCCGGAGGCCGACCTCGACGAGCTGATGCGCTTCGTCCCGGGCCCCGACCTGCCCACCGGTGGCCAGCTGCTCGGCCTCGACGAGGTGCGCCGCGCCTACGAGACCGGCCGTGGTGTCGTGCGCATCCGCGCCCGCGCCCAGACCGGCCTTCTCGAGGGCGGCCGCGGCCGGCAGGCCATCACCGTCACCGAGCTGCCCTACGGCGTCGGCGCCGAGAAGATCATCGAGGCGATCACCGACGAGGTGAAGGGCAAGATGATCACGTCGGGCCCGCGGCGGGGCCAGCGCCAGGCCGCACGCCTCACCGGCATCGCCGACGTCAAGGACCTCACCGACCGCGAGCACGGTACGCGTCTGGTCATCGAGTGCAAGGTCGGCGTCAACCCGCAGGCCCTGCTGGCCGACCTCTACCGGCTCACCCCGCTGGAGAGCTCCTTCGGCATCAACAACCTGGTCCTGGTCGACGGCCAGCCCCGTACGCTCGGGCTGAAAGCGCTGCTGGAGGTCTTCGTCCAGCACCGCTACGACGTCGTCACCCGCCGCACGCTGTACCGGCGGACCAAGCGCGAGGACCGCCTGCACCTGGTCGACGGCCTGCTCATCGCCCTCATCGACATCGACCGGGTCGTCGCCCTGATCCGTGCCAGTGACGACGCGGCCGCCGCCAAGGCCAGCCTGATGAGCGAGTTCGGGCTCTCCGACATCCAGGCGACCTACATCCTCGACACTCCGCTGCGACGGCTCACCCGGTTCGACCGGATCGAGCTGGAGGCCGAGCAGGACCGGCTGCGCAGCGAGATCGCCGAGCTCAGCCGCATCCTCGACAACGAGGACGTGCTGAAGAAGGTCGTCTCCGACGAACTGGCCGAGGTCGCCAAGGAGTTCGGCGCCGCCCGGCACACCACGCTCATCGACGGCGACCTGAAAGAGGTGCTCGCCGCCTCCGTGCCGGCCGGCCCGCTCGAGGTCGCCGACGACCCCTGCCAGGTCATCCTCTCCGCCACCGGCCTGATCGCCCGGACCGCCGCGGAGAGCGAGGAGTCCACCGAGGCCCGCAAACGCAGCGGCCGGGTCAAGCACGACGCCGTCCGCGCGATCATCCACTCCACCGCCCGCGGCCGGATCCTGCTGGTCACCAACCGCGGCCGTGCCTTCAAGACCGACGTGCTCACCCTGCCGGTCCTGCCCGAGCAGTCCGGCACGGTCTCGCTGCGCGGCGGCATGTCCGCGTCCGAGCTGGTGCCGCTGCACAAGGGGGAGAAGGTCGTCGGCATGGCCCCGCTCACCGGCAGCGAGTCGCCCGGCATCGCGATGGGCACCAAGTTCGGCATCGTCAAGGTGTGCGCACCCGAGTGGCCGGTCCGCTCCGACGAGTTCGAGGTGATCACCCTCAAGGAGGGTGACGAGGTGCTCCAGGCGACCTGGCTCACCGACGGCGCGGAATCGCTCGTCTTCGTCACCTCCGACGCCAACCTGCTGCGTTTCCCGGCGAGACTGGTGCGGCCACAGGGTCTCAAGGGCGGTGGCATGGCCGGCGTCAACCTGGGTGCCGGCGCCGAGGTGATCTCGTTCAACGCGGTCGTCACCTCCGACAGCGCGCACGGGGAGCCGATGGTCGTCACGTCGACGGGGACACAGGTCAAGATGTCGCCGTTCGCGTCCTACCCCGCCAAGGGGCGGGCCACCGGCGGCGTCCGGGTGCAGCGCTTCCTCAAGGGGGAGACGGCACTCACCGTCGCCTGGGTGGGTCCGCGGCCGGTGGGGGCGTCCAACACCGGTGACCCGGTGGAGCTGCCCGAGCCCGATGCCCGCCGTGACGGGTCCGGCAACGCGGTCATCATGGGGCCGCAGCTGATCGGGCACCTGATCGAACGAGACTGAGTCTCTGAACGCGTCTCCCACGACATCGCCGGGCGGGTCTTCCGCCCGGCGATTCGTCGTTTCGCGGGCTGCTCACCGGAGCCCGTGATCTTGCACGGCAGCCCGCGCCCGTCGTGATCTTGCGAGATCGGGCTGAAGGATGCGCCCGCCGCCCGCCGCCCGCCGCCCGCCGCCCGCCGCCCGCCGCCCGCCGCCCGCCGCCCGCCGCCCGCCGCCCGCCGCCCGCCGCCCGCGGCCCGCGGCCCGC
>NZ_JBHSBL010000006.1:232854-304321 GCF_042650585.1 Actinoplanes subglobosus
TGCCGCCCGGCGTCAGGTCAGGAGCTGCTTGGTGGCTGCCTGGGGTGACAGCTCGGCGGTGTGGGCGGCGGCGGCTTCGGGGTGGCCGTGGTACTGGGCCGGGGTGCTCTGGAACAGGACGATCCGCCAGCCCGGCAGCCTCAGCTCGGCCACCAGGGTCTGCACCGCGTTCAAAGCGGGATCGAGCGTGTCCCCGCCCGGCGGGATCATGCCGGCGACGGATCGGAGCAGGACGGCTCCGGGGCCCAGGGCACGGAGGTCACGGATCCTTGCCACGAAGGCGGCGGTCGGATGATCCTGGAAGATCGGCCCGAGGTGTTTGCCGACGTCGACTCCGTCCACTTGGCTGCCGTCGAACCCGACGAGTGCCCCGTCTTCGGCGAACAGACCGGCGAACCGCTCGGCGTCCCGGTCGTTCCACGCAGTGAGCAGATTCCGGTAGAGCTCACGGACGGCTGCTTCGGCACGAGTCTCACCCATGCCGAGAACACTCCCACGCCGGCGGCGTCAGCGGCGACCACTCCTTCGGCTGAGCCGATTCCCGCTCGTTGCGGTGGCGGCTGCGCCGACTCGTGGTTGTCGTGGTGGCGGCGGCGCCGGTTGGTGGTTGTCGTGGTGGCGGCTGCGCCGATTCGTGGTTGTCGTGGTGGCGGCTCAGGCGATTCCCGGTTTCGGTGGTGGGTTACCAGACGGGGCGGATCCGGCCGGGGGTGGCCAGGTGGGCCAGGGCGGTTCTCAGGGCGATCAGTTCGGCGGGCGTCAGGGCGGCGGCGAGCGGGGCCAGCGTCTGGGCCGCGGCATCGTCGGCCGCTCGCGTGCAGGCGTGACCCTTTTCGGTCAGAACCAGGAGGCGTGCTCGGGCGTCGGTGGGGTGGGGGCGGCGTGCCACGTACCCCTTGGTGATCAGCTCCTCGGCCATCTGGCTGGCCGCCTGTTTGGTGATCTCCAGGTGTTCGGCGAGTTCGGTGACGGTGGCGCCGGTGCCGGACAGACGGACGAAGGCGAATCCGTGCGCGGGGCGCACGTCGGTGAACCCGGCGGCCCGGACCCGGGAGTCGATGCCGTCGACCAGCGCACGGGCCGCGCTGAGGAGAAGCACCGGGAGGTCTTGGAGATCGTCACTCACGAAAGCAGTTTGACACAGAAGTCAAGCTGCTTGACTATTTGGTCAAGTGGCTTGACTAAGTGAGGAGTGGGAGTGTCGATCTATCGCGGTACCGAGGCAGTGGTTCACCGGATGCACGGGAGCGTCTTCCACGCGTTCGCCTCGCCGTCCACCGGCAGCCGGGAGCTGTGCACCTGGCGGGTGGAGATCGCGGGCGGGGTGAGCGGTGTGCCGCACCGGGTGGGGCGTGACGAGGTGCTGATGGTGTCGGCCGGTGAGTTGTCGGTCAGCCTGGACGGCGTCGCCGGCCGGGTCGGTGCCGGTGACGTGCTGGTGGTGCCGGCCGGCACCGAGTTCCGGGTGAGTAACGAGGGCGCGGAGACCGCCGAGGCCTGGGTGGTCACCAGTGCCGGCTTCGAGGCGACCCTCCCGGACGGGACCACCATCACCCCGCCCTGGGTGAGCTGACCTGCGGCCGTTCCCGCCGGAGTGCGGTTCGACGATCTTGCCCGGCTGGTTGTCACCGTTGTCTCCGGCCTCGTGAGGCAGCGTGACGGCCAGCCGTAAAGATCCGGCTGGTTCTCGCCGTTGTCTCCGGGGTTGTGAGGCAGCGGTGGCGGCCGGCCGGGCAAGAGCCGGCCGCTGGGCGGGTGGTCAGGGGCCGGCCGGGCAAGAGCCGGCGGGCCGGTGATCAGGGGCCGGTCGGGCAAGAGCCGGCGGGCGGGTGATCAGGGGCCGGCCGGGCAAGAGCCGGCGGGCGGGTGGTCAGGGGGTCAGGGCGGTGACGGCCTTCAGCTCGTCGCTGGTCAGGGGGCCGCGCGCCTCGGCCGCGAGGCATTCGGCGAGTTCGGCGCGGTTCTTGACGCCGAGGATGACGGTGGCGACACCCGGGACGCTGAGGGCGTACCGGTGGGCGAGCGAGGCCGGGCTCTCGCCGAGCGAGGCGGCGAGATCCCGGAACGGCGCGGCCCGCGCGAAGTTGACGGCGGCCGGGTGATCGGCGGGCACCTCCCGGTCCAGGGCGTCCGTGAGGGACCCGGCGGCCACGACCCGGATGGCGGTGACGGCGACCCCGGCTCCGGCGGCCGCCCGGACGAGGCCGGCGTTGTCGGGCCGGACGTCGTCGCCGTGGATCCAGAGGTCCCCGCTCTGGTCGAGGGCGTTGACCACGATCTGGGCCGTGTCCGGCCGGGGTGTCCCGGCGAAGGTGTCGAGCAACGGTTCCGGATCGCCGACGGCGGTGATGCCCCAGGCCCGGATCAGCCCCTCGTCGCGCAGTGACTCGAACACCGGGACGATCTCCTCACGGTATCCGGAAGGCGTGACGGTTCCGGAGAGGACGGTCCCGGCCTGCCGGAACTGGGTGTGCAGGACCAGCACGTCGAGGTGGTCGCGTTCCAGCCGGGTCAGGCTGGCGTGCAGGCTGCTCCGGATCCGGGCCGCGAAGTCGCGCCCGTCGTCGTCGGGCAGCTGCACCTTGCTGGTGATCATGACGTCGGAGGCCCGCCCGCGGAGTGCGTCGGCCACGGCGACCTCGGACTCGAAGCCGGAGCCGTAGCTGGGCGCGAGATCGAGCATGGTGATGCCCGCGTCGAGTGCGGCGTGGACGGTCGCGACCGCTTCCGCCCGGTCGGTGCCACCCCAGACGCCGCCGATTCCGCCACCACCGAGAGTGAGCGCGCTGACACTGCCGAGTCGCCCGAAGGCACGTGATTCCATGATGTTCTCCTCTTCGTTCCCGGCTGTCCGAATCGACCGTAGAACCTGGAGCGCGCTCCAGATCAAGTCCTCGGCGCGAAGGATCAAGTCCTTGACTCGATTCGGCGCGCCGTCGGCGAAGAGGTGTCCACCACGTGAATAATCCGTGCTTCCGCGCGCCTCAACCAGGGAGGATGGCGCCCGCGGGAAGGGGGAGCGGTGGATGTCGTGACGCAGTGGGTGACTACCGAATGGACCAAACGCTCCCGGGGTGGTCCGGGAGCCGCACGTCGGAGCGAGGTGCCTCAGGGCTTCCGCCTGCCCGGGAAGAGGCGCGGGGTGGTGCACGAGGTGATGATCACCGAACGTAATGACTTCCAGCCGATCGAGTCGTTCGGCGCGGAGCCTCCGGAGCGCGAGCCGGGCCTCGCGCGTTCCGGTCTGCGGCTGGTCCGGGCGGACAAGGGGGTACGGGTGGAACTGCTCCTGGCCCGCCACGGCGCCCCGTCGCGAGCCCGCCGTCCACCGGCGGTGTGGCTGGCGCCGGGCGAGTGGCTGCGCTGGCAGGTGAACTACCGGATGTCGTGGCCGGTGATCGAGGGCGGCCGCTGGGAGTACAAGCAGGACACCCTGAACATCGCGGTGGGCCCGGCCGATCCGGAGCTGTTCTTCGGCGAGCCCACCCGACACATCGACGAGAGGGGTTTCCTGAGGTGACGAGCCCTACTTGCTGGGCTCCGGAACATCACAGGTGACCTTGGGGTTGACGCCCATCCAGTTGAGCGGGCCGGCGACGGTGGTGACGATGACCGTGCCGGCTTCCGCGCAACTGGCGTCTTCACTGTCGGAGAAATAGCCACGCTCGTAGGCGGCGATGACGCCGAGGACGAGCCAGATGACGATGAGAACCGCACCGATACGCATTGAGAGCCTCCAAACCGGGGATGAGCGGCTCATACCCCGGCGGCGGCGATCATTAAACGGGCTTGCGGGCCTGCAGCGTGTACGTGTGCGGCAGCCGCTCCGGCTTCTCGGTGAGCTGCCACTCCTTGTTGTCGAGCTTGCGCATCCGCCCGGGCAGGGCCTCCCACGGCACACTCTGGTGCTCCTCCAGCCCGGTGAGCACCAGCCCGGCCTCGAGGACCGCGGTGACGATCTCGCCGAGACCGTGGTTCCACTCGTGGGTGAGACTGTGCTGGAACTGGTGGTCGGACTCCACATAGGTGCCCGGCTCGTCCCAGACCTGTGGCTCCACCTGCTCGAAGTAGGGCTCGGTGATGGAGAGCAGCCCGTCGGTGCGGTAGTAGTCGAGCGCCCACAGCACCGGGTGCCCCTCGCGGATGAACAGCCGGCCGCCGGGCGCGAGCAGTGACGCCACGGTCTGCGCCCACCGTTTGATGTCGGGCAGCCAGCCGATCGCCCCGATCCCGGTGAACACCAGGTCGAAGTCGCCGTCGAGCACGGACCGGGCCTGGTAGACGTCGCTCTGGACGAACGGGATGTCGGCGCCGGCCCGGGACGCGATGGACCGGGCCTGGTCGAGGGACTCGCCGGAGAAGTCGAGGCCGGTCATCCGCGCGCCGAGCCGGGACAGCGAGATCGTGTCGGTGCCGATGTGGCACTGGAGATGCACCCCGCGCAGCCCGGCCACGTCGCCGAGCCGGGGTAGGTCGAACCGCACCACGTCGCTGATGTAGGCCGGGTCGTCGACGAAACTCTGCACCCGGTAGCCGGGCGACGCCGCGTGGGGCGCCGCCCGTTCGTTCCACAGAGCCTTGTTGATCTCGATGTAGTCCGTCATGGGGCGGACGATATGCGATCCCTGAACCACAGCGCACTGCGTTTAGGCGTACGCCGCTGGGTCTCGTAGTCGACGTGGACCAGGCCGAACCGTTTCGCGTACCCCTCGGCCCATTCGAAGTTGTCCATCAGCGACCAGGCGAAGTATCCGCGCACGTCAGCGCCTTGGGCGCGGGCCGCGGCGACCGCGTCGACGTGGGCCGCGAGGTACGCGGTCCGTTCGGTGTCCTCGACGAAGCCGTCGGCGTCCGGGTGGTCGGGGTAGACCGCGCCGTTCTCGGTGACGACGAGCGGATACCCGTAGTCGCGGTGCAGGCGCAGCAGCAGCGTGGTGAACCGGTCCGGGGTGATCGGCCAGCCCAGATCGGTCTGCGGCACGTCCGGTTTGATCTCCCGCACCACCGGCAGCCCGGACGCGTCGACGGTGTTGCCGTCCAGGTCGCGTCCGGCGAAGTCCTGCCCGAAGTAGAAGTTGACTCCGAGCGTGTCGATCTGGGTCCGGGAGATGATCTCCAGGTCGCCGTCGCGGACCGGCAGTTCGATACCGCGGACGGCCAGGTCGGCCAGCACGTCCTCCGGGTAGCGGCCGTGCTTCAGCGGGTCCAGGAAGATCCGGGCCACGTTGCCGTCGGCCCGCCACGCCGCCGCCACGTCCAAGGGGTCGTCGGAGGCGGGGGTGGCGGTGCCGATGTTCAGCGGGATGCAGATGTTGTTGTCCGGCCGCTTGATCATGTTGGCGATCAGCCCGTGTGCGAGCAGCAGGTGGTGAGCGGCCGCCGCGGCGACCGCCGGCTCACGCCGCCCGGGGGCGAACACCCCGTACTCGTAGCCGAGATAGGCCACGCACCAGGGCTCGTTGACCGTCCCCCAGTTGCGGACGCGGTCGTTCAAACGGTCGAAGACCATCTCGGAGTACTCGGCGAGCCGGTACGCGGTGTCCCGGTTGCCCCAGCCGCCGGCGTCCTCCAGCTCCTGCGGCATGTCCCAGTGGTAGAGCGTCAGCCACGGTTCGATGCCGTTGGCCAGTTGCTCGTCCACCAGCCGGTCGTAGAAGTCGAGGCCCTTGGCGTTGGCCGGGCCGCGCCCGTGCGGCTGGACCCGCGTCCACGACACCGAGAACCGGTAGGCGTTCACGCCCAGGCTCTTGATCAGGCGTACGTCGGACGGCATCCGGTGGTAGTGGTCGCACGCCACGTCGCCGGTCTCGCCGACGACGTCACGGGCGAAGGTGTCCCAGATCGACGCGGTCCGCCCGTCCTCGGCGGCCGCGCCCTCGATCTGATAGGCCGACGTGGCCACCCCCCATGTGAAGTCCATCAGCCCACCGGCTCCTCGGTCGGGTGCAGCCAGCAGGCGACCGACCGGGTCTTCCCGTCACCGGTGCCGGGCCGCCCGAGCACCGGGATGTTGCCGGCGCACGGGTCGAACGCCTTCGGGCACCGCGGGTGGAACGAGCATCCGGTCGGCATGCCCTTGAGGTCGGGCGGCGATCCCGGGATGCCGGTCAGCTCACGGCGCGGGCCCCTCAGCGCCGGGAAGGACCCCAACAGACCTTTGGAGTACGGGTGGAGCGCGTCCTTGTAGATGGCCGAGGCGGGTGCCTCCTCCACGATCCGGCCGCCGTACATGATCGCGATCCGGTTGGAGAACTCCACCAGCAGCGACAGGTCGTGCGTGATGAAGATGACCGAGAAGCCCAGCCGCTCGCGCAGCTCGATGAGCTGGCCGAGGATCTGCCGCTGCATGACCACGTCGAGTGCCGTGGTCGGCTCGTCCATGATCACGACCTGCGGCTGGAGGATCAGCGCCATGCCGATCATCACGCGCTGACGCATGCCGCCGGAGAGCTGGTGCGGGTAGGCGTCCATCCGGTCCGGGCCGATGCCGACGAGCTTGAGCATCTCCCGGGCGCGGGCGGTGCGCTCGCTCTCGGTCATCTTCGGCTCGTGGGCCTGGAGCACGTCGGTGAGCTGGGTGGAGATCTTGTGTACCGGGTTCAGCGAGTTCATCGCACCCTGGAACACGATCGCCGTCTCGGCCCACCGGAACTTGCGGATCCGGTCGTCGGAGAGCGACAGCACGTCGTACGGGTCACCCTCGGCGGGGTGGTAGATGACCTGGCCGCCGGTGATCACGCCGGGCGGGGCGAGCAGACGGGTCATGCCGTAGGCGAGGGTCGACTTGCCGGATCCGCTCTCCCCGGCCAGGCCCAGCACCTCGCCCCGGTGCAGGGTCAGGTTCACGTCGCGGACCGCGCGGACACCCTGCTCGCCGAGGCCGTACCCGACGTTGAGGTTCTTGATCTCCAGCACCGGGTCGCTCATGACGCGGCTTCCTCTCGTACGACCGCCGTGACGCCGTTGTGGTCCACCGCCGGGATCGGGCGGGCGTGGGTGTGCGGCTCGGGGGAGTTGCTCAGGACCGGCGTGAAACCGATGCGCATGCGGACCGTACGCCCGGAATTGGTCTTGATCTTGGTTTTGCCGGCACTGCGGAGCCGGGGGCTGACGAACTCGTCGATCGCGAAGTTGATCAGCGAGAGCGCCGTGCCGAGGATCGCGATGGCCAGGCCGGCCGGGACGAACCACCACCAGGCGGAGCGGGCGAGCGCCTGCTGGCCCTGCGCCCAGAACAGGATGGTGCCCCAGTTCCAGGTGTTGCTGGAGGTGATGCCGATGAAGGCCAGGGTGATCTCGGAGAGCACCGCGAAGATGACCGTGCCGACGAAGCCGGAGGCGATCACCGCGGTCAGGTTCGGCAGCAGCTCGAAGATGATGACCCGCCAGCTGCGCTCACCGGTGGCGCGGGCCGCCTCGACGTAGTCGCGCCGGCGCAGCGAGAGCGTCTGCGCGCGCAGCACCCGGGCGTTCCAGGACCACGAGGTGAAGCCGATGACCAGGGCGACCACCATCTCCCCGGCGTTCTCCATGATCGACGTGACGATGATGATCAGCGGCAGCGCCGGGATCACCAGGAAGACGTTGGAGAGCGCGGAGAGGGCCTCGTCGGTCTTGCCGCCGACGTAGCCCGCGGTCACCCCGATGATCACCGACAGGATCGTGGCGACGATGCCGGCCACGAACCCGACGAAGATCACACTGCGGGTGCCGACCAGCAGTTGGCTGTAGACGTCCTGGCCCAGGTGGGTGGTGCCCATCCAGTGGTCGGCCGACGGGCCCTGCATCAGGTCGGGGCCCCGTGCGCCCGGGTCGAACGGCGCGATCCACGGGCCGATGATCGCCAGCAGGATGTAGATCCCGAGGACCACCAGGCCGGCCGCGGCCTTGCGGTTGCTCAGGAACAGGAACTTGCGGCGCTTGGCCTTCCCGGGCTTGCCGGGCTCCGGCTGGGCCATCGACCCCTGACCGGGGATGACCTGCTCGATGCTCGAAGTGGGGATCGTCATCGGGTCAGCCCTCCTTGCGGGTGCGCGGGTCGAGGAGCAGGTAGGCGATGTCCGCGAGCAGGTTCGCCACCAGCACCGAGATCGTGATGATCAGGAAGACGCCCTGCATCAGCGGGTAGTCGTTGGCGCCCAGCGCCTGGAACAGCTGGAAGCCGATGCCCGGGTAGGAGAAGACGATCTCCACCAGGAAGGTGCCGCCGACGATGAAACCGAGCGACAGGGCGAAGCCGGACACGTTCGGCAGCAGCGCGTTGCGGGCCGCGTAGCTCAGCGCCACCCGGCGCTCGGGCAGGCCCTTGGCGTGCGCCACGGTGATGTAGTCCTCGCTGGAGACGGTCACCATCATGTTGCGCATGCTGAGGATCCAGCCGCTGACCGAGGAGATCAGGATGGTGAACGCCGGGAGGAGGCTGTGCTGGAGCGCGCTCGGGATGAAGTACATGTCCCAGGCCGGCACCAGGCCGACCTCGGCGCCGCCGCCCGACGGGAAGAAACTGTCCGGGCCGGTGAGCAGGTAGATCGCGATGATGCCGAGCCAGAAGTACGGCACCGAGGAGAAGAACGTGGTGACCGGCAGGAGGCCGTCGGTCCACGAGCCGCGCCGCCAGCCGGCCAGCACGCCGAGACCGGTGCCGATCGTGAAGCTGAGGATCGTGGTGACACCGACCAGCATCAGCGTCCACAGGATGCTGTCGGACAGCACCTCGGAGACCGGGGTCGGGAAGAACGTGAAGGACAGGCCGAGGTCGCCGGCGAACAACTGCTTCCAGTACTCGACGTACTCCGACCAGATGTTGCCGTCCTTGTCGATGCCGAACAGCACGTAGAGCGAGTTGATCGCCTGGGTGCTGAGCTGGCCCTGATACTTCGTGATCAGCGCCTGCACCGGGTCACCCGGGATCATCCGGGGGATGAAGAAGTTGAGCGTGATCGCCGCCCACGCGGTGAACAGGTAGAACGCCACACGCTGCAGAAGGAACTTCATGAGGTCACCGCCGACCCGGGCCGCTGGGCGGCGACCGTAGCCTCGTCGTAGAGCCAGCAGGCGGCCCAGTGCCCGGGCTTGTCACCGATCTCCAGCCGGACCGGCAGGTCGGTCGTGCAACGCGCCATCGCCATCGGGCAGCGCGGGTGGAACCGGCAGCCGGACGGCGGGCGGATCAGGCTCGGCGGCTCGCCGTTGCCGCGGTCCTCGTCCGACGCGTCGATGTCGGTGGTCAACCGGTCCGGGTCCGGGGCGGAATCGATCAGGAGCCGGGTGTACGGGTGAGCCGGCGACTGCGTGACCGTCTCGCTGTCGCCGCCCTCGACCATCCGGCCCGCGTACATCACCAGAGTCTGGTCGGCGAAGTACCGTGCCGACGCGATGTCGTGGGTGATGTAGAGGATCGCCAGGTTCAGGCGCTCCTTGAGGTCCCGCAGCAGGTTCAGGACACCGAGCCGGATCGAGACGTCGAGCATCGAGACCGGCTCGTCGGCGAGCAGGGCCTCGGGTTCGGCGCCCAGGGCGCGGGCGATCGCCACACGCTGCCGCTGGCCGCCGGAGAGCTCGTGCGGGAACTTGTCCAGGTAGCGCTCGGGCGGGGTCAGCGACACCCGGTTGAGCAGCGCGTGCAGGGCCTTCTCGAGGTCCTCCGCGGTCTTGCCGGCGTGGCCGTGGATCTTCAGCGACCGGGTCAGGTGATACCGGATGGTGTGCACCGGGTTCAGCGACGCGAACGGGTCCTGGAAGATCATCTGCACCTGGGCGCAGTACCGGCGGAACGCCGAGCCGGACTTCACGGCGGTGGACCGGCCGTGCAGGCGGATGTCCCCGGAGGTCCGCGGATAGAGCTGGGCCAGCAGCCGGGCCACGGTGGACTTGCCGGAGCCGGACTCGCCGACGAGGGCGGTCACCTGGCCCCGGCGCAACGTCAGGCTCACGTCATCGACGGCGTGAACCGCGTCGTGCTTCTTGCTGAAGAGGTCTCGCATCTTCCGGCGGACGGGGAAGTGCTTGGTCAGGCCGATGGCCTCGAGCACCACCTCACCGGCCGGCGTCTCAGCGTCGGGGGTCGACGTCATGCCGAATTCCTTCATGCAGGCGTGGGCACTTTTCACTGGCGCGGCTCCCCGCCCGGTACGAGACCGGACGGGGAGCCCCTGTCAGACGGGTCAGGCGGCGGGCTTGAGCGCCAGGACCACCATCAGCGCACCGGCCTGGGTGGGCTGTCCGGGCGCGTACGAGTCCGCGTCGGACGGCCAGCCGACCCACTTCTTGGTGCTGTACGCGGCGCCGACGTTGTCCGAGCCGATCGGCAGCATCGGAGCCTGCTCCACGAAGATCTTCTGCAGGGTGGCGAGGGCGGTCTTGCGGGACGCCTCGTCGGTCGCGTTCGAGTAGGCCTTGAGGGCGGCGGTCGCCTCCGGGCTGTCGAAGCGGCCGAAGTTGCCCTGCTGGGCGGCGGTGCCGATCGGCTTCTTCAGGTCGCCGTCCATGACGGTCTGGTAGATGTCGAACGGCGTCGAGCCACCGTTGGTCCACCGCATCGTGGCGCCGAAGTCGCCCTTCTGCACGTTGGTGTCCCAGACGTTCTGGTTCGGCTTCTCGACCTCGGCCGCGATACCGATCTTGCTCAGGTTGTCCTTGATGATCTCAAGGGTGGTCTGGTAGTCGGACCACGGCGCCGGGTCGGACAGCTTGATGGTGACCGGCGCGCCGGACTTGTCCTTGAGGACGTTGCCGTCGAGCGTGTAGCCGGCACCGGTCAGCAGGGTCTTGGCACCCTCGACGTCGACCGAGAAGGTCTTGCCCTTGTACTCGTCGGCGATGTAGGCGTCACCGGCGCCCTCCGGCAGACCGGTGACGCTCTTGATCTCCGGGTGGAAGTAGCCGGCCTCGGCCTGGGTGAAGATGTCCGCGCGGTTGATGACCATGTTCATGGCCTGGCGCAGCTTCGGGTCGTCGAACGGCTTCCTGGTGGTGTTGATGTAGAGGCCGTGGATGCCCAGCACGCCCGGCGCCCAGATCTTGTGGTTGGCCGGGTCCTTGGCGATGAAGGTCTGCTGGTAGTCCGGGATGAAGACGAAGCTCCACTCGGACTGGCCGCTGGCCAGGGCCGTGAGCTGGGTGTCGTTGCCGGAGTACGAGGTGTACCGCAGCTCCTTGACCTTCGGCAGCTCCTGCCAGTAACCGCTCTCACGGGACTCGAGAATGATGCCCGTCTGGGCCCACGTCTTCAGCACGTACGGGCCACTGCCGACCGGCGTCTTGATCGTGTCGGTGGCCGGGTCCGCGATCGTCGACCAGATGTGCTTCGGGACGATCGGGATCTGCCCGATCACCTTGTGCTGGGTGGTGAACTGCGACGAGGTGAACGTGATCTTCACCTTGTTGCCCTCCGACGTGATCGCGTCGAACGGGATGGCGAAGATGTTCAGCGCCTCGTTCTTCTTGATCAGGTCGTAGGTGAAGACGACGTCCTCGGCGGTCAGCGGCTTGCCGTCGGACCAGGTGGCACCGTCCCGGATGACCAGGTCGACGGTCTTCCAGTCGGCCGACCAGGTGATCGAGCTGGCCAGCCACGGCTTCAGCGGCTGGTCCGGCTTGGTGTTGTTCCACTGGCCGAGGGGCTCGTAGATCATCCAGCGGTAACCGAGGTTCGACGCCGACGAGGAGCCGATGAACGGGTTGTTGTTCTCGGTCTGGGTGCTGTTCGGCATACCGATGGACAGGAAGCCGGCAGCCTTCCCGTTAGCCGCGTTGTCCTTGTTGGCGGCGTTGGGCGAGTCGCTGCAGGCGGCCATACCGCCGCTGGCGAGCACACCCGCCAGGGCGACCGCGAAAAGCTTACGACGCTGCATCGAGAGTTCTCCTCGTGAATTCATCGCGTGGTTGAGAGGGGTGAGAAGGGTGAGAGGGGGTGCCCGAGGGCGTGCGGCATCGCGTGACCGGCTGGCTGCCGGCCCCGGATGCCATCGATCCCCGGCCGTCGCAGCGGCCGGTCGCTGGTTATGGGGTTCGTCGTACGGGCGGGATCAGCAGACGGTGGACTCTCGGACGGTGAAAGTCGCCGGGATGATCGTCGGGCGGTTCGGTAGCGGTGTTCCCTCGAAATGGGAGAGCAGCGCACGTGCCGCCGCCTCACCCATCTCGCGCATGGGCTGATGGACCGTGGTCAGCGGCGGCTGGGTGTGCGCCGCCATCGGGATGTCGTCGAAGCCGACGACCGAGACGTCCTCCGGGATCCGCCGGCCGTGCTCCAGCAGCGCCTGCATGGCGCCGGCCGCGGAGACGTCGTTGTGGCAGAAGACCGCGTCGAAGTCGATGCCGGCCGCGATAGCGCGGTGGATCCCCTCGGCGCCCTGCTCGAAGGTGAAGTCGCCGAGCAGGATCCGCTCCTCGCCGATCGGGTGACCGGCCTCGGCGTAGACCGCGGCGAACCCGTCACGGCGCTGCTGGGTGCACCCGAACCGGGACGGCCCGGTGATCATCAGCGGCCGGTGCCGGCCCACCTCGATCAGGTGCCGGGCGGCCGATCCGGCGCCGATGTGGTTGGTCGTCCCGACGCTGGGGATCTGCCCCGACATCTGGTCGCGATCGTCGATCAGGACCATCGGCAGACCCCGGGCGTGCAGGGTGGCGATGTAGTCGAGAGTGCCCTCCGGCTCGATGACCAGGAGCCCGTCGAAGGACTTGGCCGCGACCTGGGCACCGAACTGGCGCATCGAGTCCTCGCCGCGGTTGCAGGTGAACAGGAGCAGCCCGTACTCCTCGGCCTCGAGGACGTCGACCGCTCCCTGCACCACCTCGCCCATCCACGGCCAGGTCAGGGAGGGCACGAGCATGGCCACCACCCGCGTCCGCCCGCGGGCCAGGTTGACCGCCCGTGCGCTGGGCACGTAACCGAGCTCCTCGATCACCGCGCGGACCCGCGCGGCGGTCGATTCGTCCAGCTCACCCTTGCCGTTGAGAACCCGGGACACGGTGGTCTTGCTGACCTTCGCCCGAGCCGCCACATCGGCGATGGTGATCGGCACACTCGCTCCTCAGTTGCTTCCGGTTGGTTGCCCCGGGGTTTCGGAACCGGTTTCGGGACCGGTTTCGGCAGTCAACCTCAGTGAGAGCCGTCACGTCAACGTGCTGAGCGACCTATTTCGATTTCAAGACGGTAACCGAGATCGGTAAACAGTCTTAAACGGTAATCGGGGCGAGATTCGGGAGAACCACCCCGAGCGGGGCGTCGATCATCAGATCCGCATAAGGCTCCCCGCGGGTCACGCCGCGATTGACGATCGCCACCCGGATCCCGTCCCGGACCGCCCGCAGGACGAACCGGCGCCCCGACATGACGGTCAGCGAGGACCCCAGGACCAGCAGCGTGCGCGCGCCGGCCACCAGTGCGAACGAGCGCGAGACCCGCTCCGGCGGCACGGTCTCGCCGAAATAGACCACGTCCGGCTTCAGCATGCCGTCACAGGTGAGGCAGTCCACCACGGTGAACCCGTCCACCTCGGCGTCGTCCAGCTCCACGTCACCGTCCGGGTTGATCGTCACGGCCACCGCCTCGAACCGCGGATTGGCCGCCGACAACCGGTCCTCCAACTCGGCCCGGCCGGACCGCTCGCCGCACCCGAGACACACCACCCGGGCCAGATTGCCGTGCAACTCGATCACTTCCCGCGCGCCGGCCGCCTGGTGCAGACCGTCCACGTTCTGCGTGATCAACCCGGCCAGCAGGCCCCGCTCCTGAAGACGGGCCACCGCCCGGTGCCCCTCGTTGGGCCGCGCGTCACCGATCGTCCGCCAGCCCAGGTGACTGCGCGCCCAGTACCGCCGGCGGGCCACCGGATCGCCGGTGAACGTCTGATAGGTCATCGGCGACCCACGCCGGGCCGACCCCGACGGGCCGCGGTAGTCGGGGATGCCGGAGTCGGTGGACAGACCGGCGCCACTGAGCACCACCACGCCACCCTCGGCGACCCACTCGTCCAGCCGCGCCACCTGCTCCACCATCTCGAGGTCCATGACGACCATCGTCCCTCGCGCGGGTGACCGCACACGCAACCCGTACGAGTGGTGGAGCCGAGTTCGTCCGATGCGTCCCCGGGGACCGGCGAGTAGGTTGATGGACGTGATCACGGTGGCGCAGCCGGCCGCTCGTCCCTGGGACGGGCAGCGGATTCTGCGTTTCCTGACCGGGCTGGCGATGCTCGCCCTGGCGGTCACCCTGCGCCTGCCCGGACCTGCGCTTCCGGCCCCCGCCGCCGCCCCCGTGGCACCGGCCGCGGTCGCCGGGGCCGCGGAGGTGACCGCCCCCGATCCGGAGATCTACGAGTCGGAGCGGGTCGCGCCGCCCGCGGTCGGCGAGGCCGACGTGGCGCCCGCCACCGTGACGTTCGCCACCCGTATCCCGCGTGGCGAGGCCCCGGGAACCACCGGTTCCCGCGCGCCCCCGGCCCTCTGACGGGTCCCTTCCACCGACCCGTCACCGCCGGCCGTAGATCGACCTACCACTGGGGTGCACCAATGGAATCCGTCCTGCAAACCTTCCTGAACGCGGTCCCGCAGGCGACCGTGATCTGGCTCGCCATCCTGCTCGTCCTGGCCGTCGCGGTCGCCGTCGCGGCTCTGCCCCGCGGCCTGACCACGGCCGCACCGGCCGCCGAGGAGAACCGTCTCGCCGACGGTCTGGANNCGCCGGGCCGAGTGGCTCGCCGCCCAGCAGACCGTCGACGAGACCTGGGCGGCGTACGAACAGGCCTCCGACGACGCCCGCCGGATCGGCGCCACCACCGCGTTTCCGCTGATGAGCCGCCGTCGCAAGCCCGGCGAGAACGTCGACCGGCAGCGCTACCTGCACCGTGCCGCGACCGAGCTGTGCCGCACCCAGGACCTGTCGATCGCTCAGCTCAACGACGTCTACGCGCACCGCGGCTGGAACCCCCGGCTGCACCCGGTCCAGCAGGAGCCGGTCCTGCTGAACGCGGTCCGGGCGCACCGCTTCGAGGCGTACCAGAGGGCGGTCGAACGGGAGCGTGCCGCGTGGCGGGGCGCCGAGGCCGCCGCCGAGACCCTGCGCGGCCTGCGCGCCGAGGCGGCCGCCGCCCGGCTCCGCGGCCCGGTCACCGAGGCCGGCGAGCAGCAGATCTTCGCCGAGCACTGGACACCGGCCGAACTCCCCGCCGCCGCCTGATGTCCACCCTGGATCCGCCGACCGTTCCCAGCGGACCGTGACAGGCGCCGGGTAACGTGGCCGGGCGGGCGGCCTGAATCGGCAAGGAGGCGATGGTGACGATTACTCCCGCGGGTGGATCCTCGCCCGTGGTCCGGATCCACCGGGCCGCCCTGATCGAGGATGCCGTCCACGAGATCGTCGAGCGCCGCCTGCGCGGCCGAGGGTGGAAGCCGTACATCACGGCCTACACCGGATACGGCGCTCCCGGCTGGGCCCGCGTGATGGCCCGCGTGCTCCTGGCCAGGCCCGGCATGGTCCGCAGGCGCCGGGAGAAGGTGCGTGGCTGGCGCAGTTTCACCACCACACCGGTGAGCAGCGCCCTGGTCCGCATCGAGCTCGGCGGCACCGTCACCGAGGCTCGCACCGACCGCAGCGGCTACCTCGACGTCCGCGTCAAGGGCGACCTCGACCCCGGCTGGGGGAGTGCGAAACTCTCCACCGAGGGCACCGCCCCGGTGGACGCGCCGATCCGGGTGATCGACCCCGGCGTCAAATTCGGTGTGATCTCCGACATCGACGACACCGTGATGGTCACCACGCTGCCGCGCCCGCTGCTCGCCGCGTGGAACACCTTCGTCCTGGACGAGCACGCCCGCGCCGCCGTCCCCGGCATGGCCGTCCTCTACGAGCGGCTGGTGCACGCCAATCCCGGCACCCCGGTCGTCTACCTCTCCACCGGCGCGTGGAACGTGGCGCCCACCCTCACCCGGTTCCTGAGCCGCCACCTCTACCCGGCCGGCCCGATCCTGCTCACCGACTGGGGCCCCACCCCGGACAGGTGGTTCCGCAGCGGCCGCGAGCACAAGCGCAAGTCGCTGCGCCGCCTCGCCGAGGAGTTCCCCGACGTGCGATGGCTGCTCATCGGCGACGACGGCCAGCACGACCAGGAGATCTACTCCGAGTTCGCCCGTGAGCATCCGGAAAATGTGGCCGCCGTGGCGATCCGCCGCCTCTCACCGACCCAGGCCGTGCTCGCCGGCGCCATCCCCGGCCCGTCGGAGACCGCCGAGGTCGTGCCGTCCGGCGGCAAGACCTGGTTCTCGGCCCCCGACGGCGCCGGTCTCTGGTCGCTGCTGCGCGACACCGACCTGGTCCGCAAGCCGAAAAGCTAGGGTTTCTCCAGCTCAGGCTTGATCGCTGCCTCGGCCGCCCGCTCGTGCAGACGGCCCCGGATCTCCTCCGGCGTATAGGCCCGCCGCTTGCGCTCCGACCGGGCGATCACCACGCCCGTCGCCGCGACTCCCGCCAGCCCCGCCAGTCCCGCTATCTTCCACCAACGCATGAGCCGAGAATAGACATGTGGGAGCAGAACTCAGCCTCGACGAGGCCCTCGACCTGACCCGTACCGGCGACATCTGGATCTTCCGGGGACGATCCGGGCCGGACCGGGCCATCCAGACCCTCACCAACAGCCCGGTGAACCATGTCGGCATGTCCCTGGTGATCGACGACATGCCGCCGCTCATGTGGCACGCCGAGCTCGGCAAGTCGCTCCCGGACATGTGGTCCGGCAAGTTCCAGCGCGGCGTCCAGCTGCACGATCTGCGCGACGCCGTCACGGTCTGGGCCCGCCGGTACGGTCAGCGCGGCTGGCTGCGCCAGCTCGACCCCGGCGTCACCCGGATCATGGAGGACAAGGCCCTCAAGACGGTCGCCCGGCTCGACGGCACCCCGTTCCCGTCGACGTCGCAGCTGGCCGGGCGGTGGGTGCGCGGCCGGGTCCCGCAGATCCGGATGCCGTGGCAGGACCGGCAGGAGAGCGAGGCCACCCTGGAGAAGGCGTACTGTGCCGAGGTCGTCGCGGTCACCTACGAGGACATGGGGTTGTTGCCGCGCGGCCGCAAGGCGAACTGGTACGACCCGGGCCGTTTCTGGAGCGGCGACGAGCTTGAACTGTGCGCCGGCTTCACCCTCGGCGACGAGATCGCCGTCAGCGTCCCCGAGGCCTGACGGCCTTCCGGGTCCGTCGTGCGTGACGGCTTCGAGGCGGCTCGCGGTCCGTCGTGGAGATTAAAGACCCGCTCGGGTACGTCCCCCGCGCCCGGCACGACGGCAGGATGTCCTCATGGAGTCCCGCCTGGTCGCCAGGGTGACCGAAGTGGCCACCCTGGACCGGCTGCACGCCGCCGCGTCGGCCGGCTCGGGCGCGGTCGTACTGGTCACCGGTGAGGCCGGCATCGGTAAGACGGCCGTGGTCGAGGAGTTCGTGTCCCGGGCGGCCGCGGCCGGCGCCACCGTGCTCACCGGCCGCGCCGACCCCGACGAGGGCGCCCCCGCTTTCTGGCCGTGGCTGCGCCTGCTCGACTGCGGGCTGCCCGGCCTCGGCCCGGAGACACTGGCGACCGGAGGCCCCATCGGTGGCGGCACGGGCGGCCCCGGCGAGTCACCGGCGGCCGCCCGGTTCCGTGCCGTCCGGGCGACGGTCACGGCACTGGGCGTCGCGGCGGCCGGACGGGGCGGCGGGCTGATCCTCGTCCTGGAGGACCTGCACTGGGCCGATCCCGCCTCGCTCACCCTGCTGGCCGCCCTGTCCCGCGAGGTGGCCGCTGTCCCGGTACTGGTCGTCGCCACGGCCCGGACCCTCGACACCGACCTGCCGGAGGCGGTGCACCTCGCCCTGCGGCCCTGGGACGGTGCGACCGTCGCCGACTACCTGGCCCGGCGGGCCGCCGGCCCGGTACATCCGACCTGGCCACCGCTCGTGCACCGGCTCGGCGGGGGCAACCCGCTCTACACCCGGGAGTTGGCGCGGCTGGTGGCCGTACCGGAGAAGCCCGCCGGGGACCTGGACCTGCCGGACGGCCTGTTGCGGCTCGCCGGCCGCCGCACCGGATCCCTGACCCCCGCCTGCCGTGACCTGCTCGGTCTCGCGGCCGCCCTCGGCCCGGACGTGGACGCCGTCCTCCTGACCCGTCTGATCACCCCTTCCACGGCCGAAGAACTGCCGCCGGAGGTCGGTGTGGAGTCCCTGCTGGCCGAGGCGATCGGGGCCGGGGTGCTCGCCGAGGACCCGTGGGCGCCGGCCCGGCTCCGGTTCGCCCACGAGCTGCTCCGGGAGGCGTGTTACGCGCGGCTCAGCCGGGCCGAGCGGATCGGCGCGCACCGCCGGATCGCGGTCGCGCTGGAGGAGTCGGGCGCCCGGTCCGAGGAGACGGCCCGGCACCGGGTGCGGTCCGCCGTCGACGAGGACTCCCGGCGGGCCGCCCGCGAAGCCTGCGCGGCCGCGGCCGCCGAAGCGTCCCGGCGATTCGATCACCGCGCCGCCGCGACGTGGCTCGGCCAGGCACTGGACCTGTTCCCGGCCGACCCGTGGCTGCGTCTGGGCCGGGCCGGGGCGGTCTGCCGCGACGGGCGCCTGGCTCTCGCCGTCGCCGACTGCGCCCTGGTCATGGACACGGCCGAGGCGACCGGTGACGCCGGCCTGGCGACGGCGGCCGCCCTCGTCGTCCGCGGCTACGGCGGCCAGGTCGCCCCGGCCGTCCTCCGGCTCTGCGAGCGAGCCCTCACCGTCAGCGGCCTGATCGCGGCTACCGGTCCGAGACCAGGAAACGGTCCATCCTCGGCTGCCGGATTGCCTCTCGGGGGAGCGGCTGCCGGATCGCCTTCTGGGGGAGCGGCTGCCGGATCGCCTTCTGGGGGAGCGGCTGCCGGATCGCCTTCTGGGGGAGCGGCTGCCGGATCGCCTCTTGGGGGAGTGGCTGCCGGTGACGCCGCGCACGCCGAACTGCTCGCCCACTACGCGTTCCTGCTGGTGGAGACCGGCGACCACGCCCGCGCCGAACCCGCGAGCCGCCAGGCGATGACCCTGGCGGAGCGAACCGGCGACCCCGGCGCGCTGGCCGCCGCGGTGCACGCCCGCCACGAGGTCCTCGACCCGTACGCGGCGACCGAGGAGGTGCTCGATCTGGCCCGGCGCAGCCGTGATCTGGCGGTGGCGTCCGGCCGGGCCGACGCCGAACTGTGGGGACGGCTGTGGCGGCTCGACGGTCTGCTCACGCTGGGTGATCTGGCCGGGTTCGACGCCGAGGTGTCCGGGCTGGCCGCGCTGACCGAGCGGATCGGCTGGCCGGTGGCGCGCTGGCATCTGCTGCGGGCCCGGGCCGCCCGGCTGTTCCTGGCCGGCCGGATCGCCGCCGCCCGAGGTGCCGCCGACGACGCGTTCGCGCTGGCCGGGACGTTCGAGGAGCAGCCGATGCGGGAGTTGCATTCGGCGTTCGCCGGTTCGCTGGCGCCGTTCACCGGTGAGCCGCCGCAGTGGCCGGGTGATCTGCGGGACGCCGTGGCGCGGTTCGGTGCGGAGCCGATCGCCGCCGCCAACATCGGCCGTCTCGCCGTGCTGGCCGGTGACCGGGACACCGCCGCCGACTGTGCCCGCCTGTTCCGCGGGATGCTGCCGGACCTGCCGCCGGACAGCCGCCGGCTGTTCGTGGTGCTGAGTGCCGCCGTCGTGGGTGCCTGGATCGGCGATCTGGATCTGGCCGCCGACGGCTACCGGCGGGTGCTGCCCTATGCGAACCGTTTCCTCAACATGACGACCGCCTGCTATGGGGTGGTGGCCCGCCCGCTCGGCACGATCGCCTCGGCGCTCGGCGATCGGGAGGCCGCGGAGCGGCACTTCACCGAGGCGATCGGCTGGGAGCAGGAGGCCGGTGCCGCGCCGTTCACCGCACTGGCCTTTCTGGCGTACGCCCGGAGCCTCCACGACACGGACACGCACCGGAGCCGCACCCTGGCCGGGAAGGCGCTCACCATCGCCCGCCGCCTGGACCTGCCCGCGATCGCCGCCGAGGCCGCCGCCCTGTCCCGCGACGACCTGACCGCCCGCGAGCGGGAGATCGCCGTGCTGGCCGCGGAGGGCCTGGCCAACCGGGTGATCGCCGCCCGCCTGCACATCTCCGAACGCACCGTGGAGACGCACGTCCGCAACGCCCTGGCCAAGCTGGCCGTCACCAACCGCACCCAGCTGGCCGCCCGGCTCCGCGACGGCCGGCGATGAGCCGCCCGGCCGGTGACGGAGCCGCCCGGCCGGTGACGGAGCCGGCCGGCCGGTGGCTCAGACGGCGACCGCCGCCCGTTGATCAACGGACGGCGATCGATGATGCTGTGCTCGAACAGTCGTTGATCAACGACCGGTGCGGCGGCCCCCGCCTCGTGCCGAGAACGCGGCCGCGCCTCCGCCGGTGGACGGTGAGGAGGCACGGGTGGCGCCGCCGGCCGGGGTGCCGGACCGCTGGGAGGAGGCACGAGTGGTGCCTCCGGATGGAGTGGCGCGCTGCTGCGGCGTACCCGAGCGATGGTCCGAACCGGAACCACGGCCCTGCCCGGACCCGGCCGGAGACGTCCGCCGGCGCGCAGCCTGCCCGTTGTTGTCGCCGGTGGCGGCGCGCTGGCGACCCTGACCGGTGCCGGACGTCGCGGGCGCCGTGGCCGTGCCCTCCGCTGTGGAACGGCCGCGACCCCGCCGGGGACGGCGGGACCGGGACCGGCCGGCCGAACCGGTGTCCTCGGGGGACGCCGGGCGCGACGGTGCAGCCGGCGTCGACGGCGCGGCCGGGGGAGCGGGCGCCACGAAGGTCCGCTCACCCGGCGCCAGCTCGGACAGCAACGCGTCGCCGGGCCGGGTGCGGGTGGTGATCGGGCGGATACCGGCCTTGCGGGCCAGGTCACGCACGTCGGCCTGCTGCTCGTCGGTCATCAGGGTGATCACCGTGCCGCGGTTGCCGGCCCGCGCGGTCCGGCCGGAGCGGTGCAGGTACGCCTTGTGCTCGACCGGCGGGTCGGCGTGGATGACCAGGCTCACGTCGTCGACGTGGATGCCGCGGGCCGCGATGTCGGTGGCCACGAGCGTGCCCGCGGAGCCGTCGGAGAACGCCGACAGATTGCGGTTACGCGCGTTCTGCGCCAGGTTGCCGTGCAGCTCGACGGCCGGGACCCCGGCCGCGTTGAGCTGGCGGGTCAGCACCTTGGCGCGCCGCTTGGTGCGGGTGAACACGACGGTCCGCCCGGGCGCGGCGAGCAGCTCGACGAGGATGCCGAACCGGTCGTCGTCACGCACGTGCAGCACGTGGTGGTCCATCTCGATCGGTGCCTGGGCGGCCGAGTCCACGTGGTGGGTGATCGGCTTGTGCATGAATTTCTGCACCAGCACGTCCACCCCGTTGTCCAGGGTGGCGGAGAAGAGCAGCCGCTGGCCGCGGGCCGGGGTCTGCGACATCAGCCGCCGCACCACCGGCAGGAAGCCCAGGTCGGCCATGTGGTCGGCCTCGTCGAGGACGGTCACCTCGACCGCGTCGAGGGAGGCGTGGCCGCCGCGGATGTGGTCGTCGAGCCGGCCCGGGCACGCCACCAGCACGTCGACGCCCGCTTTGAGCGCCTTGATCTGCGGGTTGGGCCCGACTCCGCCGAAGACGACCAGGGTACGCAGACCGGCCGCGTCGGCAAGCGGGCGCAGCGTCGCCTCGATCTGGGTGGCCAGCTCACGGGTGGGCGCCAGGATCAGCGCGCGCGGGCGGCCCGGTTGGGGTTTGCGTGCCGCGGCGGTGAGCCGGGCCACGAGCGGGATCACGAAGGCGTACGTCTTGCCGGAACCTGTACGCCCCCGGCCCAGCACATCCCGGCCGGCCAGCGTGTCAGGCAGGGTGGCCGTCTGGATGGGGAACGGGGTGGTGATCCCGAGCCGGTCGAGCGCCGTGTTGAGGACGGCGGGCACGCCGAGCTCGGTGAAGGAAGTCATGAAGATGGAAACTCCGAGTGGTCGATTACTGATCATTCTAGCTCGGCACCCTCCGCAACCGGTTCGCACCCGAAGGCGAACCTGACCGCACTCAACGCGCCCCATCTTTCTCCTCAGCGCCGGACATCCCCCCTGACCGGCCGGTACCTGAGGAGACCCCCTGATGAGCGCTGAGACACCTGCCATCGAGCGGCGTGGCGAGGACATCGTCCGGGCGAACATGCCGCTCGTCGGGCATCTGGTCCGGGAGATGCTGGCCCGGGTTCCCTCGCACGTGAACCGGGACGACCTGTTGTCCGCGGGCTACGCCGCACTGGTGGCGGCGGCCCGGGGCTTCGACCCGGAGCGAGGGGTGCCGTTCCCACGGTTCGCGGCGGCCCGGGTACGCGGGGCGCTGCTGGACGAGCTGCGCGGCCTGGACTGGGCCAGCCGTTCGGTCCGGCAGCGGGCCCGTCGTGCCGACTCGGCCCGCGAGGAACTGATGGCCGAACTGGGCCGTACACCGACCGTCCAGGAGGTGGCCGACAAACTCGGCTGCACCGTGGAGGACATCGAGCACGGCGAGGGCGACGTGCACCGCGCGACCGTCTTCAGCCTGCAGGGTTTCGCCACCGCGACGGCCGACGACATCGTCACCGAGCCGGGCCTCGGCCCCGAGGAGATGCTGCTGCGCCGGGAGCGGTTCGGCTACCTGCGGCACGCGGTCGACGCGCTGCCGGAGCGGCTCCGCGTCGTCGTCGAGGGCTACTTCTACGGTGAGCGCCCGATGGCCCAGATCGCCGCCGAGCTCGGGGTCAGCGAGTCGCGGGTGTCGCAGCTGCGCGCCGAGGCGCTGCTGCTGCTCCGGGACGGGCTGAACACCCACCTGGACCCGGCGCTCGCGGCGGAGAACCCGCCGAAGGAGGGTTGCGTGGCCCGGCGGCGGGCCGCGTACTACGACAAGATCGCCAGCCGGGGCACTCTGCGTACCCGGCTGGCCCTGACCGGCCCGGACGGCCTGCCGGTGGTGGCCGCCTAGACCCCGCGGGAGAGAGGGGCCCGCCGCGGTTCGCGGCGGGCCCCAATAAATTCTCAGGCGTTGGCGCAGGTGCCGGCCTTCTTCTGGGCGGCGATCGCCTTCGTGGCGCCCATCTTGTAGAGGCTCAGGCCTTCCTTGGCCGGCTCCAGCTTCCAGGCGTCCTGCTCGTAGACCATGGTGTACGACTGCGCCGCGACCAGCTGCTTGGCGATCACGACGGCCTTGTCGGTGCCCTCCAGCCGGGCACTGGTCAGCTGGATCGCCAGGCCCTTGCGGGAGCAGGCGGTGTTCAGTTTGACGTAGTCGTCCTTGGTGATCGCCTTCTTGCCGGCCGCGGTGTACATGTCCCAGGCTCCGGCGAAGTCACCTCCGCTGAACCGGTCGAACACCGTCTGCGCGGCGGCCTTGGCACCGTCCAGGGTCTTCGGCTGGGGACCACCGGCTTCGGCCGCGGCGGCTGCGGCGTTGCCGGCCGGCTGCTCCTTGCTCTCCTCGGAACAGGCGGCGGCGAGCGTGAGCGTGGCGGCCGCGGCGAGGGCCACGGCGCCCAGACGCAGGTGCTTCGGGTGGCTGTTGTCCATGCTCCGGTTAATGGCGGCCGCCCGCCGCGCGTAACGGCCCCGGCGTGTCGATGACGGGTTCCGGACACTTGCGCCCGCGGCCGTAACCCGCCGCGCCTCGGCTATTCTGGTCGTTTGCCGAATGCTCCATGGGCAAAGAAAAAGGCAACCATAAGAATGGCTGCCGAACGCCGGAATGATACCACAAAAAGGGGCGACTTTGTCAAGCTCGAACGCCGACATCGATTCTGAGCAGGCGTACTTGACCACGCTCTACCAGCGCCTGGATCAATTGCGTGAGCAGGCCGACAACCGGCTGCGCGCGATCCTCCTGGAGGCGGGCGGCACCCCGCAGGGCCGCACCCAGCGGGAAGCCACCCGCGCCCACTATGCCGAGCAGTTGGCACAGTTCAATTCCGTCGAGAACGGGCTCTGCTTCGGGCGGCTCGACTTCGCCGCGGACAGTCCGCGCTATATCGGACGGCTCGGCCTCTTCGCCGAGGACCGTGACGAGGGCCCGCTCCTGGTCGACTGGCGTGCCCCGGCCGCCCGGCCGTTCTATCTCGCCACCGCTGTGCACCCGGAGGGCGTGACCCGCCGCCGGCACCTGCGTACCCGCGGGCGGATCCTCACCGGCATCGACGACGAGACCCTCGACATCGAGGCCGGCGACGGCACCGGGCGCGAGGACGTGACCGGTGAGGCCGCGCTGCTGTCCGCGCTGACCGCCAACCGGACCGGCCGGATGCGCGACATCGTCGAGACCATCCAGGCCGAGCAGGACGAGGTGATCCGCTCCGGGCTGCCCGGCGTGCTTGTCGTCCAGGGCGGGCCGGGGACCGGCAAGACCGCCGTCGCCCTGCACCGGGCGGCGTATCTGCTCTACACCTATCGCGAGCAGCTGACCCGTACCGGCGTGCTGATCCTCGGCCCGAACACCACGTTCCTGCGCTACATCTCCCAGGTCCTGCCGGGCCTGGCCGAGACCGGTGTGCTGCTGGCCACCCTCGGCGACATGTTCCCCGGCGTCCGCGCGCACGCCGCCGAGCCGCCCGCGGTCGCCGCGATCAAGGGCGGCGTCGACATGCTCGACGCCCTGGAGAACGCCGTCGCCGACCGGCAGACCCTGCCCGACGGCTTCGTCGAGGTCGACCACGACGGCTACCCGCTGCGCATCGAGCGCGAGGTGCTGCTCGCCGCCCGGACCGCGGCCCGCCGCTCCGGCCGCCCGCACAACGTGGCCCGGCAGATCTTCGTCACCGAGGCCATCCACCAGCTGTCCCAGCAGATCGCCGAGCGGATCGGCGCCGACCCGCTCGGCGGCGACAACCTGCTCTCCGAGGCCGACCTCGCCGAGACCCGCCGCGAACTGCGCGAGGACATCGACGTCCAGCAGGTCCTGTTCGACTTCTGGCCGGTCCTCACCCCGCGCCAGGTGCTGCGCGACCTGCTCAGCGACGCCGACCGGCTGGAGTCCGCCGGGCTCCCGGCCGAGTTGCTGCGCCCCCGGACGGCCGGCTGGACACCAGCCGACGTCCCGCTTCTCGACGAACTCGCCGAACTCCTCGGCGTCGACGACACCCTCAAGGTCCGCGAGCGGCAGCGCCAGAGAAAAGCAGCCATCGAGTACGCCGAAGGCGTCCTCGAGATCGTCGAAGGCTCCCGGTCGCTCGACTTCGAGGACGAGGGCGCCGAGAAGGACGAGATCCTGTCCGCCCTCGACGTCGTCGACGCCGGTGCCTTCGTCGAGCGCCACGAGGTGATCGACACCCGGACCGCCGCGGAACGAGCCGCCGCCGACCGCACCTGGGTCTTCGGTCACATCATCGTCGACGAGGCGCAGGAACTGTCCCCGATGGCCTGGCGCCTGCTGATGCGGCGCTGCCCGAGCCGCTCGGTCACCGCTGTCGGCGACGTCGCCCAGACCTCCGAGCTGGCCGGCACCAACAGCTGGGAGCAGGTCTTCGAGCCGTACGTCGCCCAGCGCTGGCGCCTCGTCGAACTCAGCGTCAACTACCGCACCCCGGCCGAGGTGATGGCGGTCGCGGCCGACGTGCTGGCCGCCGTCGATCCCGCGCTGCGGCCGCCGCGGTCGGTGCGGTCCGCCGGCGTCTCCCCATGGGCGCGGCGTGTGCCCGCCACCACCCTTTCCGAAGAGCTGATCGCCGAGGTACGGAAGGAGGCCGCCCTCATCGAGGAGGGCCGTCTCGGCGTCCTGGTGCCCGAGCGGCTCGAGGACTCCCTCGGCGCCGGCCTGCTGGCCGCCGTTCCCGGAGCGGCCGTCGGCGAACAGCCGGACCTGCTCAACCACGTGGCCCTGATGACCGTCCGCCAGGCGAAGGGCCTGGAGTTCGACTCGGTCCTGGTGGTGGCCCCTGACGAGATCATCGCCGAGTCGCCGCGCGGCCTCTCCGACCTGTACGTGGCGGTCACCCGCGCCACCCGCCGCCTCGGAGTGATCCACACGGCCGACCTCCCGAAGGTCCTCGCCTCCCTGTAGCCCTCGTCGTGGCGCCCTGCGGCATGCGGGGCGCCACTTCCACTCCGCGTCCCCCTTTCATCCGCGCCTTCGCTTTCACCCGCGCCCCGCGCCTTTGCTTTCACCCGCGCCCGCGCCCGTGCCTTCGCCTTCATCCGCGCCCGCGCCTTCGCCTTCACCCGCGCCTTCGCCTCCCCTTCACCCACGCCTTCGCCCACAACCGGTCTGGCGTCCGGCCAGCCGGACGCCAGACCGGTAGCTCCGCCTTCGGCTCACGCGCCCGGTTTCCTTCACGGCGATGGCCGGTTTGTCTGGTTTGGGCATTTACAGTTGGTTGTGGCTGAATTCAGAGTGTCGGCGGCCAGCGCTGACGACGTGCGTGTGATCGCCGGGTGGGCCGTCGCCGAGGGGTGGAACCCGGGCGACGGGGACGAGAGTGCCTTTTATCCGGCGGACCCGGGCGGCTTTTTGGTCGGGCGGCTGGACGGCCAGATGATCACGTCGATATCCGCGATTCGCTACGGAAGCGAACACGGATTCATCGGTCTCTACCTGACCGTTCCGGAATTCCGGGGGCGCGGATTCGGGTACATGACGTGGCAGGCCGGGATGGAACGGCTCGCCGGACGCAACGTCGGGCTCGACGGGGTGGTCGCCCAGCAGGACAACTACCGGAAGTCCGGTTTCCGGGACGCCTGGACCACCACCCGCTATCAGGGAGTGCTCGGCGGTCTGGCCCGTACCGCCGGAATCGAGGTCCTCGACGCCCGCAGCGTCGGATTCGGCGAACTCGCCGCCTATGACCGGCGCTTCTTCCCGGCGGAACGGGACGCCTTCCTGGCCCTGTGGATCACCCTGCCCGGCCGGCGGGCGCTGGTCGCCCGGCGTAACGGCGTCGTCGTGGGATTCGCGGCGCGGCGACCGGCCGGGGACGTGGACCGGATCGGGCCCCTCTTCGCCGACTCACCGGAGATCGCCGAGTCCCTGCTGGCCGAACTGAGCGGCACCGGGGACGGGACCCGTCCGGCCACCGTCGGTGGCGCGGCCCTCATCGGCGGCGGGACCGCCCTGCTCGGCGGCGGCGTCGTCCCGGCCGGCGCGGACGAGGTACCGGTGATGATCGACGTGCCGGTCGACAACCGGGCGGCGAACGCGCTGGCCGAACGGGGCGGGCTCAAACCGGCCTGGGACACGGCGCGGATGTACACCGGCGGCGTCCCGGAGATCGACCGGCCCGGGATCTTCGCGGTCACCTCGCTCGAACTGGGCTGAACCGGGCCGCCTCGGCTGAACCGGGCCGCCTCGGCTGAACCGGGCCGCCTCGGCTGAACCGGGCCGCCTCGGCTGAACCGGGCCGCCTCGCCTGAACCGGGCCGGCCCGGCCGTACCGGGACGATGATGGGCTCGGCGTCCGGAGACGCCGAGCCCGCGCTCGTGAAGAAGGGTCAGGCGGCCGGAGCCGGCTTGACGCCACGCCCGATGGACGTGTGGCCCTGGGCGTTGGTCATCGCCAGGCGGCTGCGCATGGTGGTGTTGCTGGCGATGTTCGCGTAGTAGGTGGCACGGCGGCGGGCCGTGATGCTCTCCGGATTGTCCGGGACCGGCGCCATCTCCGGGTTGAGGTGCGTGTTGAGGCCGTCGCGGAGCAGCGACAGCGCCTCCGCGCGCAACTGGGAGACCCGCGACTCGGTGACACCCAGATCCGCGGCGATCTCCGCCATCGGGCGCTCCTGGAGGAAGTACTCGGTGACGACCGTCTGGAGACGCTCGGGCAGCGAGTCGATGGCGTGGTGCAGGTAGCCGATCTGCTCGCGGCGCAGCAGCATCTCCTCGGGGCCCGGCTCACGCTCGGTGACCAGGTCGTCGGCACTGCTGGTGGTGAAACCCTGCAACGAGAGTACGGTCGCCCGCTGCACATCGGTGTCGGTCTGGTGCAGGTCGGTCGTGGTGGTGCCGAGCGCCTGCGCCAGCTCCTCCGGAGTGGGCGTACGGCCCAGCGTGGTGGTCAGCTGCTGGCGGGTGACGTCGGTGTTGCGGGCCTTCGACCGCACCGAGCGGGTCGCCCAGTCCAGCGCGCGCAGCTCGTCGAGCAGGGCGCCGCGGATCCGGGTGCCGGCGAAGCGGTGGAACGGGACGCCGCGCTGCGGGTCCCAGCCGCGGGCCGCGGTGACCAGGGCGTGCAGGCCGGCGCTGGTCAGATCGTCGCGGTGGATGTGGTTCGGGATGCGGCTGAGCATGTCCCGCACCAGGTGTCCGACCAGCGGCATGTGCGTGCGGATCAGGTCCTCCTGCTCGCGCACGGTGAGCACGGGCGTGGCGGAAGCGGTGTCGGCGGTGAGGTCGGCAGCGGTCGTCACGGTGCTGGTCATCTGGTTTCCCCCGGTTGCTCGTCGGCGCCCCTGGCTGGGTGGGCACCGGCTGACAGGAGAAACTTTCAAGTGCGGAGGGTGCGCCTTCCGGTCACGGACAGTTGCCTACCGGTTGCTTCGATCCGGGCCCGTGCACCGGCCTCGCTCATCCGGCCGGCCGTAGCCGACCTACGCGGCCGTCCCGGCGCGAAACACCCGGCTCGGCCTGGACCGCTCGGCTCGGGCCGCCCGGCCTGGACCGCTGCGCCTGGACCGCTCGGCTCGGGCCGCTCGGCCTGGACCGCTCGGCTCGGGCCGCTCGGCTCGGGCCGCTCGGCCTGGACCGCTGGGCCCGGGCCGCTCGGCCTGGACCGCTCGGCTCGGGCCGCCCGGCCTGGACCGCTCGGCTCGGGCCGCCCGGCCTGGACCGCTGGGCCCGGGCCGCCCGGCCTGGACCGCTCGGCTCGGGCCGCCCGGCCTGGACCGCTCGGCTTCGGCCGCCCGGTCTGCTTTCCGCCCGAGCTGGAACAGCCCGTTCTGCTGGTCCGCTCGGTTCCCGGATGGTCGTGCGGGTCCGTCCGGCCTCTGTCCGGCCGGGGCGGTTCGCTCGTTCCGCGATGGCCCTTTCGATCGGCTTGCGTGGGGCCCGGTTGAGGGTTCCGTCAGTGGTGCGGCAAGGTGTGGCGCATGGATCTGAGCGACACGAGCGCGATCATCACCCTCATCTCCGGCCTGGTGATCTTGACCGGGGTGATCGGCGTGATCGTGCCGGTGCTGCCCGGACTGCTGCTGACCTGGAGCGGAGTGCTCCTGTGGGCGCTGCTCGGCGGCGGTTCCGGCAGCGCGCGGCTGCTGGTCGCGATCATCGCCACGCTGATCGCCGGTCTCGGCATGGTGGTGAAGTTCGTGTGGCCGGGCAAGAAGCTGAAGGAGACCGGCGTACCCGCTTCGGCCGTAGCGGTCGGTGGCATCCTCGGCCTGATCGGCTTCTTCCTGGTGCCGTTCGTGGGTCTGGTGCTCGGTTTCGTGCTCGGCGTGTGGCTGATGGAGCTGCGACGCCTGGGCTCGGAGCGAGCCTGGCCATCGACCCGCTCAGCGATCGGCGCGGTCGGCTTGTCCCTCCTGGTCGAACTGGCCGCCGCCCTGCTGATCGCCGTTCTCTGGCTTTTCGGCCTGGCCTTCGCCTAGCGCGCCCACCAGATCATTGCGCGGCCTCCGGCAGACCCGCGGCCTCTGGCGGGGCCCGTGGCTTCTGGCAGGCCCGCGGCTTCTGGCGGGGCCCGTGGCTTCTGGCAGACCCGCGGCCTCTGGCGGGGCCCGTGGCCTCTGGCGGACCCGCGGCCTCCGGCGGACCCACACGGAGCCGCCGAAGGCGTAGGTCACGCTTTCAATCCGTGAATGCCAGGGCACGGGGTGCCGATGCGCCGTTGCTGTTGCGTGCAACGGGAACGCTCAACTCGTCAGCCCAGCGGATCTTGACCATTTTGCCACCGGTTTCGGTGGTCGACCGGTCAAGATCGGCAGGGTCAACCGCTGAGCGAACCCGCTCCGCCGTCCGCCCTTTCCGCCCGCAACGGGCGAAAGCCGAACGGGCGAAGCCGCGACGAGCTCGACGGGTGGGTGAACCGGTCCGGACGAACAAAGAGACCGCCTCGGCACCACGAAGATCGTCGTCGCCGGCTACATGGCCGGCCCGGCCACCGCGACCCATGAACGGGATCCGGTGCCCGAGACGATCCTCACGGCTATCCCGACCGGCCGTGGCCGGTGCGGGTCAGCCTGTGGCGGGTGGGAGCGGCCTGGGCGGGTCTGTCTTTCGCAAGCGGCGCTGGCGACGCTGCGTCAGCAGGAGCAGCAGCGGGACAGCGGTCAGCGCTGCCGCCACCGAGACGGCCGCGACCACCGTGAAGCCGGTCGGGCCGCCCGGGTGGGCGGCCTGGACACCGGCGCCCGCGCCCACGGTCGCCGCCTCCGTGGTGGCCGCCGCGGACTTCTCGGCGGCCGCGACCTCCTCCGGCGTGACCAGCTTGCCGACGGATGCTCCGGCCGGCTGGGCGAAACCCCAGTCGAGCAGTGCGGCACCCTGCTCCCAGCCGCGCAACGGCCGGGCCTCGGCGCCGAGCAGCGTGGCCACCAGCGTCCGCCCGTTGCGGGTGGCCGCGCCGACGTAGCTGTGCCGGGCCAGAGTGGTGAAGCCGGTCTTACCACCGAGCGCGCCCGGGTAGTTGTAGATCAGCTTGTTCTCGTTCTGGAATTGGAAACCGCCGGCCTTCGGCTTCTTCTGCGCGGGCATCTGCGCCGAACGGGTCAGCACATACTTGCGGAAGTCGTCGCTGCCGAAACAGACCCGGGCGATGAGCGCCAGATCGTACGCGCTGGTGAACTGCCCCTTACCGTCGAGCCCGGACGGGGTGACCGCGTGTGTCTGGCGGGCGCCGATCGAGGCCGCCTTCGCGTTCATGGCGGCGACCGTCTTCTTCAGACCGTCGGGACCGCCGCCACCGGCCAGCCGGGCGAGCGCGTTGGCCGCGTCGTTGCCGGAGTTGAGCATCAGGCCCAGCCACAGCGTCGAGATCGAGTAGGTGCCGCCGACCACCAGGCCGACGGCCGAACTGCCCGGCTCGATGTCCAGGTCGCCCCGGGTGACGGTCATCTTCTGGGACGGGTCGAGCTGATCGATCGCGGTCGCGGCCAGCAGCATCTTCTGCACGCTGGCCGGGGTCTGGTGCACGTGCGGCCCGCAGGCGCCGAGCACCTCACCGGTGTCGAGGTCGGCGACCAGCCAGGTGGTCGCGGTGAGTGCCGGAACCCCGGTGCTGCCCTCGGGAACGATCAGGCCGTGCGTGGCGAGGGCCGGACCGCCGACGGCCATGTCCTCGGCGACCTCGGCCGGCGGGGTGGGCCGCGGCGGCGCACTCGGCTTGGCGACCTTCGGCTTGGGACAGGGCACCTCGGCGAGAGAGACGCCGGCAGAGGACGAACCGGCAGAGGACGAACCGGTGGAGGCGAGGCCGGTGGAGGCGCGCGAGGGGAAAGTGGAGGCGAGGCCGGTGGAGGCGCGCGAGGAGAAAGCGGAGCCGAGGCCGGTGGAGACCCGCGAGGAAGCAGGAGCGGGGCCGAGGGAAGAGATGGAAGCGCGGGAGGCGGTGGTGGGAAGTGACGCGGCGGAAGCGGCCGCGGGATGCAGCAGGGCGGGCGTGGCCAGCAGGAATGCGGCCAGCGCCGCCGCCACTGTCCTCATGGCCAGCGCTCCCCGGCGGTCAGCCGGCGCTCCAGCAGGGTGGACAGGGGAATCGGGTCGCCGTCGCCCCCACCGGCACCGACGATCAGGCGGGCGGTGCTCGGCGACAGGTCCGCCCCGGTGAAACGGGCCCGCAGCGACGGGGCGACGGTGAGCACGTAGTAACCTCCGTCCTCGCCGACGGCGACCGAGCGGTCCGATTTCAGATACCACCCGCGGACGTGCGTCTTGTAGGTGGAGCGCCCGTCGAGGCTCCGCGCGGCCAGCACGTGCGGCCGCAGCCCGAGCTCGCCCGCCCGATGCACGAAGTCGTCGAGCAGCGCATCGGCGCGGCGTGCCTCCGCGGCTCGGTCGGCCTCCAGCGCGGCGGCACGAACGGCCACGGCATGCCGTTGCTGCTCGCGCCAGTCGGCCTGCTCGTCCCGCATGGCGCCGACCCTAACGTGGGAACCCGGCCCTCGGCCAACCGGGCTTTGACGGATTCGGCTCCCATTCCCCGTCCCATTCCGATAACCGACGGGAAAGAATTGCCGGATCGCGGTCAGGAGTTGCGCCAAGGACCGGTTGCGCGCCAGACTGGGCGCGGTTGAATTATTCTTCTCGGGAGTCGTTATGGCGCGGCAGGTAATCACCACCCTGATCGACGATCTGGACGGCAACAAGGCGGATCGGACTGTCGAGTTCAGTCTCGACGGCGTCAGCTACACGATCGACCTTTCCGAGGCCAATGCCGGAAAGCTGCGTAAGGCTCTGGACCCGTTCATCAGTGCGGGCACCCGGCTGGGACGCACCTCGCCGGGGCGTATCCCGTCGCGTGGTGCCGCTCCGGTCCGGACCGCCGGTTCCCGTGACGAGAACCGGTTGATCCGCGAGTGGGCGATCAGCAACGGGCACAAAATCTCCGAGCGGGGCCGCATTCCGCAGGAGGTCAGCAACGCCTACCGGGCCGCGCACGGCCGCTGATTCGTGCCGTTCCCGCCGTGCCGGTGCGTTGCCGGCGCGGCGGGTGCCCGCTGCTCCCGGGCCGGCCGGGTGAGAAATCCCACTCGATCTTCGGCGAATCGTTAAGAGTCCGAATTGGACGCGGAAATACTTTCCGGGCGCCGGTCGTCAAGGCGTGACGGGCACCAAAGGCAATCTCAAAGACGCAGTCGGGGCAGTTCGGCGGCCACGGCCTCCAGCACCTTCTCGTCCCCCGCGTACCAGCTCGACTCGCGCGGCCAGTGCGTGATCACGTCGGTGAATCCGAGATCGCTCGCCCGGCCGATCGCGTCGGTGAACGCCTCCACACTGCTCATCGAGAAGATCGGTGACGTGTCGAGATTGAGGTAACGGTCCACCGAGTCCAGTGGCCGGCCGGCCGCTTCCAGCGCCGCGGTGAACCTGTCCCGGAGCACTGTCACCTCTTTCCACCACAGCTCGGCACTGTCCAGATGCTGCGGGCCGGTGGTGACCCAGCCGTCGCCGTGCCGGGCGGCCAGGCGCAGCGCCCGGGGACCGTTGGCGGCGACCACGAACGGCGGCCGCGGGTCCTGCACCGGGCCCGGGACGGTACGGGCGTCGACGGCCGAGAACCAGTCGCCGGACCAGGTGGTCGACGGCTGCCGCAGGAGGGTGTCGAAGAGCTCCAGGAACTCGGCGAACCGGTCGACGCGGGCGCGCGGGGTGAGCTCCGGCTCACCGAGGACCGCCGAGTCGAAGCCGGTGCCGCCGGCGCCGAGCCCGAGGATCAGCCGGCCACCGGAGATGTCGTCGAGAGCGGTGGTCTCCCGGGCGAACCGCACCGGGTGGCGGAAGTTCGGCGTCGCCACGTAGGTCCCCAGGCGGATGCGTGAGGTGACCAGGGCGGCGGCGGTGAGCGTCGGGACCGCGTCGAACCAGGGGCCGTCGATCAGGTCACGCCAGCCGAGGTGGTCGTAGGTCCAGGCGTGGTCGAAGCCCCACTCGTCGGCGAGCCGCCAGCGCCGGCTCGCGACGGCCCATCGCTGGTCGGGAAGGATCACGATGCCGATACGCACTCGGCGAAGCCTACTTCAGGCGCTCTGCCGATCCTCGCGACCCGTACCGTCCGTGGTGGCCGTCTCGAAGGTGGCGGCCGCGGCCTCGAAGGCCTGGAGCGCCCGCAGCAGGTCCTGCCGGGCACCGGCCGGCATCCGCTCCAGGACCTCGGCGAGCGCGGCCTGACGCCGCTCCCGCAGGTCGGCGAGGAGCCGCCGGGACGCCGGGGTCAGCAGGAGCCGGACCTCGCGGCGGTCGCGGGGGTCGGCGACCCTGCGCAGCAGGCCGGTCGCCTCCAGCCGGTCACACAGCCGGCTGCCCGACGACGGCACCACGTCGAGTGCCTCGGCCAGCCTGCTCATGTTCGTGTGCCGGTTCTCGGCGACTATGGTCAGAACGCGCAGCTGGGCGGGCGGCAACATGGGCTGCTGGGCCAGCCGCGCCCGTTCGAGGACGGCCACCAGCGCCTCCACCGACGACTCGACAGCCGCGGCGATCTCGGTGGCACGATCCATCCCGTATCCCCGTCATAGCAAAGTCGGCGGGCCTGTGAACCTCTATGCATACCCGGTCGGGTGCCGCCATAACATCATCAGCGTCGCCAATCCAAGCAGACCATGACCGCGTCATCATCCGGCTCGGCTCCGGCATGGTAGTCACGCAGGCCCCGCATCACCGTACCGACAGCCTCTCCGGCGGGCTGCAACCGTGTCCTGCGAAGTGCGCTGAACAGCCCGGATTCGCCGAAACGGGGGAGCCCGCCGGGTATGGCGGCGTGGACGCCGTCGCTGACGACCAGCATCCGGTCGCCGGGTTCGAGCTGGAATCGCTGGATCTCGTAGTGGGCCTCGCCGAACATGCCGAGCGGCAGCTGCTGCTCCAGCGCGACCTGCTCGACGCCGCCGCCACGGGCGATCAGGCAGTGCGGCGAACCGGCGTCGACGGCGGCCACCGCACCGCTGACCAGGTCGATCTCCAGAAGCAGTGTAGCGGCGTGGACGGCCCCGGTGTAACGGGAGTGCACGGCGTCGGAGGCCAGCTCGGCCTGCTCGACGATGTCGGCGCCGAACCGGCGGGCGTTGCGCATGGCGTTGACGGCGAGCGAGGTCAACAGGGCCGCCTCCATCCCGTCGCCGTGGCCGTTGAGCACGGTGATGGTCAGCCGGTCGCCGTTGAGTGCCCAGTCGAAGTGGTCGCCGCGGACGTCGTACGCCGGCTCGAGCTGCCCGGCCACCAGGAAGCGGTCGTCGCCGAGCGCGCGGCCCGGAAGCAGGTCCCACTGGAGCTCGGCGGCCATGGTGAGCCGCCCCCGGCGGCGGGCCCGGTGGTAGCGGTCGGTGGCCGTCTCGGCGGCGCGCAGCGCGGTCGCCAGGTCGTCGCTGTCGGCGGTGAGACGCTCGGACAGCTCGCCGGAGGGTGGGCCGGGCAGCTCCACCCGGAGCACGCCGATGCGCTCGCCCCAGCTGGTCAGCGGCAGGTGCAGCCGGACCTGGCCGGCCGGGGCGCGCTCGATGCCGGGCTGCCGGCTGGCGAAGCAGCGCATGGCGGCGGTCGTGTCGGTGGTCTCGGGCTCGCCGATCAGGGGGTGCAGACGGGTTCCGGTGAGGTCGGGCATAAGGACCTCGACGGCGCCGGCGGAGAAGTGGCGACGGAGGTGGTCGGCGGCTACCTCGGGCAGACGGTCGGGCGGTGCGGCCCGCAGGAGCGAGCCGAGGGGTGCCGGCTGGTCAGACATTCCAGACTCCTCTCACGAAGCGATGTACAGCGACGACGGCGAGCGGGTGCAGCGACTACGGCGAGCGGGTGCAGCGACTACGGCGAACAGGTGCAGCGACTACGGCGAACAACGACGACAGGACAGCAGGAGGCACAGCGGCGACAGTGATGCCGCAACCGGTTATTTGTTATACGGCAAGCAAATCGCGCCGGGGCACCCACCCAGGGCGACCCGGCGCGACAGGCCCTCAGGCGAAGGACTTCTCGAAGTGGATCAGGCTTCCACTGCGCGGGCTGGAGTGCATGCGCACGTTCTCGCCCAGCGCCCTGATCAGGAGAAGGCCCCGCCCGCGCTCACTGGTCGGTGAGGGGGTGACGTCCGCCGCGGGATCGAAGCCGGAACCGTCGTCCATCACATCGATGGAGCAGCGGTCCATGCCGACGTCCAGGCGAACCTCGAAGCTGTCCGCCCCGGCGGCGTGCTTGACCACGTTGGCGCACGCCTCGGTGAGGGCGATCTCCAGATCGGCGCCGGCCTGACGATCCACGCGGAGGATCGTCAGGGCGCACCGCAACAGCCTGCGCACGGCGGGAACGCTGTCCACCTCGCGGGGCAGATTGAGCTGAACCGACATGCGCATGCCGATTCTGTGCCCGATCACCCGCCCGCTTAACCGTGACGCCGATGACCCGGTCCGGTGATTCGTGTTATCCATGTGGGCCGCGACCGTCTCCCTATGCAGCGGAGACACGGAGTGGAGAGACATGGTGGGACAACCTGACACGGCGACCGTCATCGCGGCCCGCGCCGGCGACCCGGTGGCGGTCGACCGGCTGGTGGCCGGATATCTGCCGCTGGTCTACACCATCGTGGGCCGGGCCCTGGAGGGGCACGCCGACGTCGACGACGTGGTCCAGGAGGTCATGCTCCGGGTGCTGCGCAACCTCGGCGAGCTGCGCGATCCGTCGGCCTTCCGGTCCTGGCTGGTCGCGATCACCGTGCGCCAGGTTCGGGAGCGTTTCCGGGCCCGCCCGCCGGCCGACCAGCTGGACCCGGACCTGCGCGACCCGGGCGCCGACTTCACCGACCTGGCGATCACCCGCCTGGAACTCTCCGGGCAGCGCCGCGAGACCGCCGAGGCGACCCGCTGGCTCGACGACGACAACCGCGAACTGCTCTCGCTCTGGTGGCTGGAGGCGTCCGGCGAGCTGACCCGGGACGAGATCGTCGACGCCAGCGGCCTCGGCCGCCAGCACGCGGCGGTCCGGATCCAGCGGATGAAGGCCCAGCTGGAGACGGCCCGGGCGGTGGTCCGGGCACTGCACGGCCCGCCCTGCGCGGAGCTCACCGGCGTTCTCACCGGCTGGGACGGACATCCCAGCGCGCTCTGGCGCAAGCGCATCGCCCGGCACACCCGCGACTGCCGGCTCTGCGCGCCGGCCTGGCAGAACCTCGTCGAGGCGGAACGGTTGCTGGCCGGCATGGCGCTCATCCCCCTGCCGCCGGGCCTCGCGATTTTCAAGAGTACGGCTACCGGCGCCGTTTCCACGGCGGCGACGGCGGGACCCGCCCCGATCATCGCGAAGGCAGGCGGCGCGGTGGCCCAGAAGGTGCTCGCCGGACTGCTGGCCACGGGAGTCGTGGCGGGCGGCGGCGCGGCAGTCTGGTCGTACAACACCCCGGCGGAGCCGATCACGACGGCGGCCGCCGTCGCCTCACCGCAAGCACCGCCTGCGTCGGCCTCGGCGCCCTCGCCCACGCCGACGGTGACCAAACCGTCGCCGTCCCCCTCGCGATCGTCGGCGCCCGCCGCGCCGCCGGTGGTGAACATCTCCGCCAAGAAGGGCGCCGCGGTCTGGAAGTTCGCCGGGTCGAAGGCGGCGCTCAAGGACGTCGGCGCCTCCTGGTACTACGGGTGGGGCCCGAACGACAACGAGGTGCCCGGGCCGGCGAACGTGGAGTTCGTGCCGATGATCTGGGGCGCCGCCAACGTCACCGACGCGACACTGAAAGAGGTCAAGGCCGAGGGCGACGTGCTGCTCGGCTTCAACGAGCCGGACCTGGCCGAACAGTCGAACATGACCGTCGAGGCCGCGCTGGCCGCCTGGCCCGAGCTGGAGGCGACCGGGATGAAGCTGGTCAGCCCGGCCGTCGCGTTCGGCGGCGACACGGCCGGCGGCTGGCTGGACCGCTTCATGGCCGGCGCGAAATCGAAGGGCCTGCGGGTCGACGCGATCGCCCTGCACTGGTACGGCTCCGACTTCAGCTCCGCCTCGGTCAACCAGTTCCTCGGCTACGTCGACGCCGTGCACAAGCGCTACGGCAAACCCATCTGGATCACCGAGTTCGGTCTGATCAATTTCAGTGGCTCACCGAAATACGCCAGCGACGCACAGAAGGTCGCCTTCATCAAGGGCACCACCGCCGGGCTGGAGAAACGCTCGTACGTCGAGCGCTACGCCTACTTCGGGCTACCTGCCGTGGGCGACAGCGCCGACTTCGGGCTCTACCGCGACGGGGACAGCCCGACCGCGGCCGGGAAGGCGTACCGGGCGGCCGGGTGACCCTTTCCACATCGGAGGCTGCCGGTGCGAGGTTAGTCTTCGTTCATGATTCGGTTCGGGTACAAGGCGTCGGCGGAGCAGTTCGCGCCGGCTGAGCTGCTCAAGTACGGCATTCTGGCGGAGGAGCTGGGCTTCGACTCGGTGTTCGTCAGCGACCACCTGCAACCGTGGCGGCACGACGGCGGCCACGCCCCGGCAGCCCTGCCCTGGCTCGGGGCGTTGGCCGCCCGGACCGAGCGGGTGCTGATCGGGACCAGCGTGCTGACCCCGACCTTCCGCTACCACCCGGCCGTCGTCGCGCAGGCCTTCGCGACCCTCGGCTGTCTCGCCCCCGGCCGCGCCATTCTCGGCGTCGGCTCCGGCGAGTCACTCAACGAGGTGCTGCTCGGCACCCAGTGGCCGGACGGCAAGGAGCGGTTCGCCCGTCTCAAGGAGGCGGTGCTGCTGATCCAGAAGCTGTGGGCCGAGGACCGGGTGACGTACGAGGGGCAGTTCTACAAGACCGAGAACGCCACCATCTACGACAAGCCCGACCAGCCGGTGCCGATCTACATCGGCGCCTCCGGCCCGGCCGCGACCCGGCTCGCCGGGCGGATCGCCGACGGGTTCATCACCACCAGCGGCAAGGGGCACGGTCTCTACACCGACACGCTGCTCCCGGCGGTCACCGAGGGCGCCGAGAAGGCCGGCCGCAAGATCGACGACCTGGACCTGCTGATCGAGGTCAAGGTGTCGTTCGACGACGACATCGAGCGGGCACGCAACGACACCCACTACTGGGGCGCGCTGGCGCTGTCGCCGGAGGAGAAGACCGGCGTCGAGGACCCGGTCGAGATGCAGCGGCTGGCCGACGCGCTGCCGGTCGAGCGGACCGCCACCCGGTGGATCGTCTCGTCCGACCCGGCCGAGCACGCGGCCAAGGTCGCCGAGTATCTGGACATGGGCTTCAAGCACCTGGTCTTCCACGCGCCGGGCCCCGACCAGGAGCGCTTCCTGCGCCTCTACTCGCAGGAGATCCTCCCGCAGCTCCGCGCCCGCACCTGACGCCCAGCCCGCCCGCCGTCCGCCCAGCAGGTCTGACGTCCGGCCGGTCATACGGACGGCGGGTTGGCTGGACGTTTCATACCGAGCGGAGGTGGCCTCGGGTGCCGCCGGAACCGCTGCCCTCGCCGTTTATCACCCGCAGGTTGGGACGGCGGCCGATGTTCAGGTCGGTCTGGCCGTCGCGCCAGCGGCGCCGGTTCGGTGAGTCGGCGTTCGGGCGGTCGTTGCCGGGGCGGCCGGCCGTCGCGCGACGGTCCGGGGTGGTGTCGGTGCGACGGCGGTCCGGGCCGCGGCGCTCGCTGCCACGCCGGCGCTCCGTCATGCCGATGCCGGCGCTGTTCGGGTGGTCCAGGTTCGTGGGGGCGACCCGGTTCGGGGCCGGCCAGCGGCGCAGGGCCGGATCGGTGGGCCGGTGATCGGCACCGGGTCGGCGTGGAGCGTTGACGGTCCCGGCGAAGAACGCGAACCCGGGCCGATCAGAACCGCCGAAAGATGCGAAACCGGACCGTCCTGGGCTGCCGAAAGGTGCGAAACCGGACCGGTTCGGGCTGCCGGAAGGTGTGGCGCCGGGACGATCAGGGCCGCCGAAGCCCGCGGTGGCGGCATGATCCGGGCCGGTGGGAGAGGTGCGGTCCGGCCCGGCGGGCCGCGGGCGGGGGACGCGGCGGTCGGGGCCGGTGGCGGCCGCGACGGTGGGTGCGGCGTCCGTAGCGGTGGAGGGGGCGCGGGAGGTGCCGCCGGTCAGGACGACGATGCTCTCCGCCCCGATGGTGTCGGTGTCGTGGCGCAGGGCCAGGCGTTCCCGGACGATCGCGGCCAGGGCGGCCGGCAGGGCCGCCCCGCCGCGCTGCGGATAGAACTCGACGGGCACCTCGGCGACGCGCAGCCCGGACATCCGGCAGCGGGCCGCGAGCAGTGCCTCGACCTCCCGGCCGTCGCCGCGTGCCGGGTCGGTGCCGGCCACCGGGGGCAGGCCGAGCCGGTCGGCCCGTTCGCGCCGGAAGGCCCGGAATCCGGTGCCCGCGGCGGAGGGGCGGCAGCCCAGCAGCACGCTCATGAACCAGAGCAGGACCAGGTCGGTACGGCCCGCGTCCCGGACTCCTTCGGCCACGTCGGCTCCTTCACCGATCAGCTGGTCGGCGGTGGTGCCAAGCGCTTCGACGAGGCGGGGCAGGTCGGCCGGATCGCACGAGCCGTCGCCGGGCAGCGTCACGACGACGGACCCGGTCGCGGCGGCCACCCCGCAGGCGATCGCGTTGCCGGCACCGTGGCGGGTCTGGCGGATCACCCGGGCGGCCCGGGGGAGGGGCAGGACGGTGTCCTCGTCCGGCCCGACGACGAGAATGATCTCGCCGACCGGGGGCAGTCCGGCGAACAGCAGCGGCAGGCTGGTCACCGAGTCGAGAGGGATCACAACGCTCACGGAGAGTAAGTGCGGCACTGGCATGAAAAACGACTCCCGACTCGGCGGCGTTGCTGAGCCCGAAGCTACCGGGCCGCAACCTGCCTGCACCCTGGCCCTTCGGCTGATGGTGATCATCTACGCGGACCGAACCGGGGAGTGACGGCCCGTGTGCGTCGTCGCGCCGTCACCGACCGTACAAGAATTGGGTAGGGTGATCGATGTGAGAATCGGCCTGCACATCTCCTCCTTCAGTTGGCCCGACGGCGCGCGGCGTCTCGGTCCGGTCCTCGCCGACATCGCCTCCGCCGCCGACGACGCGGGTTTCGACCGGATCAGCGTGATGGACCATGTCTGGCAGATCCATGTGAACGGGCCGCCCGAGATGGAGATGCTGGAGGCGTATACGGCTCTCGGTTTCCTGGCCGCGCACACCAGCCGGGCGCAGTTGCTGACCCTGGTGACCGGTGTCGTCTACCGCGAGCCTGGCCTGCTCGCCAAGGCGGTGACCAGCCTCGACGTGCTCTCCGGGGGCCGCGCGATGCTGGGCGTCGGCGCCGCGTGGAACGAGGAGGAGTCCCGCGGGCTGGGCCTGCCGTTCCCGCCGACCGCCGAGCGTTTCGAGCGGCTGGAGGAGGCGTTGCGGATCTGCCGGCAGATGTTCGACGGCGACGAGACGGCGTTCGCCGGTGCGCACTACCGGCTGGACCGTCTGCTCAACTCGCCGTTGCCGCTGCGGCGCCCGCCGATCCTGATCGGTGGTGGCGGGGAGAAGAAGACGTTGCTGCTCGTCGCGAAGTACGCCGACGCGTGCAACCTGATGAACGACGATGCCCTGCCGCACAAGCTGGACGTGCTGAAACGGCACTGTGACGCGGTCGGCCGGGACTACGACGAGGTCGAGAAGACGGTGCTCTACCGGTTCACCGACGACCTGGCCGAGACCGAGCGTGCGGCCCGCCGGCTCGCCGGTCTGGGGGTGACCGTCATGCACGGTCCGGTCCGTGACTCGTGGCAGAAGACGGCGGATTTCCAGCGGACGGTGGAGGCGGTGGCGGGGCTGTGACGATCGAGGCGGTCGTGTTCGACCTGGACGGGGTCATCATCGACACCGAGGAGGTGTGGGAGGAGGTCCGGCGCGGCTATGTGGCCGAGCACGGGCGGGAGTTCCTGCCCGACTCGCAGGATCGGATGATGGGTATGAGTACGGGGGAGTGGTCGGCGCACCTGGCCGACGAGGTGGGCGTTCCCCGTACCGCTGCGGAGGTCGCGTCGGACGTCCTGGGCCGGATGGCCGAGCGTTATCGCAAGGATCTCCCGTTGATTGCCGGGTCCGTCGAGACGGTCCGGGCGCTCGGCGCGCGGTACCGGCTGGCGCTGGCCAGTTCGTCGGCCCGGGTCCTGATCGACCAGGTGCTGGCGACGTCCGGGCTGACCGGCGAGTTCGAGGTGACGCTCTCCACCGAGGAGGTGCCGCGCGGTAAGCCGGCGCCCGACGTCTACCTGACCGCGGTCGCGAGACTGGGTCTGACGCCGGGGGTCTGCGCCGCCGTCGAGGACTCCAGCAACGGGCTGCGCTCGGCTGCCGCGGCCGGCCTGACCGTGATCGCGGTGCCGCACGGCGTCTACCCGCCGGCCGACGATGCGCTGGCCGGGGCCGCGCTGGTGGTGAAGGCGGTCACCGAGGTGACTCCGGAGGCGGTTTCGAACCTTCATCGATAGGGGTACGTCGCGGGTCACACTCATGGAGGTGGCCCGTGACGGGACTCCGGCTCGACGTGGGGTTCGTCGACTATCTGATTCTGGCGATCTATTTCGTCACCGTTCTCGGCGTCGGGTTCGCGGCCCGGCGGGCGATCAAGAGCAGCGCCGACTTCTTCCTCTCCGGGCGGTCGATGCCGGCCTGGGTGACGGGTCTGGCCTTCATCTCGGCCAACCTGGGCGCGCTGGAGATCGTCGGCATGGCCGCGAACGGCGCGCAGTACGGCCTGATGACTCTGCACTACTACTGGATCGGCGCGGTGCCGGCCATGGTCTTCCTCGGCATCGTGATGATGCCGTTCTACTACGGCTCGCAGGTGCGCAGCGTCCCCGAGTTCCTGCGGCGGCGGTTCAACCGGCCGACCCACCTGTTCAACGCGGTGAGTTTCGCGGTGGCTCAGGTGCTGATCGCCGGCGTCAACCTGTACGCCCTCGCGCTCATCCTCCAGGCGCTGCTGGGCTGGCCGCTCTGGACGTCGATCGTGGTCGGCGCGGCAATCGTGCTGTCCTACATCGTGCTGGGCGGTCTCTCCTCGGCCATCTACAACGAGGTCCTGCAGTTCTTCGTGATCATCGCGGGCCTGCTGCCGATCACCATCATCGGCCTGGTCAAGGTCGGCGGCATCGACGGGCTGTTCGAGAAGGTCCGGCAGAGCCCGCTCGGTGAGGCCGGCCTGCACACCTGGGCGGACACCGGCGGTACGGACAATCCGCTCGGCGCCAGCTGGATCGGCATCGTCTTCGGCCTCGGTTTCGTGCTGTCCTTCGGCTACTGGACCACCAACTTCGCCGAGGTGCAGCGGGCCCTGAGCGCCAAGGACATGAGCGCGGCCCGGCGTACGCCGATCATCGGTGCCTTCCCGAAGCTGCTGATCCCGGCGGTGACCGTGATCCCCGGCCTGATCGCCCTGGTCACGGTGCAGGGGCTGGGCGCCGAGGAGGGCGATCTCACCTACAACAACGCGATCCCGCTGCTGATGCGGGACCTGCTGCCCAACGGGGTGCTCGGGGTCGCGGTGACCGGTCTGGTGGCGTCGTTCATGGCCGGTATGGCGGCGAACGTCAGCGGCTTCAACACGGTCTTCACCTACGACATCTGGCAGGCGTACGTCCGCAAGGACCGGGACGACGCCTACTACGTGCGGGTGGGGCGGATCGCGACGGTCGCCGGCATCGTGGTCGGTATCGGCACGGCGTTCATCGCGGCCGGGTTCGACAACATCATGAACTACATCCAGGCCCTGTTCTCGCTGTTCAACGCGCCGCTGTTCGCCACCTTCATCGTCGGCATGTTCTGGAAGCGGATGTCGGCGTGGGCCGGTTTCTGGTCGTTGTTCCTGGGCTTCCTGTCCGCGTTCGTGCTCTACATCCTGCACCTGACCGAGATCGTGAAGTTCAACTCCGACCTGGAGCAGAGCTTCTGGGGTGCCGGCCTGGCCTTCGTGGTCGCCGTCGGGGTGGCCCTGATCATCACCCCGTTCACGCCCGGCAAGCCCGACGACGAGTTGCGGGGGCTGGTGTACGGCCTGGGTGGTTCGGCCGGTGACACGTTGGCCGCCGACCGGGTCTGGTGGCGCAACCCGGTGCTGCTCGGTGTGGTCGCCGTGGTCCTGGCCATCGTCCTGTACATCCCCGTCTGGTAGAGGAGGAACGACCATGGCGGAACGCAAACTGGCCCGGCTGTTCGACGTGCGACGGGTGATCGGCGGCCTGTTCGTGGTGTACGGCGTGATCGTCACCGTGATCGGCGTCCTCGACGGCCCCTCGGAGCTGGAGAAGGCGCAGGGCGTACGCATCAATCTCTGGATGGGTCTCGGCATGCTGGCCCTCGGCCTGCTGATGCTGCTCTGGCTGCGTCTGAACCCGCCGCCGGAGCCGGACGGCCCGCCGGCGGAGGAGGCGGACCGCGAGGCCTGATTACCGGTTCGGTGTGCCCGGGTTGCGATCGGGTTAGAGGGGGCCCGTGAATCGTCAACCCGGGCCCCGGTCCGACCGATTACCGGGGCATGGAACCACTCGCCTCAATCAGCGGCCTCGCTACCGAGGCCAGCCGTCGGCCCATCGGCTGGCAGGTGCAGCTCCGCGTCGACTATGTCGTCAACAAGGTGATGCAGACGCATCGCGGTCAGTCCGAAGACGTCGTCAAGCAGGCCATCCAGGACCAGCTGCGCGTCTACGGGGTGACCCCCAACAACCGGCAGGTGAGTCAGTACGCGACGGCCATATCGGCGTTGCCTCAACTACCACCCGCCGGCTGAACGTTCACTTCGCCGGGAACCTCAGGATGCGGTCGTCGCCGTCGCGTGCGTCGCCGCGGCCGTCGGTGTTCGACGTGGTCAGCCACAGCGAACCGTCCGGCGCCACGGCGACCGTACGCAACCGTCCGTACCTCCCGGTGAACTCCGCCTTCGTCGAGCCACCGCCGAGCGGCACCGTCCACAGTCGTTCGCCCTTGAGCGCGGCGACGTAGAGGGTGTCGCCGGCCACGGCGGCGCCGCTCGGGGACGCGTCGTCGGTGCCCCACTGCACGATCGGGTTCACATACCGGTCGTCGTCGGTGCGGCCCTCGACCTCGGGCCAGCCGTAGTTCTTCCCCGCCTCGATGACGTTGACCTCGTCCCAGCGGTCCTGCCCGAACTCGATGCCGTACATCCGGCCCTGCGCGTCCCAGGCGATGCCCTGCACGTTGCGGTGGCCGAGACTCCACACCGGCGAGCCCGCCCACGGGTTGCCGGGCGCCGGCCGGCCCTCCGGGGTGAGCCGCAGGATCTTGCCGGACGGGTCGTCCCGGTCCTGCGAGCGGGACTCCTCACTGGCGTCGCCGGTGCCCACGTAGAGCATCCCGTCCGGGCCGAACGCGATCCGCCCGCCGTTGTGCCGCCCGCCCCGGGTGATCCCGTCGAAGATCACTTCCGGGTCGCCGCCGGACAGCTTGAACCGGACGATCCGGTTGTCCTGGGCCGCGGTGAAGTAGGCATACACCCAGTCGTCGCGCACGGCCAGGCCGAGCAGGCCGCCCTCGCCGCCGGACTCCACGCCACGCACCCGGTAGACCTCGCGCGGCTCGCCACCCGCCACGATCTCCAGGATCCGGCCGGTGTTGCGCTCGGCCACCAGTGCGCTCCCGTCGGGCCGGAAGGCCAGGCCCCAGGGCACGTCGATGCCGGTGGCGACGGTCTCCGGTGCTGCCAGATCGGGCGTCCCGGCCGGGACCGACGGCGCGGGGGTCACCGCCCCGGTCACCGACGGGATCGGGGCGACGGTCGGCGGGGCCGCGGAACCGTCGGAGGAGCAGGCGGTCAGGACGGCCAGACCGGCTGCCGCGGCGGCGAGTCGCGTGATGGTCATCTCTCCACCGTGCCACGGCCGCCGCGCAACGGCATGCCTCGTCTGCGGTAAATGATGTTGTTTGCCGGAATCCCCCGGTGGATCCGGACCAAGATGGGACCGGTGCGAGCTTTGGGACAGCCGGTCACGGCCGCGATCCTCACCCTCACCACCCTTCTGGGGTACGCGCCACAACCGGCCCTGGCCGACCGGTCCATCGGCGCGCCGCCCCGGGTTCTGCGGTTCGATCCCGCCGTCGGGCCGATCCGCTGGTCGACCTGTCCCGAGGACGACGAAGTCCAATGCGGCCTGATCCGCGTGCCGGTCGACTGGACCGTGCCGTCCGGCCCGCAGATCGACGTCCAGCTGGCCCGCAGCCCGGCCGGCGACCCGGCCCGCAAGCTCGGCGTGCTCATGGTCAATCCGGGCGGCCCCGGTGTCTCGGCCGTCAACCTCGCGCTCGACCACGACTACTTCGGCGCCGAGATCCGCCGCCGTTTCGACATCGTCGGCATCGACCCGCGCGGTGTCGGCCGCAGTGCCCCGATCCTGTGCGACCAGGACCTGGTCGACGCGAAACCGCCGCCGCTGTACGCCACCGAGGCCGAGTTCCAGCGGGCCGAGGAGTACAACCGGCGGCTCGCCGCGGACTGTGCCGGGCGCAGCGGGCCGGTCTACGAGCATGCCGACACGATCAGCGTGGTCCGGGACATGGAAGCCGTCCGGATGGCCCTCGGCACCGACCGGATCAGCTTCTTCGGCGCCTCCTACGGCACCCTGCTCGGCCAGCTCTACGCCGAGCGCTACCCCGAACGGGTCCGCGCCCTGGTCCTGGACAGCGTGATGGACCACAGTGCCGGCGTCGACGCGTTCCTCACCCAGACCGCCGACGCCGTGCAGGGGGCGTTCGACCAGTTCGTGGCCTGGTGCGCGCGGGACGACCGGTGCGTGCTGCGCGGGCGGGACATCCCGGCGATGTGGGCCGAGCTGATGCGGCGGGCCACCGCCGGTGAGCTGGCCGACCCGTACGACCCGCCGTCCCGGATCGACACGTGGGAACTCATCTCGGCGGCGTTCAGCGCGTTCTACGACCCGCAGTGGTACTCGTTCGCCCACTACCTGGAGGAGGCGTACGACCCGGAGCCCACCGCCGGCGGCCGCCGCGCCCTCCCGGTGCTGGAGGACCTCACCCCGCACAGCTTCCCCGCGGTCATCTGCCAGGACTGGTCACTGCCGGTCGGCGGCTTCACCGGGTACCGGGACCGGCTCCGCGCCCTGGCCGCCCGCGCACCGCAGATGCGCGCGTCGCCACTGGCGCTGACCGCCGTCTCCGGGTGCCTCGGCCGGTCCGCCGCCCCGGTCAACCCGCAGCGGCCGATCCCCGCGGCGGCCGGCCCGGTCCTCGTCGTGAACTCCCGTTACGACCCGGCCACCGCCTACCCCTGGGCGCAGCAGGTGGCCCGGCAGCTCGGCCCGTCCGCGAGGCTGCTCACCTATCAGGGCTGGGGACACGTCGCCTACAAGCACAGCGACTGCGTGAGCGCGGCCGTCGACCGGTACCTCACCGATCTGGTGCTGCCCGCCGACGGGACGAGCTGCCCGGCGGTCGAGCCCAAGCCGTTCGGTGTCGGCTGACCGTTGCCTTCCACCGGCCCGGCCGGGTAGGCAGAGATGGATGACCGGCTATGTCCAACCTGGAGGACCGATGCGGTTCCTGCCCGCGCTGACAGCACTGTCACTGACCACCCTGGGGTTCGTGGCCGCCTCCCCACCGGCCTTCGCGGCGGCCGCCGTCAAGGAGCCGACCGCCACCGGGTACGGGGGAGCGGTCGCCACCGTCGACGCCGACGCCACCGCCATCGGGCTGGACGTGCTGCGCCGTGGCGGCAACGCGGTGGACGCCGCGGTCGCCACCGCGGCCGCGCTCGGCGTGACCGAACCGTTCTCGGCCGGCATCGGCGGTGGCGGCTTCTTCGTGTACTTCGACGCGCGGACCGGCCGGGTCTCCACCATCGACGGCCGGGAGACCGCACCGGCGAGCGCCACCGACCGGTACTTCATCGATCCGGCCGACGGCCTCGCCTACGACTTCACCGAGGCCCGGGTCAGTGGCCTCTCCGCCGGTACCCCGGGCACCCTCGCCACCTGGGAGGAGGCCCTCGACCGCTGGGGCACCCGCTCGCTGGCGTCCTCGCTCCAGCCGGCCGCACGCCTCGCCGACCGCGGCTTCACCGTCGACGCCACGTTCCGCCAGCAGGTCGCCGACAACGCCGCCGCGTTCGGGCAGTTCACGTCGAGCCGGGAGCTCTACCTGCCGGGCGGGGCGCCACCGGCCGTCGGATCGGTCCAGCGCAACCCGGACCTGGCCGACACCTACCGGCTGATCGCACGGAAGGGCACCGGGGTCTTCTACCGCGGGGCCGTCGCCGGCGACATCGTCGACACGATCCAGCACCCGCCGGTCGCCGCCGACCCGTGGAGCACGTGGGCCTACCCGATCCGGCCCGGCGTGCTCACCCGGGCCGACCTGGCCGGCTACCGGCTCCGGTTCCCGGCGCCGACCCGGTCGGACTACCGCGGGCTCACCGTCTACGGCATGTCCGCGCCGTCCAGCGGCGGCGTCGCGGTCGGCGAGGCGCTCAACATCATCGAGGCGGGGCTGCCCACCTCGGCGACCACGACCGACAAGCTGCACCACTACCTGGAGGCGACGGCCCTCGCCTTCGCCGACCGGAATCGGTACGTGGGGGCGTACACCGAGCCCTCGGTCCTGCAGAAGTTGATCTCAGATCCCTGGGCCGGGCAGCGGGCCTGCCTCATCGACCGCACGAAGGCCCTGGTCAAGCCGGTCGCACCGGGTGACCTGAACGGCTCCGGATGCGCCACGACTGCCACCGGCCGGCCGGTCGAGGAGGGGCAGAGCACCACGAACCTGACCGTCGCCGACCGCTGGGGCAACGTCGTCGAGTACACCTTCACCATCGAGGCGACCGGCGGGAACACGATGGTCGTGCCCGGCCGCGGGTTCGTCCTCAACAACGAGCTGACCGACTTCAACTTCGCGCCCACCCAGGGCGACGCCCCCGATCCCAATCTGCCCGGGCCGGGTAAGCGGCCGCGCAGTTCGATGTCACCGACCATCGTCCTCAAGGACGGCAAGCCGTTCCTCGCGCTCGGTTCGCCCGGCGGCGCCACCATCATCACCACCGTCACCCAGCTGCTGCTCAACCGCCTCGACCTGGGCATGACCCTGCCCGAGGCGATGGCCGCGCCGCGCGCCTCCCAGCGCAACAGCGCCGGGATCCAGGCCGAGGCCGCGTTCCGCCTCCGGTACGGTCCGGCGCTCACGCCGCTCGGGCACACCTTCGGTGCCGACGCCCCCGAACTCGGCGCGGCCACCGCCATCGAATTCACCCGGGGCGGCCGTCTGATCGCCTCGTCCGAGCCCGTTCGCCGAGGTGGCGGGGCCGCCGGAGTGGTACACCCGGCACGCTGAATCTTTGCGACTCCCCGATCGGTCGGCCATCATGGTCCGGTCGATCGGGGAGAGGCAATGAGTTTCGAGACCAAACCACCGCACGAGGGCAACCTGGAGACCTTCGGCCTGGCCACCCGCCGGGTGATCCGTTTCAGCATCGCCTTCCTGGTGGTCCTGCTGCTCTCTGCGGGCCTCGTGCTGGGCGGCGTCACCGCCGTGCAGAACGCGGCCGACCCGACCGAGGTCCTGTCGAGCGCCCCGCTGCTGCTCACGATCATGATCCTCGGCTTCGTGACCTTCGTCAGCATGATCGGCCTGCTGGCGTCGACGATCGTCTGGATCGTCAGCGCGCACAAGGTGTCACCCACCGGCCCGGGCGCGGCCGGGTACGGCGGGCTGTTCGTCACCCTGCTGCTGATCAGCCTCAGCTACATCCTGCCGCTGACGTTGCTGGCCCAGGCCGGCTTCCGGATCGGGGCGTGGCTCGCCCTGGTCGCCGGGGTGGTCGCCGCCCGCGGCCGGATCCGCCGGGAGACCGGCCGGGCCGACCTCGGCGGGCGGCCCCGCACGATCCTGCAGAGCGACGACTGGGACGCCTCGAAATGGGACCCGGAGGTCCAGCGCGACATCGACCGCCGCGGCCGCCCCACCGAGTAGTCGTCTAGCGCGCCTCCAGGGGCAGTTTGACCAGCACCGTCGTTCCCGCCTCGCCGCCGGTCAGCTCGATGCTCCCGTGATGCTTCTCCACCACGGCGCGACTCAGCGTCAGGCCCAGCCCGCTGCCCGGCAGCACCCGATCGTGGCCGCGGGCGGTCCGGAAGTGGCCGGTGAACAGTTGCTCCCGCTCGGCCCGCGGCACGTCGCCGGCGGCGTCCGACACCGACAGTTCGGCCGCCCGCCCCGTGCTGCGCAGCGACACCGCCACATGACCGCCGTCCGGGCTGAACCGGACCGCGCTGCCCAGCAGGTTCTCCACGATGTGCCGCAGCCGGTCCCGGTCGCCCGGCACGATCAACTCGCCCGGCAGGTCGGCGTCGATCACCACGGGCGCCCCGTCGATGGCGACCCGCGCCCGGTCCACCACCTCACGGACGACAGCGGCAAGATCCATGGGGGTACGGCGTACGTCAGCATGCCCGGCGTCCAGCGCCGACAGCTCCAGCAGCTCGTTGATGATCTCCCGGAGCTGGTTGGTGTTGCGCTCGATCACCGCGATCAGACGCGGGCCGTCCCGGACCAGGCCCGGCTCGTCCGCCTCACGCAGCAGCTCCGTGTAGGCGCTGATCGACGTCAGCGGGGTGCGCAGCTCGTGCCCGATCAGCGCCAGATACTCGTTCTTGCTCCGGGTCAGCTGCCGCTGCAGGTCCTCCACCCGGCGCCGCTCCACGAACTGCCCCAGATGCGCGGCGATCCCCGACATCAGCGGGACGAGTTCGTCCTCCGGATCCTCCACCGCGTCGGCGAACACGGTCAGCACCCCGATCGGGCCGGTGCCGTCGTGCACCGGGATCGCCAGCGCCGTGTGCAGGCGGTCGGCCGACGTGTCCGGGGAGATCAGGCTCTGCGGGCGGCCCACGTCGCGGATCCACAACGGTTTGTCCACCTGCCATGCCCGGCCGGCCAGGCCCTGGCCGTACGCCAGCCGCTCCGGTACGGGAATACTCGACGGCCAGCCCGGGGTGCTCCAGCGCGCCGCCGCCCGGATCGTCCCGTCGTCGACCATCCACAGTTCGGCGTGCACCCAGTCCAGGGTCGCGACCACCGCCTCCAGCACCCGTGGCCCGGCCGCCTCGATGCTCGGCGCCTCCGCCAGCGCCGTGGTCACCGCCAGCTCACAACTGCGGAACCGTTCCGCCCGCCGCTGCCGGGTCACGTCCTGCACCGCCTGTACTGCCCCGACCACCCGGCCGTCCAGCCCGCGGATCGGCTGCGCGTCCATCAGGAAGAACCTGGTCCGGCGGCTCCGCCCGTGCGCGGCCACCGGCTGGTCACGGACCCGCTCCCCGCGCAGCGCCCGGAACAGGCCCAGCTCGTCGCGCCCCAGCGGCACCCCCGAACTGTCGGCCAGCCCCGTCACGTCCTCGACCGCCGAATCCCCCCACAGCCGGCGCATCCGCTCGTTGACGAACACCACCCGGCCGTCGGCGTCACACGCGGCCACCCCGTCGTGCAGGCTGTCCAGCACCGCGTCCAGAAACCGGTGCTGCTGCTCCAGTTCGTGCCGGGCCAACTGCTCACCGATCAGCAGTGTCGCCACATCGGCGGCCTCCGCCACCGCGGCCACCTGCTCGGGCGTCCAATCCCGGGGCCGGTGGTCGTAGGCGCAGCACACGCCCAGCACCATGCCCCTCCGATCGTGCACCGGATAGCCCAGGTAGGCGCCGCCACCGTCCCGCAGCGTTCCCGCCGGCACCCGGTCGTCGGCCGCCGCGTCCGGCACCACGAGCACGTCGCCGGTGCGCGCCACGATCCCGCCGAGCGAATGCTCCAGGTCGGTGTGGTTCACCTCGTCCCAGTCGGCGGCGAGACCCCAGCTGCCGTACAGCCGCAACGTCTCACCCTCGACGAACTGGACACAGGCGCTCGGAGCGCCCGCCGCCCGGGCCGTCAACGCTGCCAGCTGGTCGGCGGATCCGCTGGTCAGAACCCCGCGATGCGGCGGGTGCCCGAGAAATCCGGCGGCCGCCGGCGAGCGTGGGAGCTCGTCGACGGCCGTCCCCCCGTAAGGCTCGGCCGTGGGCTCGGGAGACGCGGCTTCCACCGCGTGCGCCCGTCCGGACCGCCCGGCATCGCCGGGGCCTTCTCGCCGCATGGCCGACCTCCACCTCAAGCCTAGATGCGCGAAAGGGCTAAAACCGGCAAATGTCGCGGCGCGCGTCCTCGGCCCCTTCGTAGCGAGGCGGTTGCGATCCACCTCACACCCTGAGAGTCGGCCACCAACCCGCGAGCCTTTGCCCTGCGCGTGAGGGTGCGGAGCGACGGCCCGGGTGACGGCCGGCCGGGGTCAGCGGCGTTCGTACCGCAGATCGGTGATCGGGCGGCCCGCCGCGGTGCCGCGCCGCTCGAACTTCGTCTCCGGGCGCCCGTGCGGCGAAGCCGGAAGACGCAGCAGGCCCGGATCCGCGTCCAGCGTCTCCGCCATCGCCTCGGCGTAGTCCGGCCAGTCGGTCGCGCAGTGCAGCACCCCACCCGGACGCAGCCGCTCGCGCAGCAGCGCCACGTTCGACGGCTGGATCAGCCGGCGCTTGTGATGGCGCGCCTTCGGCCACGGATCGGGGAAGAACACGTGCACGGCGTCGAGGCTGCCCGGCGCGATCCGGTGGGCCAGTTCCATCGCGTCACCGCGGGCGACACGGACGTTGTCGAGCCGCCGCTCGCCGGTGAGCGCCAGCAGGTTGCCGATCCCGGGCGTGTGCACCTCGACCCCGAGATAGCCCCGGCCCGGGTCGGCCGCGGCCATCGCCGCCGTCGCGTCACCCATCCCGAAACCGATCTCCAGGACCACCGGTATCTCCCGGCCGAACAACGTCACCAGATCCAGCGGCGTACGGTCCCCGTCGACCACCGTCAGTCCGAGGCGGGGCCACAGCGCCGCGTGGGCGTCCGCGTGACGGCTGCTCATCCGCCCACGGCGTGGATGGAACGTACGGATGGGCCGGGCTGCTGCTGCTTCGGTCTCACTCATGGCGCGCCAACGATAGAACCCGCCCCCGTCCCGGCGGAAATCTCAGCGCGGCAGAGGCTGGACACTCGGCTGGGAACCGGACCGCAGCAGGGTACGGCCACCGCCCGCCAGCCCCAGCAGGGTCAGCCACGAGCCGCCGTTGTTCCGGCTGGTCACCACCGCGCGACCGGCGTCGACGTAGGCGAGTTCCCGGTCCAGCGCGCCACCGACGGTCCGTTTCGTGCCGGTGGCCGTGTCGTACTCGACCAGATGGACCGGCTTGTTCCCGGCAGCCGTCTCACCCCCCTGGTAGGCGGTCCAGGAGAGCTTCGCCCCGTCCGGGCGCCAGCTCGGCACCACCGCGAAACCCCGGTTCTGGGTGCCGCCACCCCCGTAGGCGTCGACGGTCTGCTCCGCCCCGGTCGCGACCGTCCCGATCGTCAGGCAGGCGTCATACGTCGACTCGCAGTCCCCGCCCCGGAACGCCACCCGGGACCCGTCCGGTGACCAGGCCACCGCGTCGTCGTACCGGAGCCGCTCCCGCAGCGATCCGGTCGCCGGGCCGGCCGTCGTCTCCGCCGGGAGGTCCTCGCCCCGGCAGTCCCGGGGGAAGAGCACCTCCGGCTGCCCGTCGGCCGCCGTCGCCGGGATCCGGTACACGCCCGGTCCACCCGTGCACGACAGGGAGGCGAACGCGATCCACTTCCCGTCCGGCGACCACGACGCCCCACCCGCCGGCCGTGTGCTGAGACGGCGCTGCCCGGCGCCGTCAGCGTTCATGACCCAGACCTGACCTTTCTTCAGTACGGCCAGCCGGCGCCCGTCCGCGGACCAGCGTGGCCGGGCGTACCCGCCTCCGGTGGTCAGCCGCCGCTCGGTCGCCCCACTGCTGACGTAGACGTCACCGTCCCGCACGTACGCCACCAGACTCGGCAGCCCCGTCACCGGTGCCGCCGCGGCGCCCGTCCCCGGAACCAGCGAGCCACCCAGGCCCACCGCCGCCGCCAGCGTCACACTTCCCGCCACCTGCCCGAACTTCCCCATGGCCGAACGCCCCCCAGGTCCCGCCTGCCACCTACACCAGGAGTCATCGTCCGCAACCGCCCTGCACCTAAGCCGTTCCCGCAACGCAACCCATCCACCCTGTCGCCTGGCCGGATCTTGACCGCTCTGCCACCGTTCTCGGTGCGTCTGGTTCCCGGTGGTCTCGAGTTTCGCCATGTTGCCGATCCAGGCGGAGGCCTGTTGCAGCATCAGGAGCTGGCCGGGCCTTCGCGGCCGGCGTCCAGCGCTGAATCGGCACTGCGCAGACAGCGCTGGACGCCGGCCGGACCGGAAACCGCGCCGACGACCGTGAAGTCACCACACCGCGGGCTTGATCCAGGCATGCCCGCCCGCACGACGGCGAAACTCGCGCAGTGGTCGAATGGCCAAGATCGGCCCAGGTCAGCCTCGTGCCGGTGCGGCTGTCGGCTCGCCCTCGCCGGAGAGGTCCGGCGTGCCGGCCGGGTCGGCGGGAAGCGGATCCGGCTTCCCGCCCGCACCCAGGTAGAGCGTGGCCACCGCCCCGAGCAGCAGCAACCCGCCGGCGATCGTGGCCACGCCGAGCGGCTCGTCGATGAGCAGCACGGCGAGCAGGGCGGCGGTGAGCGGTTCGAGGAGGGTGACCACCACGGCGACGCTGCCGGAGATCCGGCGGAGACCGGTGTAGAACAGCGCATATGCCAGGGCGGTCGTGATCGCGCCCGCATAGACCAGCAGGGCGATCGGTCCGGGCTGCGGGGTGAAGGCCAGCCCCTCGGCGGCGGCGAGCGGAAGGATCGAGACCGCCCCGATCGCGCACGACAAGGTGGTGAGCGTGAGCGGTTCCACGCCCTGGGTGGTGTGCCGGCTGATCGCGGTGGACACGGCGTAGACGATGCCCGAACCGATGGCGGCCAGCAGCCCGAGCCCGGCGGCGGTGGACGCCCCGGGTTCGACGGTGGCGCCGCCGATCAGGATCAGGCCGCCGATGGCCGCGGCAGAGGCGGCCAGGGTCGCGGCACCGGGCCGTCGCCGGGTGCGCAGCGTCTCCCAGGCACTCAGCAGCACGGGCGCGATACCGAGGCTGACCACGGTCGCGATGCTGACACCGCCGAGCCGCACCGCCACGAAGTAGAGCCCCTGATAGGAGGCGAGCCCGACACCGGCGGCGATGATCGCGACCGGTGCGGACCGGAAGGCGGCCCAGATCCGGCGCCGAGCCGGGAACCCGATGAGCAACATGACCACGGCGGCGACGGCGAGCCGGTAGAACCCGATGGCCAGCGCCCCGAGCCCGGTCTGCTCGGCGACGACCTGGACGACGACACCGGCGGTACCCCAGAGGATCCCGGCGGCGGACACCTGCAGCAGGCTGAGCCGGGCCCCGGCCGCCGCGGACGAGAAGAAGGACGAAAAGGCCCCAGAGAAGTACGAGGTGAACACGTGCGCTCCGAAAGGAAGAGTGAGTCGTCAGAGAACGGCGACGGAGCGCACAGCAGAGAAACCGGTCAGCCGTGGCTGACTCGGCGTGGCAGCGCTCCGCTCAGGAGCGCGGCGGCGGAAGAACGCCGGGAAAGGGACTCACGCGACGCAGCCTAGCCGCTCCCCGCCCCAGCCTGTCCACAGGGCGACGAGCACCACACCCACCCACGAGCCGTGCCGTCCGGGCATGCCGCGCCGTCCGGGCATGCCGCGCCGTCCGGGCATGCCGCGCCACCCGCGCCGCGAAGGCTGGGTGGTGCGGGGTGATGGACGGCCGCGGGTGGGCTGTGGCCTCGGGGACGGGTGGTGGCCGGGCACGCCGAGTGGCGCGTGCCCGGCCGGGCGGGCGGGAAGGGTGGTCAGGCGGCCGGGGAAGCGGTGGCGGCCCACATCGCTGTGAAAGCCGCCGCCTCGCCGGCCAGCCAGCTCTCGACGTCAGCCGGGCGGGCCGACGTGTCGAAGCGGTGGGCGACGCCGCGGCGCAGGTCGACCAGGACCGGCTCGGCGTTGGGCAGGATCTGGTCCATGTGGCGGGCCATCAGGTGGAGCATCGCCATCGCGGCCTCGCGGCTCGGCGGCTCCTCGTCGAAGTGGATCCGGACGGCCTCGCGCCGGCCGTCGTCGTAGCGCAGGCCGAAGTGCGGATTGATCTTCACAGCCAGAGGGCCGACCGTGGCGATGGCGTCGCGGGTCTGCGCGAGATTGACCTGCTCCGGGTCGCCGAGCGAGGCCAGGTAGGTGCGGGCGCCGGCTTGCAACGCCCCATACAGCGGCTTCCATCGGTCCTTCACCACGTCGACCACGCCGCCGAGGTAGCTGCCGCCGGTGCGGAACGCGATGTCCGCCTTCAGAGCCTTCACCAGCTGGCCGTGCGGGTTGAAACCGCTGCGCCGCTCACGCTGCTTGCGCAGGCCGCCGACGAACGTGGCCTTGGCCGGACCGGTGCGCGACACGTAGCGGGTGAAGCCGAGCATCGTCGCATAGGGAGGGATCACGGGCACGGGGGTGGTGGTCGGGATCGTCACGTCGTCTCCTCGCTCGCACTGCGGAAAAACGGGCCGGACCGGGCCTCCGAAGGCCTGAAGATCCGCAGCTCAGGTCCCCTCTTTCGTACATACATTCTAATCGACGGGTACGACATTCCCAACGCGAAAACAGCTCAGCGCGGGTGCGGCTCGTCGCGGGCGAGATCGATCAAGTGGGTGTCGCGGATAGACTCCGGCTGGTGATCGTGCGGATGGCTGAGCCGGCCGACGTGCCGGTGCTCGCGGAGCTGCGGGATATCGATGAGGACGACCTTCCGGCGTACGCCGCATGGGTCTCCGCCCACGCCGGGACCCACCTGCCGTTCGTCGCCGAGATCGATGGCCGCGTGGTCGGCTGTGCGTGGCTTCTCGTCGCCGAGCGGGTGCCCGGCAACGGCGCGATGGACCGCCGGTACGGCGACATCCAGTCGGTCATGGTCCGAGCGGAGCACCGTGGTCAGGGCATCGGCGCCGCGCTGATGGAGGCGATCCTGGTCGAGGCGCGCATTCGTGGCCTGCTGCACGTGACCGTCCATTCGGGCCGCCGTGCCGTCGACTTCTACCTGCGCAACGGATTCGAGCACCACCGTCAGCTGCTGCTGTGGGAACCGGCATCCTGAGGGTATGGCGACGAGCGATCAGGAACGGGTCCGGCGGGTACGCGAGCGGCTGACCGAGGACGGTCCCGAGTGGACGAGGGGTCCGGAGCTGGACTTCGCCACGGTGACACTGCCGGAACGAGACTGCGACCTGCTGCGGGATCTGCTGATGGCCGAGCGCGCCAGGACCGTGGTGGAGGTGGGACTCGCCTACGGCAGTTCGGCGCTGGCGATCGGTGAGGCGTTGACGATCGGTGAGGCGTTGACGGCCGGTGAGGCGTTGGCGGCCGGTGAGGCGGCGACGGGATCCGCGAGCCCGAGACATGTGCTGATCGACCCGTTCCAGCGCGACGCGTACCACGATGTGGGTTGGAATCTCCTGACCCGCGCGGGCCTGGACCGGATCGCGGAGCTGATCCGGGAGCCCTCCTCCCAGGCGCTTCCGCGCCTGCTGGCCGAAGGCCTGGTCGCCGATGCCGCGTTCGTCGACGGCAGCCACCGGTTCCACGAGGTCTTCGTCGACCTCTACTACCTCCGCAAGATCGTCAAGCCGGGCGGCCTGATCGTCCTCGACGACGACTGGGCGCCCTCGATCCGGACGGCCGTCCGCTACTACGAGCGCAACCTGGGCTGGACCGTCATCCCCGACGCGTTCGCCGGGGGGACGAGGGTCGCCGAGGGCGTCACCACCGGCGACCAGATGACCCGCAGTTCCGGCACCGTCGCCGGGAACCCGCGCTGCCGCGCGATCCGGCTGCCGGCCGAGCGTTTCGAGCCGGCGTTCGACGACTTCCGGCAGTTCATCGAGTGAACCGCGGTCCGGTGCGACCGGGCCCCCACCGGAGCGGAGAATGGAATCATGGCACTGGTCCGCTGTGACTTCTGGTCCGAGGCGCTGGAGATGAGCACCTCGATGACGGTGATCCTGCCCGGTGGGGACGCGGTGGATCCGCCGCCGGTGGTCTATCTGCTGCACGGGCTGACCGACGACCACACCGCGTGGACCCGGTTCAGTTCGGTCGAGCGGTATGCCGAGGATGTGGGCGTCGCCGTGGTCATGCCGTCGGTGGACCGGAGTTTCTACGCCAACGAGGCGTACGGGATGAGGTTCTGGGATTTCCTGTCGGCGGAGCTGCCGGAGCGGGTCGGGCAGTTCTTCCGGGTGTCGTCGCACCGCGAGGACACGTTCGTGGCCGGGTTGTCGATGGGTGGCTACGGGGCGATGAAGTGGGCCCTGCGGGAGCCGGAGCGGTTCGCCGCGGCCGCCGCGTTGTCCGGGGCGCTCGATCTGGCGTACATCCAGGAACATGATCGTCGCCCGTACATCCGTGCCCTGGTCGCCAGGGTCTTCGCCGACCGGATCGTCGCCGGCGGCGACGAGGACCTGATGCACCTGATCCGGGTCGCCGAGCCGTCGTCGCTGCCGCGGCTGATGCTGCGCTGCGGCAACGACGACCACCTGGTGGCGCAGAACCGCCGGTTCGTGGCGGCCTGCACGACCGCCGGCGTCGAGGTGGACGCGGGTTTCGAGCCGGGCGACCACACCTGGGACTTCTGGGACCGTCAGCTTCCAGGTGTGCTCGCCTGGCTGCTCAAGAGGTGATGGTCACCGGCACCGGCAGACCCTGGGTGACCTCGAGGACGGCCCGTTCGCCCAGGGGCGCGGCGAGCTCGACCGAGGCTGTCCGCGGGTGGCCGATCGCGGTGCACGACTCGCCCTCGGCGTGGTGTCTCTCCAGGATGTAGACGACGACGGCGGTGTCCGCCTCGACGGCCACGGCGGTGTAGTCGATGCCGCACGGCTCCGAGGCGTCCCGCGGCGCGCCGGTGAAGCCGGCGGTCAGATTCCGGCCGCCGACGGTGGTGCCGGCCGAGGTGATCGCGAGGCCGGCCGGGCTGTTGTAGGGGTCCCACGACGGCGGCGTGACCTGCACCGTGCCGGATCCCCCGGCGGCCGGCCGGGTGATCCGCACCCGCGAGCCCTTGACCGTGAACTCCCAGGCCGGGACGGTCGCGGGCCCGCGGGTCGTCTCCACCCGGGTAGTGCCGAGCCGGGCGCCGGTGATCTCCAGTGGGACGCAGCCGGGGCACTCCACCCAGCCGGCGGTGATCCGGCCGAGCGCGTCCTCCGCGGAGAGGAGCGGCACCGTCTCCCGCACGCCGCCCTCCCAGACCACCTCGCCGCGGGCCTCCGGCGCAACGGGCAGCCGGCCGATGATGGTCAGGTGCCCGTTGCCGAGGGACATCTTGGCGTTGGCGGCCAGGGCCGGCTCCCAGTCGCCGATCTGACCGGTGAGCGGGCCGACCGGGACGAAACGTGGCGCGCCACCGGCGGCCTCGACGGCCCGGTCCCAGCGCTGGAGCGCCTCCCGGGCCTGTTTCTGCAGGCGGGCCGTCTCCTCCGCCCGGGGCTCGCCCGCCGGCGCGGCCTCCGATGCCGCCTCTGATGGAACCGCGCCCGGCTCGACCGGCTGGGCCGGGCCGGGGCCGCACCCGCCCAGAAGGGCCACCAACAGGATCCATGTTCCCCGTCGCATCATCCGGCTTGGACGCGGCCGGCGGGAACCCTGGTTCCGCTAGTTGTCGTCGCGGCTCTGCTCGGCCAGGAAGCGCTCCAGTTCGGCGCCGAGCTCCTCGGCCGTGGGCAGCGGGGTGTCCGAGTCTGCGAGCAGGTTGCCCTGGCGGCCACGCAGGAACGCGTCGTACTGCGCCTCCAGCGAGGTGACCAGCCGACCCGCCTGCTCGTCGTCGGCGACCTGCTTGTCCACCTCGTCCCGGACCGCCTTGGCCGCCTCGCGCAGGCCACCGGTCGGCAGGGCCAGGCCGGTGGTCTGCGACACCGAGTCGAGCAGCACCTCGGCGGCGGCCGGGTAGCCGGTCTGCGCCAGGTAGTGCGGGACGTGCGCCGCGTAGCCCAGCGCGTCACGCCCGGACTGGCCGAGGCGGAACTCGAGGAGGTTGCCGACGCTGGCCGGCACCTGGACCCGCTGGAGCCACGACTCGTGCTCGCCGAGCAGACGCTTGTCGGTGGCGTGGGCGGTGACGCCGACCGGGCGGGTGTGCGGCACGGCCATCGGGATCGCGTTGAGACCGACGGTGACGCTGACGCCGAGCCGGTCGATCAAGCCGGTCACCGCGGCGATGAACCGCTCCCACTGCAGGTCCGGCTCGGGGCCGGCCAGGAGCAGGAACGGGCTGCCCAGCTGGTCCTTGACCAGGTGCAGGGCGAGGCTGGGCTCCTCGTAGCTCTCGAAGTGGTCGGCCACGAAGATCATCGGAGGGCGCCGGGAGCGGTAGTCGAGCAGCTGGTCCAGGTCGAACGTGGCGACGACCTCGCTCTCCAGGTGCTCCAGCAGATTCTCCCTGGCCAGCTGGATCGCGGTGCCGGCGTCGACGAAACCGGTCAGCGCCTGGATGAGCACCGGGCCGTCCAGAGCCGGCAGCTCGCCGGTCACCTCGTAGAGCCCGTGGGGGTCGAGCACGCTGGGAACCTCCGTGAGAGCGGCGCCCGCCGACGCGGGCCTGTTCCGGCGGTAACAGCCGGCCGCCGGCGTTCATTCCGGCACGTTCCCATCATTACGCACCGGAGCGCCGTGCCGGTGACGTGCACGCACCACGCACAATGGGATGCAGATCCACTTCCCCGTCCCCCTCGGAGTGATCTTTGAATCAACAGCAGGCAGCAGAGACCGTCGCCCCGTCCAGCACGCTGTGGGCCCGGATGAAGGCCGACCCGCAGTACGCTCCCGAGCATCTCGCCCTCGACGCGGTCCGCCGGCTGGGCCCGGAGGCCGCCGGCTGGAACGCCCGGCTCCTCCAGGAGCGCCCCGAACTCGACGCCGACGGCCGGGCCAATCTCGCGATCAAGCACTTCACCACGCTGGCCCGGGTGTCCGGGGCGGTATCCGGTGCGGCCGGGCTGCCCGGCGCCGTCCTCGACGTCGGTGTCCTCGCCTGGACCCAGTCCCGTCTCGTCCTGCACGTGGCCGCGGCCTACGGCGCCGACCCGGTCGCCCCCGAGCGCGCCACCGACCTGCTGGTGCTCCAGCGGGTGCACAAGGTGGCCGAGACCGCGCGGACGGCGCTCGGGGTCGCGGCCGGGCGGGAACGCGCCAGCCGGATCTTCACCGGGGACTCCGGGCGCCCGCTCGCCGGGGTGCTGGTGAAACTCGGTGTGAAACTGGCGCAGATGGCCGGTGTGCGCGCCGCCAAACGGATGTTCGCCAAAATGGTCCCGGGCGCCGGCATCATCCTCGGCACGTGGGTCAACTCGGCGGCCACCAAGGATCTGGCGAAACGTGCGCGGGAGCATTACCGCAAGCCCTAAGGTTCCGCCGCGCCGACCCGAAGCACCTGACGTGCTGGGATATCGGAAGTCCGCCGTCGCCCTGTCCGCCGTCGTGCTGCCGCTGCTGCTCGTGGGCTGCTCCTCGTCCTCGTCCTCGTCGTCGACCCGGCCGGGCGACGAGGGGACCGCCGGCGCGGGCCGCAACTGGATCGTCGTCGACGAGGGCAATCCCACCCCGTCACCGACCACCCCGGTCGGCAAGGCGTCACCGACCCCGTCGACGACCCTGCCACCGCTGCCCAGCGGCAGCGCCTCGCCGACGGCGACACCGAGCAGCACCTGCACGCCGATGCAGCGGATCAAGACGATCGACGGCCTGGCCGTGACGCCGGGCACCACCAGCGCCGTGGTCACCTGGTACCACCCGGGAGGCGGCAACATCGTCGACTACCGGGTCACGGCCAGCAACCAGGACCTGGTCAGCGGCGCGCAGAAGGAGGTCGGGTGGACCCGCAGCGCGCCGACCAAGTGCGGTGACGTCAGCGCCACCATCACCGGGCTGGACCCGCAGACGCCGTACGTCTTCTCCGTCGACGTGGTGCTGACCCGGGACAACTTCAGCCTGGAGGGCACCTACACCCGGACGATCGCGCGATCCGGGGTGGTCAGCACCACGTAGGGGACTGTCACAGGGAGTCTCTAAGCTTCCCGGCATGGAGACGATCGTCGACACTGTCGTTCTGGTGACGATCGCCGTCGTCGGCGCGGCACTCGCCCGCCGGCTGGGGTTCGTCGCGCCGCTGGTGCTGCTGGTCGCCGGGCTCGGGCTGTCCTTCGTGCCCGGGTTCCCGGAGGCGCACCTCGACCACGAGCTGGTGCTGATCGGGATCCTGCCACCGCTGCTCTACGTGGCGGCGCTGCAGACCTCGGTGCCCGCGTTCCGGCTCGCGCTGCGGCCGATCCTGCTGCTCGCGGTGGGCCTCGTGGTGCTCACCGCGATGGTGGTGGGCCTCCTCGTCCATCTGCTGCTCCCCGCTGTGCCGCTGGCCGCATGCGTCGCGCTGGGGGCGATCGTCGCCCCGCCGGACGCGGTCTCCGCGACCGCCATCGCCCGCCGGGTGGGCCTGCCACGCCGCGTCGTGACGATCCTCGAGGGCGAGAGCCTGCTCAACGACGCGACCGCCCTGGTCATGGTGCGGGTGGCGACCGGTGCGCTGGCCGGCACGGCGATCGGCTTCTGGGACATCACCGTCCGGGTGACGCTCACGGCCGGGGGCGGCCTGCTGATCGGCCTGGCGTTCGCGGCGGCCATGGCCTGGCTGCACCGCAAGATCGAGGATCCGCTGCTCGACGACGCGGTGGCGCTGCTCACCCCGTTCGTCGTGGTGATCATCGCGGAGAAACTGCACACCTCCAGCGTGGTGGCGGTGGTGATCGCCGGCCTCTACCTCGGGCACCGCATCCCCTACCTGCTGTCGCCCACCTCACGTCTGCAGATGGACGCGGTCTGGCGCCTGATCAACTTCCTGCTGGAGGGCGTGGTCTTCCTCCTGGTCGGCCTCCAGCTCCGCCAGGTGATCAGCACCATCGAGACCAGCGTCACCACCACCGTGCAGGTCACCGCCGTGGTGTTCGGCGCGCTGCTGCTGATCCGCTTCCTGTGGATGTATCCGGCGACCTACCTGGCCCGGCTCGTCCCCCGGATCCGCAACCGGGAGCCACGACCACCCGTCACCGTGCCGACCGTGATCGCCTGGGCCGGCATGCGCGGCGTGGTCACCCTGGCGGCCGCGCAGACCCTGCCACCACCCGGCGCCGACAACGTGCCCGACTACCCCCGCGAGCTGCTGATCTTCGTGGCGTTCGCGGTGATCGTGCTGACCCTGCTGGTCCAGGGCACGACGTTGCCCTGGCTGGCCCGCCGCCTCGGCGTCCGCGAGGACAACAGCGCCCCGGACGCGCTGGCCGAGGCCGGGGTGCAGCACGCGGCCGGCCGGGCCGCCCTCGAAGCGCTGGAGGAGCACGCCGACGGCGCGCCCCCGACGGTGGTGGACAGGCTGCGCGGCCTGGTCGAGAGCCGCGGCAACAACGCCTGGGAGCGGCTCGGCAGTCAGGACCGGGAAACCCCGTCGGCCGCGTACGGCCGGCTGCGCCGCGAGATGATCAGAGCCGAACGCCACGTTTTCAAGATCGCCCGCAACGAGGGGCGGATCCCGGAGGAGGTCCTGGTCCGCGCCCAGCGCGAGCTCGACCTCGAAGAGTCCCAGCTGCAACGGAGTGACGATTGACCTGTCAGCATCTGAAGGAGACGACCGAGCCGGTGCCGCTCACCGCCTACGCGGACGGTTGCCCGCAGTGCCTGGCCATCGGCAACCATAACTGGGTGCACCTGCGCCTGTGCCTGACATGCGGGCTGGTGGCCTGCTGCGACTCGTCGCCGGGCCGGCACATGTCGGAGCACCACGCCACCGCCGGACATCCCGTGATGCGCTCGTTCGAGCCGGGCGAGGCGTGGCGGTGGTGCTACGAGGACGAGCAGCTCGGATGAGGATCCTGGTGGTCGGCGCGGGCGCGACCGGCGGCTACTTCGGCGGCCGTCTCGCGCAGGCCGGGCGGGACGTGACGTTCCTGGTCCGGCCCGCGCGGGCGGCCCACCTCGCCGAGCACGGCCTCCGGATCAAGAGCCCCGACGGCGAGAGCTCGTTGCGGCCGCACACCGTCACCGAGCCCGACGGGCATTACGACCTGGTGCTGGTCGCGGTCAAGAGCTACTCGCTGGAGACCGCACTCGCCGACCTGACCCCCGCCGTCGGCCCGCGCACGGTCGTGATCCCGCTGCTCAACGGCATCCGGCACATCGAGTCGCTGGTGCGCCGGTTCAGCGTGGACCGGGCGTGGGGCGGCGTCTGCATGATCCACGCGACGCTCGACGAGGCCGGCGACGTGCACCAGATGAGCACCCTGCACCGCCTCTCCTTCGGCCCTCTCGATTCGCTTGCCGCGGCGGCTGATCCGGTCGGTGGCGGTGAGGCCGACGAGCGTCTGGCCGCAGTCGCCGAGGCGCTCACCGGTGCCGGCTTCGACGCGCGGGTCTCGACCACGATCGTCCAGGAACTCTGGGACAAATGGGTCCTTCTCGCCACTCTCGGTGCGGCCACGACGCTGATGCGCGGCTCGATCGGAGCGATCAACAAGGCGCCCGGCGGCAGCGGGTTCCTGCACGCGCTCGCCGCCGAGACGTCCGCGGTCGCGGCCGCCGCCGGCCACCCGATTCGCGGCAAGGCGGCGGCGATGCTCGAGGCGACCATCGTGACGACCGAGCCGACGACCTCGTCGATGTACCGCGACCTCGTCCAGGGCCTCCCGGTCGAGAGCGGCGCGATCGTCGGCGACATGGTCGCCGAGGCGACAAAACACGAGGTCAGCGTGCCGTTGCTGGCCGCGGCCCACACCGGGTTGGCGGTCTATTCAGCAAACCTCTGATCTTGTACGGCTACGCGAACCCTGCCTGCGTGGATCGCGAGGCAGGCGACTCCTCCGGACCGCGACGCGCCCGCCGGGCTGAAGCGGTCCGGAGGCGTTACCTCGCCGGGCTGATGCGGCCGGGTCGACATGCCGCCGGGCTGATGCGGCCGGGTAGGCACGCCGCCGGGCTGATGCGGCCGGGGTGAGACGCGGCCGGGTCATGGTTTGCCGTGGGGGCGAGGCGAGTTCGCGGGCCGTCGCCCGGACACCTCAGAGGCCGCTCTTGAGGTGTCCGGGCGACGGCCCGCGAACGCCATCGGCGGGACAGGTGGTCAGCCTGCCGGGTGAGGGGTTGTGGGGGCGGGGATGCGGGAGAGGAGTTGCTCGGCCTCGCGGGAGACCCGGTCGGCGTCGGTGGCGCGGGCGGAGTCGTAGACGGCCGCGGTGCGGGTGGCGATGGCCGGCCAGTTGAAGTCGGCGCGGACACGTTCGCGGGCCCGCAGTGCCAGGGAGCGGGCGTAGTCGCGGTCGCCGAGTACCCAGCCGGTCGCCTCGGCCAGTGCGGCCGGGTCGCCAGGGGTGAACTTCACGCCGGTCACGCCGTGTTCGATGATCTCCTCCAGGCCGCCGGTGCCCGCGGCGGCGACCGGGGTTCCGGCGGCGGCCGCCTCCAGCGCGACCATGCCGAACGGCTCGTAGATGCTCGGCACCACGTAGCAGTCGGAGGCGCCCATCAGGGCGGTCAGCTCGTGGCCGCCCAGGAAACCGGTGAAGCTCACCTCGGGGGCCGACGCCGCCAGGGTCTCCAGCTCGGCGCGGTGCGGGCCGTCGCCGGCGATCACCACGCGCAGGCCGGGGAACCGGGAGCGTAAGGCGGGGACGGCCTCGATCAGATGCTGCACGCCCTTCTCGTAGACGAGCCGGCCGGCGTAGCTGACCAGGGGACCGTCGTCGCCGGCGTAGCGGGAGCGGGCGGCCGCCACCGCACGGGGACGGACCCGCCAGCGCAGGGCGTCGACACCGTTGGGGACCACGTCGACCCGGTCGGCCGAGGTTGCGAAGAGGCGGCCGATCTCGCGTTTCATGTAGCCGGAGCAGACGATGACGCGTACCGCCTCGGTGGTGAGCCAGCGTTCGACGTCGTCGATGGTGCGGTTGTGGGCGGCCGGCAGGTAACCCTGGTGACGGCCGGACTCGGTGGCGTGGATCGTGGCGACCAGCGGCACGTCGAGGTGTTCGCGCAGCGTGACCGCGGTGTGGGCGACCAGCCAGTCGTGGGCGTGGACCACGTCGAAGCCGCCGGTACGGGCGGCGTGCAGAGCGGCCCGGGTGAGCGTGTGGTTGAACGCGACCGCCCACGCCAGCAGGTCGCCGCCGGCGGTGTCGAAGGCCGGCGGGTCGTCGGGGGCGCGGACCACCCGGACGCCCTCGGTGTACTCCTCGAGCAGCGCGCCCGGGCTGTGCCGGGTGACGACGGTGACCTCGTGACCGGCCCTGGCCAGGGTGGTGGCGAGCGCGTGCACGTGCCGCCCGAGCCCGCCGACGAGCAGCGGCGGGTACTCCCACGACAACATCAGGACCCGGCTCATGCCGCGACCACCGGAAAGGAGCGGGCCAGCAGAAACGCCGCCGGAGAGGCGGCGGCGAGGGCCGCTGGAGAGGTGAACGCGGGGGGTGCCGGGGAAGCGGCGGCGAGGGGCGGGAGCGGGGCCGCGGTGGAGGAGACGGGGTGGGGTGTGGGTGGGGTGGCGGTCATGCCAGGTACCTCTGCTTGATCCGTAGGGCCTCGGCGACCGAGCGGGCGGAGAACGGGACGCCGGTGGCGTGGTGTGGGGCGTCACCGTCGGCGGTTTCGCCGAGGGAGCCGACGCCGGCCTCGGACAGGTGGGCGTCCAGGGCGTCCAGCAGGCCGTCGACGGGGCGGCCGGTGGCGGCGCACGCGTCGGCGTACGGGCCGATCAGCCACGTCCACACCGGGCCCTGGTGATGGGCCATGTCCGGGTCGGCGGGGCGGTGCGGCTGGTAGCCGTACTCGCCGGGGGCCAGGGTGCGCGGGCCCAGCGGGGTCAGCAGGGACTCGCCGACGGCGCGGACGGCGGCCGACGGGCGGCCGCGCATCGGGCCGTACGGCAGTGACCAGGCCAGCAACTGGTGGGGCCGCAGTGACGGGTCGTCGTGGTGCGTGCCGGCGCCGAGCGGGTAGGCCGCCGCCGGTCCTTCGATCACGTCGTACAGCCAGCCCTCGGGTGCCGGGAACCGGGCCGTGAACGACGCCAGCGCCCGGGCGTGCCGGGCCCGCGGCTCGGTGTCGTCGTGGCCGCCCTCGCCGAGCAGCTCGCACATGGCGGCCAGCGCGTTCACCCAGAGCGCGTTGAGTTCGACGGGTTTGCCGACCCGGGGTGTCTCGGGGCTGGGCGAGCCGAGCCGGATCAGCCCGTCGGCGGGGTCGATGCTGAGCGGCCCGGAACCGCCCAGGTGGTGGCGTAGTACCCGGCCCAGCGGGGCGACCAGTTTGACGGCGAGGGCGCTGTCCCCGGTCCGGGCGACGTGCCGGTCGACGGCGTGGACCAGCCACAACGGGCCGTCGAGGGCGTCGTGCCGCAGCCATGGGGCGTCGGGGGTGCGCAGCTCGCCGGCGGCCGCTCGGGTGCGGGCGATCAGCAGCTCACGCCCCTCGTCGATGCGGCCGGTGTCGAGGAACAGCCCCTCGTAGGCGGTCATCGTGTCGGCCGGCCAGCGGCCCTGGCCGGGGTATCCGGCCACGACGTCCGGACCGTCGGCGGCACGGACGATGAACCTGTCCGCCGCGATCGCGAGCGTCTGGCCGTACCCCTCCGTCTTGGAGAGGGCGACCAGCCGATGGGCCCGCTCGCGCTCCGCGGCGATGACGGCGGGCGGTGGTGGCGGGGTCTCGCCGAGAGGGCCCGCCCACGCGGAGATCTCGCACGCGCCGCCGGGTCCCGCCTGCCGGAAGAAGGTGCCGGCGTGCCAGAGGTCCTCGTCGATGTCGGTGCGGACGCCGAGGTGCCACGATCCGGCGGGCTGCCATCCGGGGCCGTGCAGCCGGTAGGCGCCGTCGAGGATCACGCCGCCGGAGACGGGTTCGACGGTGAGGCCGGGGCCGTCGGCGCGGCGCGTGGTGTGCGTGGTGCGCCAGGTGCACATCGCGGCGACGGCGAGACCGACCGGGCCGGGCGCGCTGAGCACGCGGTGGACGACGGCGACCGACGGATGGCCGTGCCGCATGGCCAGCTCGCGCTCGATGACGACGTCGCCGATCCGCCACCGCCAGCGGGGCAGGCCGTCGTCGAGGGTGAAGGTCTCCAGGTGGTGGTGGCCGGACGGCTCGATCGACCCGGACGACCAGGCGTGCGTGTACAGCGGGATCTTGGCACCGGACGGCAGGGTGACGGTGAGGTCGAGCGAGGCCAGCGCGACGTGGCCGGAGACCGTGAGGAGGGCGTGCTCGCGGCGGGTGCGCAGACCACTGACCGTGCCGCCGGCCCAGCCGCCGAGACCGTCGGTGACCAGCCATTCCCGGCCACGGCCACCATCGGTGGTGAGGGAGCCGCAGACCTGCGGTCCGAAGGTGATCGGCACGGTGCCTCGAATACTCGATGTGATACCCGCCAAACCCCCGGACGGGGAGATATCGGCGACTAACCGGACAGTCGGGCCGACGTTAGCAGTGAAGTCCGCGAGAATGACCGCAGACGCGGCCGGGCAGGGTTAGCCGGTCCCACGGATGGGCATGGAATTCGCCCGCCGGCCCGCGATGAGGACGGCCGAGGGTAGGAGCACGGTATGCAGGTCTGGCCTGGTCACCGGTACCCGTTGGGTGCCACCTACGACGGGACGGGCACGAATTTCGCGATCTTCTCCGAGGTGGCCGAGGCGGTCGAGCTGTGCCTGTTCGACCCGTCCGGCAACGAGCGGAAGGTGTTGCTGCACGAGCAGGACGCATTCGTCTGGCACGCCTATCTGCCGGGGGTCGAGCCCGGCCAGCGGTACGGCTACCGCGTCTACGGCCCGTACGAGCCGCACCGCGGGCTCCGCTGCAATCCGCACAAACTGCTCCTGGACCCGTATGCGCGGGCCGTCGACTCGGATGTCGACTGGCATCCGTCGCTCTACGCCTACGACTTCGACAACCCGGATCAGATGTCGGAGCTGGACTCGGGGCCGTACATGCCCAAGGGCGTGGTGGTGAACCCGTACTTCGACTGGGGCAACGACCGCCGGCCGGACATCCCGTACCACCACTCGGTGATCTACGAGACGCACGTCAAGGGGCTCACCCAGCGGCACCCGGAGATCCCCCGGGACATGCGCGGCACCTACTCGGCGATCGGCCACCCGGCGATCATCGAGCACCTGAAGAGCCTGGGCATCACCGCTGTCGAGCTCATGCCGGTGCACTCGTTCGTGCACGACAACCGGCTGCACGACCTGGGGCTGCGCAACTACTGGGGCTACAACACGCTGAGCTTCTTCGCGCCGTACCACGGCTATTCGTCGACCGGCACCCTCGGCCAGCAGACCCAGGAGTTCCGGGGCATGGTCAAGGCGCTGCACGCGGCCGGCATGGAGGTCATCCTCGACGTCGTCTACAACCACACGGCCGAGGGCAACCACCTGGGCCCGACGCTGTCGCTGAAGGGGATCGACAACCGGACCTACTACCGGCTGGTGGATGATCAACCCCAGTTCTACATGGATTACACGGGTACGGGTAACAGCCTGAACGTGCGCAGCCCGCAGAGCCTCCAGCTGATCATGGACTCGTTGCGGTACTGGGTGACCGAGATGCACGTGGACGGGTTCCGTTTCGATCTGGCGTCGACGCTGGCCCGGGAGTTCTATGACGTCGACCGGCTGTCCACGTTCTTCGAGGTGGTGCAGCAGGACCCGATCGTCGGCCAGGTGAAGCTGATCGCCGAGCCGTGGGACGTCGGGCCCGGCGGTTACCAGGTCGGCAACTTCCCGCCCAACTGGACCGAGTGGAACGGCAAGTACCGGGACACGGTCCGTGACTTCTGGCGCGGGGAGCCGGCCACCCTGGCCGAGTTCGCGTCCCGGATCACCGGCTCGGCCGACCTCTACCAGGACGACGGGCGCAAACCGTTCCACTCGATCAACTTCGTGACGGCGCACGACGGGTTCACCCTCAACGACCTGGTGACGTACAACGACAAGCACAACGACGCCAACGGCGAGGAGAACCGGGACGGCGAGAGCCACAACCGGTCGTGGAACTGCGGCATCGAGGGCCCGTCCACCGACCCGCAGGTGCTGGTGCTGCGGGCCCGGCAGCGGCGCAACTTCCTGGCCACGCTGATGCTCAGCCAGGGCGTGCCGATGATCTCGCACGGTGACGAGCTGGGCCGCACCCAGCAGGGCAACAACAACGCGTACTGCCAGGACAGCGAGATCGCCTGGATCGACTGGGAGAACGCCGACGAGCAGCTGCTGGAGTTCTCCCGCAAGCTGATCGCGTTCCGTCACCGGCACCAGGTCTTCCAGCGCCGCCGGTTCTTCACCGGGCTGCCGGTGACCGCCCGCGGCGGTGGCGACCCGCTGCCCGACCTGGAGTGGTTCACCCCGGACGGACGGCAGATGGCCGGTGACGACTGGGGCAACGACTTCGGCCGGGCGGTGGCGCTCTTCGTCAACGGCGAGGGCATCCGCGAGCGCGGCCAGTACGGCCAGCGGCACGTGGACAGCTCGTTCCTGCTCTTCTTCAACGCGCACGACGCGCCCCTGGAGTTCACCACGCCTCCCACCGAATACGGGGAGAAGTGGGAGAGAGTCATCGAAACCGCCGACCCGGCTCCGGATCGCCCGTCCGTCGTGGAGGCCGGACACAAGATCTGGGTGCCGGACCGGTCCCTCATCGTTCTCGACAGGACGGTCTGATGCGCCCGACCAGTACGTATCGAGTCCAGGTCCGCCCCGAGTTCCCACTGAGCAGCACCGCCGAGATAGTCGACTACCTGGCCGACCTGGGGGTGAGTCACCTCTACTCGGCGCCGCTGCTGTCCGCGGCACCGGACTCGCAGCACGGTTACGACGTGGTGGACCATTCGCAGGTCAGCCCGGCGCTGGGTGGCGCGGAGGGCCTCGCGGCCTTGAAGAGTGCGCTCGACCAGGCGAATCTCGGCCTCGTCGTCGACATCGTCCCCAACCATGCCGGTGTGGGGGCCGCGGCTGAGAACCCCACCTGGTGGGACGTCCTGAAGAACGGCCAGAAATCGGACTTCGCCGGACACTACGACGTCGACTGGTCGCGCGGGAGGATCCTCCTGCCCGTCCTGGCCGACAACGCTGACGCCCTCGACGACCTGCGGATCGAGGACGGCGAGCTCCGCTACTTCGACAAGCGCTACCCGATCGCCGACGGCACCGGCGACGGCACCCCCCGCGAGGTCCACGACCGCCAGCACTACGAGCTGGTCAACTGGACCCGCGGCGACCGGGAGATCAACTACCGCCGGTTCTTCGCCATCACCGACCTGGCCGGCCTGCGCGTCGAGGACCCCGAGGTCTTCGCCGCCACCCATGCCGAGATCCTGCGCTGGTACAACGAGGGCCTGGCCGACGGCATCCGGGTCGACCACCCGGACGGCCTGCGCAACCCCGGCGAGTACTTCAACCGGCTCCGCGACGCCGCCCCGGACGCCTGGATCGTGGTCGAGAAGATCCTCGAACCGGGGGAGCGGCTGCCCGCCTGGCCGGTCGCCGGCACCACCGGCTACGACGCGATGGCCGAGGTCAACGGCGTCTTCGTCGACCCGGCCACGGAGGCCTTCTTCAACACCCTCGACCACCACCTGACCGGTACGACCACGTCCTGGCAGGACCTGGTGCACGACGCCAAGTACCGGGTGGCGACCGAGGTCCTGGCCGCCGAGCTGGGGCGGCTCGTGGCGCTCGTACCCGAGATCGAGGCCGCGCCCACCGCCCTGGCCGAGCTCGCCGCCTGTTTTCCGGTCTACCGCTCCTATCTGCCGGCCGGCAGCCGGGAC